>DYVS01000311.1:0-5207 GCA_020743075.1 Butyricimonas virosa | reverse complement strand
ACAAAGTCAGAAAAGCATCATGAACAATATCTTTTGCCACCTCCTCATCCCGCACGTAATTAAACACGAACCCCATCAGTTTCGTGAAATGTAATTCGAACAAATCCTCAAAAGTCTTATTGTCTAAAAGTTCATTCGCCATATAGTATTCGTAGTTAATACGTCCGGAACTTCGTTTTGACAAAATTAATTAATTTATTAAACTAAAAAAATAACATACCAAGATAATGATTTACGAAAAAAGAGGAACCTCGGTTTGTATTTCACAATTCCAGATTTTTAAAAGGGTAACCAAGGAGGAAGTTTATCAATATATAAGAAATGCAGAGAAAATGGAAGAGGATAAATATTTTATAGGAATACTATTTACAATTCAATATATCTATATTATATATATAACGAATCCGTTTAAAAAGTACTTAAATGCGAGCCCCTAATTAACAAAAATTCAGAAGCATAGTAATATAGAAACTGAGTATTGGGAATTAGGAACACTACAGATAAGTACTTTTTGAACACCATCGTTCTATTTCCGACCTTTTTAATATTATAACCTACACTTGATTATTTTATAAACTTAGTAACATTCTCATAGAATTCATCTGTTTCATTCATGGCCCTATATAAAATTATTCCATCTGGAGAAATTAAAATTTTAGTCGGAAAACCTGTGATATTATATTTTGCCACAAAATCCTCCTTTTTTATACCATTATGAATTTGAAACCAATTCAAATCTTTTTCTTTAATCACATTCCGCCAATTTTCAATATTAGTTTCCTCTGCCACACCTACAAGCACTAATTTATCTTTATATCGATCTCGCAATTCTTTCATCCGTGGCATTCCTGCCATACACGGACCACACCATGTTCCCCAAAAATCAAGAATTACATATTTCCCTTTCAAAGAAGATAGATTGAACTCCGCTCCGTCAAAAGTGTTCCTTGTCACAATCATCGGTGCCAATTTACCCACAACCGCATTTTTAGCCCCCTCTATTTTACTCATTAAAGTTAAATAATACGGATGATCTATATACTTCTTATCTACACTTTTCAATATTCCAATAACCTCATCTACAGTTACCTGATTACGAGTAAACATCTCATCAAGCAACCACAATGCGGCCACAGACGAAGGATCTTTGGTTATCATATCTTTCTGAATAGCTATCACTTTTGCATCTAATGCTTTTATTTTTTCAGTTATTATATCCCTTTCTTCTTCAGCAAGCGTCGTGTCATTATTCATTTGAACCTGCAAATCCCCCCATTCGTTAATCAAAGGAATAACTCGCTTATTTATTTCGGATAATTTTTGATTTTCCCCGTTATCCTCTACATTTACATCATGAAAAGTTGTAGTTTTCCCTCTAATTTTCAGTGCCTTTCCCGGTTCAACAACAGCCCAAAGCAATGCTGATTTACATGGTATAAAACCTCCTTTTATCAACTTCATCGTTTTATTATCATCAAACACGATACTCGTTATCATGGGATAGGAGCACTCCCCCTCCACCACATAATGCCCATTCTCCACAGGGATTCTCTCAACTTTTATTCCCTCTGCTAAATAAGGATCATAAATAACAAAATTTCCAAAAGTGGCATTTAACCCATCTAACTGAACATCCAATTTGTACTTCTGAGCAACAAGCACAACACTAAAAAGGACAAAAAATACTATAATAATAAATCTTCTATACATATTTCTACTTTTTAATCAATAATTCTGTGGATACGAATAATAATCTCCTGTCGCATTATAAAATGATTGATGGAAAACATCAGTCACACGCCCCTCCCCTTTCAATACTTGAGGTTCCCCATCAGGCAAGCCGGATAGTAAATCAAATAGGTATACTTTATAGTTTCCTGATAGATAAGTTGCAATAATCAATTTATTTTTCCCCACGGCTATCGGAGTTTTTACATGAGCAATAAAAGTGATTTCTTCTCCATTAAAATTATAATCCACTTTAGTTTCTACCCGCAAAGACACATCTAACCTCCATAATTCATGTCCTTTCGTAAAATAAATATAAGGAAGTTCCCAATTAGAACCTATACAACTACTATATACGATATTTAAATTGTCAGGTAAAGTATCCAACTGCATCGTTATACTACGGAATACATAAAGTGAATCTGGATAGTTTTTATTTTGAAACAAATACCCGACCCCACCTATACCATTATCATACATATGAAGTAATTTCAAATTAGACATACCCATTCTATCCACATACTCGTTACCCTCCATATCCCACTTAACAATATTACCCCATGTTTCATTAAAACCATTCATATAAAATCCATTCATAGAGCTGGCAGAAACCGCACAATGAGTGGATATTTTATCACCAGTCAAATATACATTTTGATAGGGAGGAGAAAACATCCCTGTTCCAGGAGATGAATATAAATCTCCGTTATTAATAAAAAATACGGAAGAATACAATCCTTGATTATATATTTTTTGTGGATTACAAACTACAGGTATATCATAAAACAAATCTTCATACTCCAATAAAATAGCCATATCATTCGCCGAAATCACTTTTATATCCTTAGAACTCATCACCATAAGACACTTCGTAGAAGTTTGAATTTGAGTATTGCTATAATAGGTTTTCCGCACGTAGAACCCGATATCCCTAGCCGTTCCCTCCAAACTTTCTCCATTCATTGAATAAATCAAATTCGGATATTCATGCCCCTCGTAAGTAAACAAATCCAAATCGGTATAATTACCATCATCTTTAAGAATAATCCACCCGTCGGACAGATTGGAAGCAACCTCCAAATTTGTTTCAACAGAAGCTATCAATCCAGTCTTCATATCTTTCACCCGAAAGACAAGCCTATACGAACCGGCGGCCAAGTTCACAGTATACTTCAGCTCTTTTTCTCTTGATATGGTATCACACGCAATATTAGACTGCTTATCTATCAATAACCAATAATACTCGTATTCACTTTCCTTTGAAGTAACAACATTAGGAGTTAGTATCACTTCTTCTTGAAAATCTACTCGCCAAGGAGAGGCTAACGTATCTATATGAATTTCGTTAAGTTCCGAATATTCATAATTACCTTTATCTTCAAAACACCCTATAATCAATACATTCATACAAATAACAATAAACGTATATGCATTGATAAATTTCTTGGTCCTATTTCTCATATTCTAACATTTTATCCATTAATTCAACTCATACTGAAAAACCATAGTCCTTCCGGTCTCATCTTTCAACGGAGTCAGTTGAGTGGCATTATATTCCATTAAAGCCTTTTGAAGACGTTTTTGATAATACGTGAAATCTGCCGCTCCATAGTTTAACAAATTACTACCAGATAAATCTATATCACTATAATTTACCATAAAACGAAGCTTTGTCGCACTATATCTTCCAAAAAACCATACAGCATCCTTTTCCCAATAAAGCGGCATAGAAGGAATATCCGAAAAATTAATAATTCGAACTTTAGAAGGCGCATCAAAATCAACTGCAAAATTTTCATTCGGAACTAATCGTAATTTCAAACGATAGGGTCTTTCTTGCAAATCTTTTGATCGCAATAACAATATGGGAACAACACTTTGTGTTTCCCCTGCTGGTATTCTCAAAAAAGAAGCCGTATAAGGATCATCAAGAGGACGATAATGCACACCAGCCACAGCATCAATAACAGAATCAACAACGTTATTATGTTCATCATACAAATAAGTAAATTTAGGATATTCAACAACTTGCTCTATCGCAAACACCCGTTCCTTATTCAATACCGGTCCAGAAGTTGTCACAATCAAATTTATCGTATCAATAAGATAAGTCTCCTTTCTCACTACAAATGTAACCGTTTGCGTCGTATCATTCTCGCCAAGTAACGCATTGCCACTGAGATCTGTTCCCATATCTGCATTCACGAAACGTAATGCAGCACTATTCTCGGCATCAACATCAAATAACATGATTTTATCTGAATTACAAGCAACTAAAAAAACGATTAACAACAAAAAATATATTTTTCTCATCATCTTTTCATTTTACGGTAAATAACTAATTTCGTCCTGAGGCAACGGAATTTTATAAATTGAAGGTGTTATAGGTACGATTGACCACAACATAGATGGAGAATTCACCCGTTTATAAGCATAAAACATCTGCCCCTCACCATAAAATTCTTTCTCGTATTCTTTCAATATATCAGACTGTAATTGTATCTTCGTTGAATACGTCAAGGTCTGTAGATCCCTCGAAGTTCTGAATTTTCTAAAGTACGAGATACCCTCTTCTAAAGTCGGAGCTGCCTCTGCAGCCACCAGATACATCTCCGAAATTCTCATAACTGGTAAAGACGACAAGCCTTCTTGAGTATACTTCGTAAACAAATACGAAAAAATAGCTCCACTTTCACTTGTATAATCTTTCCATAAATTCCTTCTCGTATCCGCCGTATTATTCTCATACAATCCGGTAAGCACCATCTCTTTTGTTTTCGTTAATTTAGCTCCTGCTCTCGCCTCGATAAAATTCACCTGCACATCATCCGCCAAGCCTTTAACACTAATACCAAATATCCACTCGCCTGTTAAAGCTTTATTGTCACTTAAAAAAACTGTTTTATCGGCTAGTGTAAAAATATCTCCCCCCAAAGCACTCTTTGCCTCAATAACCTCCTTGGCACAAGAAAACGCTGAATCCTCCTGATCAATCCACAAATAAAAACGCGCCATCAAAGCTTTTAGAGCGTAATAATTTACTCGCAATTCTCGGCTTTGAATAAAATCATCCATTGCTGCATCATACAGTGAAGTATTATCTCCTATTATTGGGTCACTTACAGCTAGTAAAGATTCAGCCTCCAACATATCTTGTTCCAACAATTTGATATACTCATCAAAAGTAATATGTACATTAGGGATTGTTGAAACTTCTGTAACATAAGGCAAAATTCGTTCCCCAGACACAACAGCTGCCGGAGTCGGACCAAACAAACGTAACACGTCAAAATGCATAAAAGCACGTATAGCCAAAGCCTCTCCTTTCACCAATTCATAATATTTTTTGGTAAATACATCCTTACGACCATCAATATTATTCAAGATATTATTACAGGAAAGAATCACCTTATACCATTGCTCGTACACGCTACTAAACGTAGCCTCCACAATTGCATCAGAATAAACATAAGTACTTA
>DYVS01000310.1:0-14159 GCA_020743075.1 Butyricimonas virosa | reverse complement strand
TGTACGGTGGACACCCCTTCTGCCAATAATTGCACGTTTTCTATACGAGACACGTCACCTGGAAAATTTTTAAAACGCACGGTTACCCGTCCCGTATAATGTTCCAATTCTACCGTGTCGGTACGTAAAATTCCCGGATGATCGATTACAGGCACAAACTTCTGGAATAACACGTCCGAAGGATGCACGTAATGATTCTCCCCGGAACTGCTATTATTCAACATAAAAGCAGAGGTTTCCAGTTGTTGCTCATCCGCGAATGAAAGACTATCCGTATTCGTATAACAATAGACCTTATATTCACCAGGGGGTAATCTGAAACTAAACAACCCTGCTCTCATACGGGGATCATTCCACGGGGCAGCCTCGTAACGCGCTCCCACCAACACTCCGGTCTCGTCATAAACCAGTACACGACAGTCACTAACCTTATTATCCACCACTTCGGGTACGTAAACCTGGTAATTGGTTTCATCTTTAAAATAATCATAGGTACATGACACAAGCAGGAGTTGGATAATCACACCCGTAAATACTATGAGAAGTCTGTTCTTTCCCATATTTAATATTTTTGTTGATTTTACACTAATTTCAGATTCCCCGGGAGCAGGGGATCCCGCTCCCAGGCAAATCATCTTGAGTGTATAAAAAGGAATTCTTTTATAGTGTAAGTGCTGATTCTACGATATTACTACTCCAAGCTTCCGGTGCAGCAACATCAATCGTCAAACCACCCTCATCTCTAGGTTTGGTCGGTACTTCCGTAGTACCCCCGGAACGTAAAGTCAAATTCACTTCACGAATCGTATTCGGCGTAAAGTTCTGCTTGATCAAACCAGACCAGTAAACAGGACCCTCGGTAAGCATTTCATCTCCGCTTGCCAAAATATGACCAGCCTTACCACGTCCGGAAACAACGATAAAATATTGGCGATCTACTGATGCTTCTGCCGTTGACGCACCATTAATCGTACGTCCTCCATTATTCGGCCACACGATAACATCTCTCCACATCGTGAAATTACCACCCAAAACAACCTTCGGATCATATCCGGAAGTCGGATTAGACGTGTTGAAAATAGTTCCGTCTTTTATTGTCAATATATTGGCATCAATAGACGTTGCACTCACCCCTCCCGCAGTTGTAGCCCCAACCTTCATGTTTTCAGGCAAACGGTAAATCATGATAGAAGCATCCTTCGTGAAATCAACCGTGTTCTCATTATCAGTCTCGCTATCTTTTACATTCAAACGAACACGCATCATCGCAACTTCACGTTTCAGAGCAATAGCTGGCACGGGAGTAGTAACACCAGCAGTTACATCAATACTTGTTGCAGCCCCCATAAAAATTTCCGACGGCTCAGTATAAGCAGTATTACCGGCAGTAGTCAGTTTAGCTGAACAGAATGTCGGGAAAGCACTCGCTTTATGTTCTACTAATAAATTCGGAATTGTTTTCTGACGTACATTCCACATCGTCCATTCAGTTGGAGTTGTACCTCCATCTATATAAGTGGTAACTGCATCGGAAGAACTTTTCACGTTGGCAACAGCAACTAACGTGTAACCGGTACCTACCGGTACGTCCACGTACGTGAAAGTGGTCAACGCACTTGACGGATTCACGATGGTTGAATAAACCACCTGACCGGACGCATTATACAATAAGAATTGTAATTGCTTGACATTTGCCCATGAAGTTTCCGGAATTGCTGTAGATTGTGGAGCCCTTCCTTCCATACCAGTTTTGTCAAAAGTAACTTGAAACGTTAAACCGGCCTTTTCCGGATCCGGATAATCCGAACCACCACTCTTTGAACAAGCACACACGACCACCATTGCAAGCAATGACCATAATAAACTAAATCTTTTTTTCATAACCCATTCTTTAAAATTACCTAACATTTGAAATCTGACAGAATGTCATCAAAAATTTTTACTACACACTATTTAAATTTACCGTTACTTTGTAGGTAACGGTAAAACATAAAATTTAAAATAAAAAGGGGTCTTTCGGCGGGTTATTATTTATATAATGAATTTTTGTAGTCCGGGGAAGGCGATCTAAACTCCACCCATCTTTTAGAAAATCGAGGTGGGTAATAGTTTTTTTGTCTCCAAAAAAACTACTACTCAAAAAAAATTGAATTATTTTATCATCTATTGAAAAATAATCGTCGCATTATTTGAAATAATAAAAATATATATATAAATTTGCACTCATTAAAAGATTCCGTTACCTACAAAGTAACGGATTTTTTTCTGACTAATTGTCAGATATTTACCTCCTTGACATCACATAATTCCTAACATTATTCTCAACACGACACTTTCTTGGATAGAACAAAAGCCACAAGTGCATTATTTAATTGATTCACCTCATCTTCCCGGTAACGCTGGAAATAAGTCTCGGTCACCTTAACCGACGAATGCCCCATCGCATCACAGATCAGGCTGGAATTATAATTCTGTCGTAATGCCGTCGTTGCCCAAGTATGGCGAGCCACGTAAGTACTTAACTGCTCCCTGATTTTCAGGAAATACCCGACTTGTCGTAACCGGTAGTTATGCAAGCGTAACATCTTGGAATACTGCCGGTATTCATCCTGCTTGGAGTCCTGAATAATAGGAAGCAAATAGGGAGAATCAGGGTACATATCCTTATATTTCTCGATAATAGCCATCGCCTCGGGACAAACCACAACGGTCAGTTTTCGTCTTGTCTTGTGCCGATGATAAACAACCACGTTTCCCTGCAAATCACATTTACGCAAGAATGCCAGATCGACAAAGGGCATTCCCCGCAACAAAAACAGCAGGACAAACATATCCCGAGTAAAAGAAAGCCGTTCAGGCAGAGGCTTCTTATCTGTCATCAACCGACAGATCACCTCCGGGGAAACTGCCCTTTTCACCTGACAATCAATCCCGGTGTGTACCCGACTGAAAAGACGGGGTATATAAGAGGCAATCCCTCGTTCAACCGCTTGATTATAAACGGATCTCAACGTCCGCATATAGGTTGAAATGGAATTCCACTTCAATTGGTCGGCCAACAGTTTCCGCTCGAATTGAGATAACCATTCCGGGGTCAATTGCTTAAAACTAACTTCGCGCCCATTCGCAAATTTCTTCAACCGTTTCAAAGTACTCTGATAAACATGAGCAGTACCATCTCGCTGCTCTCGTTCCAACTCGACAATAAGTCGCTCCATAAACTGTGTTAAAAATTCTCGTTTCATCTTCTATCTGTTTAGATTTCAATTTATAGTGTTTTATAATTTACCCCAACCGACACATAATCAAACATATGCCAATTAGCTATTTATGCAAACATTTCAACAACCGACCATTCACTTGTCGTAAAATCGTACATCCAAACCAGGAGAAAATTAAAAGTCTATTTTTAAGAGAATCCAGTCTAGGGCTACTTCTCCTCCACCACCATGACCTTTTCCACTTTGGTGTTCTTGTCCTTCACGGGGACATTCATCCCGGTGGTATTACAAACACCATCGAATCCGGCATTCGGCTCTATTTCCAGCTTACGCGTGTAAACATCACCTTTTACCATGCACCCGGATTTCATGTACAGTTCATTCATTGCACGAATATCTCCTTGCAACAGACCATACAATACCGCGGTATCACAGTTCACATTTCCCTTGACTTTTCCTTGTGGACCAATCACAACTTTCCCTTTACAAATAATGTCTCCCTCTAACGTTCCCTCCAGATGTAATCCTCCAGCAATAGTGATTATCCCTTTCACTATCGTCCCTATTGTTATCATTGTCAGGTTGTCAGCACTGACTTTCATTAATTTTTCAGAGTCATCTTCATTCTTTTTCTTTCCAAACATATCAAATATGAATTAGTCATTAAAAAGATGAACACTCTTCGATTTTCAAATATTAGTATCTGACAAATATAAAATAAATAGGTGAAATAAGAGCTAATTAGTGAACAAAAAAAAGTAAACAAAAAAAGTTTTACATAAGTAAAAATAGCAATAGGAATCCCCAAATTAACGAGATTAATACCACACGGCAAGATTCTCGACACACAAAATACTGACAAAAAGTCTTATTTATCCCCCATTCCATTTCCTGTTGATCGTAACCCGAAATATATTACCTTTGTATTTATAAAATAATAGAAAGGAAAATCATGAAGAAAGCGCTTGTTTTATTATCCGGTGGGCTGGACTCCACGACAGCTCTATACGTTGCCAGAGAGCAAGGATTTGATGAATTATATGCTATCACCTTCGAGTACGGACAAAAACACGATAAAGAGATAAAAGCGGCAAAAGCCGTGGCAAAAGCTGCCGGGGTAAAAGAACACAAATTCGTGAAAATCATGCTGAACCAATGGGACGGTTGTTCTCTCACGGACGAGAAAATGGACATTCACGACGGGGATATAAACCGGACTACCATCCCGGACACGTACGTTCCTGCCCGAAACATGGTATTTCTTTCCGTGGCAGCCTCCTACGCTGACGCCCTTGACATCACCGACATCTTTATCGGGGTCAGCGAAGTGGATTATTCCGGGTACGTGGATTGCCGGGAAGAATTCATCCGCTCCATGGAACAAACTATAAACTTGGGAACCGTTCTCGGCGCCGAGAAAAAACAAAAGATCACCCTTCACGCCCCCTTCATGCACATGACCAAAGCCGACGAGGTACGTCTCGGTAATCGCTTAGGCGTTGACTACAGCCTCACCTGGACTTGTTACCGCGGCGACAAAAAACCCTGCGGTACTTGCGATAGCTGCCTTCTCCGGGCAAAAGCATTTGAAGAGGCGGGAATAAAGGACCCGTTGTTTAATTGAAAATGGAGAATTGAAAATGAAAAAACCGATTTAATTTATGATTTATGAATTACGATTTACGGTAGAAAAAGCGTGGACTTCGTGGGGGAAAATCTAAAATCAAGAAATTAGTAGGATCTAAAATTTAATAATTGATCAATGTTAATCAGAAAGTTATTCAAATTCGAAGGGGCACACATCGTGCGGAATTGTTCTTCACACCGTTGTCGGGAGAACATTCATGGACATTCGTATATCGTGGAAGTATTTATCACGTCCGACAAGCTGGACCGGGGATATATGGTGATGGACTTCGTGCTGCTGGATAAAGTGAAGGAACTCGTGGATAGTTTCGACCATACCTACTCGCTGTGGCAGGAAGAATCCGACGAGTTGAAGACTTTTATCTACAAATACAACCGCCGGGTGGCTGAAATCCCCGTCTCCCCTTCTGCAGAAGGATACGCTTTGTTGTTCCTTTACCTGATCGACAAAATCCTGCAAAACACGGAGCATAAAAACGGGGAAGGAAACGTACGGCTCTCTTCCGTTCGGGTACATGAAACGGCAACCGGGTACGCCGAAGCTTTCCGGGAAGACCTGCAACTCGTGAACTTCAACATTCATGACATCCGTTTTTCCGAAGCTATCCGGGAAGAATGGAAAGATGATCAGTGGTGGGAAGCAATAAGATATTAAGATAAAAACTAAAAGATAAAAGACTTAAGTATGTTGCATTTGGCAAAAGATGGTATATTCCCTATCACGAAAGACAAGGACGGAGAACTGCTAAAGGAGTTGCCAGCCTCGGGATTACACGTGCCGGGAACGATTCAGGGCGAGGGAAAATTAAACGGTATACCTTCCTTGTTTATCCGGTTAGCCGGGTGTAATCTCCATTGCACGTGGAAAACACTGGCCGGGAATACTTGCGAATGTGACACGGCATACGCCGCTTTTAAAGTTGAGAATTCATTCACCCTGCCCATAAGAGAAATCGTGCAAATTATCGATCACAACCGGGGAAACATAGATCATATCGTGATCACGGGTGGCGAACCCTTCTTGCAGGCGGACAAAGTCAGGGAATTGTGTATGCAATTAAAAAAAGAGACCTATTTTCACATGACCGTCGAAACCAACGCCACGATTTATGTAGAAGAGTGTGCCGGGATGATCGACTTTTTTAGTCTTTCACCCAAATTGTCTGGCTCTGTTCCTCCCGCTCCTTACGCAGACTACCATAACAATACCCGTATTAACATCCCGGCCATACAATCATTTATCACGCACGCACGCGAAAACAAAAAAGACTTTCAACTAAAATTCGTTTACTCCGGGGAAAACGACGTGATCGAAATCCAAGCACTTTTGAGGCAACTAGATGGATGGACAAACGAAGACATCTTGTTAATGCCCATGGGTGCCACACCCGAAGAATTAAACCTCTCAATCCCTAAAACTTTGGAACATTGCATCCGGAATGGGTGGCGCTTCTGTGATCGACTGCACATATCTCTTTTTGGAAACAAACAGGGTGTATAAATAAAAAAGCTATATTCTATCCCATTTAAGCGCATGAACACTTGCCCCAAAATACACATCAAGGAAACCCGTAACAGCAAAGACGATTCAACTCGGCTTTATCTCGGCTTTAAGTCAGCTGTAACCCAACTATACGCAATATCCAGGAAAGAATATCGGTGGTAAATCTTTCTGATTACTTCTAATTGTCCATCTCCACTCTTTCCCTTACATATGTATTGTTATGTCTTCGTTATCTTTTCGTTATCTACCCGCTCCTAGGAACGAAGAGATAACGAAAAGATAACGACAAAATATGAAAAGGATGTAAACTGAAGAGTGGAGATAGACAAACTCTAACATAAAAGAAGGAAAGTCCTATTTGATGTAATCAGCGTACTCTTGATCACCCATCAAATTTTCTAATTGATCTCTTTTCAAATGACATTTGTATACCCAAACTTGATTCGCTTGCATATCGTAAGGAGTTTCAATCATTGGATTTATTCCCTTCACCACTCCGGCACACGGTGCATGTAATTCAGTCCTACCACTAGCACCTTCAATTTCTGCTAACAATTCACCCTTTACAAAAGTTTCATCTACCGCCTTGGCCGGAATGATAAAACCAACAGCTCCCCCTATTGCCCCTACATGATCATAAGAAATACCCACCTGTATAAAATCATCTCCATTTTTCAACCAACTATGATCTTTCGTATAACGATTACCACTCTGTTCCAACTGCGAATAATACGCCTGATCCCGAGCTTGTGAAGGTAGCGAAGACATCTTCATATTACCAGCCTCTATATCCCGGTTACCCCCGGAAAATAAAGCTATTAAAAATAAAATTTGAATAAAGAAAAAAACTCTTTTCATGCCCCTTGATTTTTTTGATTATTAAATAAAATACATTTACACGCTGTCAGCAAAGTTAATAATTGTATTCAACATCATATCAGATTCTTACAAATTATTCTTCAAATTTTAAGGTTGCTCGTTCTACTACGCTCGTTCTTTATAAATAATCGCAACAGGTTTATCTGCAATATTATGGTATTGACTTATCAAAGTAGAAGTCTTCACATCATAAACATATAAATGCCCTTTCAAAGCTTCCGTCCCTTCTTTTTCGTGCAAACCAACATATAGCAATGTCCCATCCGGGTTCATCGATAAACTAGTAATTTCCATTCCCACGGGTATCGAAATAACAGGTGTTGTTGACAACTGTTTCTTCAAATCCCAATAATATATACCATCCTCACACGTGTAATACAGGCAACTATATGATTTACTTCCGGCAAACAATGAATTCCGGTTAACTTTTAGTGAAACCGGACTATCATAGAATTGAAGAATTGTCGGGTTGCCTAAACTAAAAGTCGTCTGGGACAAATAAATATAGGAAGGCATGACCTTATAAGTAGCCATAACGTACACGCTACTCCCAACAGCACAAATACCCCAAATATTAAAATCGACATACCTGTTTAAAGAGCTGTTTATCTCTCCGAGCGACAGAGAATAAAACACGGACGTTTCATAATTTACAAACACAGGCCGATCCACCGAAACTGCCGCATCAACATCCAGATCTTTAAAATATTCTGTCAGCATTAATTCATCTAAAACATAATCATACACGTAGCCCCGCCTGTCACGTGATACGAGATATATGTTATTATTAGCAGAGACCCCGGCAAACTTCACAAAAGCACATCCCGGATATAGTTCCTTAAACGAAGTCATGCCTTCAACATCAAAAGTCCGGGAATCCATGTTATAAATCCTTCCCGCATCACCGGAACAAACCAATAAACGATTATTTACCTGTACCATATCGGTCACATCTTCCATTTTCGTTCCCGGGTTAATCAGTTCCATGATATCCGTCCGGAACACGGGTACTTTCCCGGTATTAATTTCCTCCTTTGTGAGTGTTCTCATAAAGGAAATCCGTCCTTTTCCATCCCCATCCCGACTTAATATCGTTATCCCCTCCGAAAACTCAGTATCTACCTGAAGAACAAAATATTTATACCGGATCGTTTCCCCGTTATCAACTCTCAATCGTAACCCGAAAGTGCCTAATTCCCGAAAAGCATATTTCAATTCCGGATCGTGCGACACGATATGTAACGAATCTTTAATCGGATAGGACGCCATTCCATCTTCATCCGTATTCAACGTTCCGTAACTCCATTCATAAGCGAGAGGTAGTTCTTCCCCGGACTGTTCCACGCTCAAATGACTTACCACAAATTCCTCTCCGAAATAAGCCGTCAACGTGTCATAAGGTGCGGAAATAGTGATTTCCGATAACTCCCGATCTCCCAAGGAGGATTGATCATCCAGACAGGCTCCCAACCCGAATAAGGTAAAACACAAGATCCCGATACTGTATTTAATTTTCATCTCCAATAACTTTTATTTGCTCAACGAATAAATCGATCCGGATCAACCATGGCAAACCCTTCGTACGTGTTTACCGGATCACGATAATACTCGTAAGCAGGTTTCAACACGTATTTTATCCAAATCATATTTCCCGGCATTTGGAAAAAGGCTGTCGGGGCATTTTCCAGAAACTTCCCGTACTCCTTCTCTTTTTCAGCATAAAACACGGGTTTTAATTCTTCCAAAGCCCAAAAGTTTTCCAAAATCTTCAAATACAATCTATCATTATTATTGCTATATTCTCCCAAATAATAACTAGCCCACCAAGCCGGTTTTGCCAGTTTTCCATCCATAATGGAAAGGCAATAATGCTCCCCTTCCATCGGTTTGAAATAATCGTTCTCCCGAAACTTCAAATAAAGAAGAACAGGATGATTCATTAGGTCTTCCGTCCGTTTCAATTTCAAGGACAATATTCCTTCCACTTCATTTTTAGGAATGGTCAAAGTACCGAACTCGTAATGTTTCCCGAATTCCGCCGTGGTGGAATCCTCCACGACTTCCAACTCAAAATGTTGATCCTCATCGACAGGCATTCCCATACTTTTCACCGGGATATGATATTCCACCTCCTTCTCTTCATAAATTGCAAAACTGAAAAACACCGTATCGGGAATCACGTTAGAAACATATTTACTAAGATCCCAATTAAAATAGATACTTCTCTTCTGATCCGGATTATAATAAATAGCTTTGTTCGAACAAGCTCCTAACAAAAGAAATATTCCTGTATATATCAAATACTTTGTAGCCATACGCTTTCTAATTTTGTAATTTAACGAGGGGCAAGTTCTTCCGTGGGCAAAGGTAAGGTGTAAATTTTATCACCTCCTTTTAAAGTTGCATCCAACGCATGCACATAAATATCCCGATTCAATCTTTTTAAACAAAACCACCATTGCCCTTCTCCAAATAACTCTTTTCTCCGTTCATTCATAATATCCTCCAAGGTAATATCTTTACCCGTATCCCGATCTGCAAATTTAACCATGCCTCTAGCCGACACTACTGCATCCAAATAATCTCTTGCATATTCTTTATCTCCTTCCTCCAATAATGCCTCTGCCATAATATAATACATTTCCGGAATACGAATCATACTAAAACCAAAATATGCACCTCCGGTATATTCAGAAGCATCATTTGATTCATCCATAATTTTAGATAAAATATCTTTAGACTTACCATTATATTCTTTAGTTATAAACCAAGCATGATAACGTTTATCGTAATTATCTTCATTCTCTTCCACTGTTTTATAAATATCTCTCCAACCCACAGGAAGACTCATTTTATTTAACAATAACTGGTTATCATACAAATACGAACTTATCTTTGTCGTATATAATCCCCAAATCGTCTCAGACAAAGAAGTCCGTCTCTTCATAAATGTCGATAAATCCTCTTGCCCTACAAATTGGAACTTCTCCGATTGGATCACCTTATCCGCATACTTTTTTGCATTTTCCAAATCCCCTTTCATCCAATACACTCTAGCTAACATTGCTTGCGCTGCATACAAATTAAAATGCAATTCTCTAGCACCTGTAAAACCTTTTTCTCCACCTTTACGAATTTTTGGCATTAACACTTCATCTTCAGCCAAACAAATTTCTGCCTCTTTCAAATCTGCAATGATTTTCTCATATACTTCTTCCACAGATGAAAAAGGGGTCACTTTAAAAGTGTATTTTGTTACGTAAGGAATAGCCTTTGCTTTTGCCTTCTCATCCGTTGAATTTATATGAACAGCAAACAATCGTAACAAATCAAAATGAATAGCAGCCCGTAACCCTAAAGCTTCACCTCGATATAAATTATAGTATTTAAAATCTTTCACACTCTTTTGTTCCAAATTCTCGATTATATTATTCAAATAACTAATAACGAGATAACTCCCCGGCCACATTTTTTTAGTCATATTACGAGCATATGAATTTTCATTATCTAAACGTGAAACATAAATCAAATACCCATCATCCGTAACAAAATTCTGTCCCAGCAACTCCGGTATCAACACCGACATATCCCCACCATACATATCCTCTTTCACCATCGACATATACACCCCATACAATGCATCCTCCACTCCTTCCGCCGTACTGAACATATCATCGTTCACCACCTCCGATTCGGGATTTATATCTAGGAAATTCCCACATCCCAAGAAAAATAAAGAGATACACGCCAGTAATATTATTTTCTCCATCATCTTTTGCCTTTAGTCGTTATCAAAATGTCGGTCTAAACGTGATATGGAAACTCCGTTGAAAAGGATATTCCGTACCTCGTTCCTGTTTCACGGAAGAGAACCGGGCAATATCGGCAACGCCTATGCCTAGATTCAGTCTCTTGATCCCGATCTTGCGCAGATAACCGGGTTTAAACTCGTAATTCAACATGATACTCGTTATCGCAAACGTATTATTCCGTTCCACGAAACGCTCGGAATACCGATTTTCATCGCTCACGTTCTCCGGAATCCCCAAGAAACGCACCAAGTCTCCCGGTTTCTTCCACCGTTCGGTAAAAGCCCGACGATCCACATTCCCGTAGGGATCAATATACTCCACTTTATTCGCCAAAGTCGTGTTGTAAATATCACCGCCAAACTTGTACGCTGCGGTGACATTCAACGTGAATCCCCCGTACGACAAGCTCGTGAAAAGACTTCCCTCCAGCATGGGATTCGTGTTCCCGACTTCCACTCGCTCGTTCTTATCGTAAGTAAACGTGTAATTCCCATTCTTCTTGATATACACCTCCTGCCCGGAAGCCGGATCAATTCCCGCGGAACGCATGGCATATATACCGAACTGAGATCCCCCTTCCACGAACATCGGCTGAGGTTTCACGCCATAGTAAGCTGCCATATTCTCCGCCTTCAACGCATCCGAGATACTCGTCAGCTTATCAAACACGTGCGATCCGTTTACCATCACCATCCAAAGCAGGTTATTTCGCTTAACCACTTGTGCAGAAATGGAAAACTCGTAGCCCGAATTCTGCAACTTACCCATATTCACCAATACCGAAGAAACACCGACAGAAGACGGTAAGGTCAAAGGCATCAAGGCATCCTTCGTTTTGTTCACGTAGTAACTAGCCTCCACGTTCACCCGTTCTTTCCAGAAAGTAGCCGTCAATCCCCAATTATACTTTCGGGTAACCTGCCATTTCATATCGGGATTTCCCATCGTGATCGGCACAGCCCCAATTCCGCCATAATGAATCAAGTCGGGATCATAAAGATAAGTGGTCAAAGCCTGATAAGGCGTAAACGTCACGTTTGCCGTCGAACCAACGCTAAACCGAAGACGTAATACATTCAACCAATCGAAATTCATAAATCTTTCCTCGTGCAGATTCCAACCGATTCCCGCCGACCAGACCGGGGCAAAACGATGCTTACTCCCAAACTTCGACGAACCCGCTGTCTTGTAGGAAGCGTTAATAAAATATCGTCCCAGCAAATCAAGACTACCATTCACGAAGAACCCCACTTCTGCCGACTCCTTCTCGCCTCCCACGGGACGAGTGGTCGCATATTGTGAGGCAAATTTAATATCTGTCATCTTGTCCTTCATAAACCCTTCTGCTTTCACCTGCATCGAGGACGACTTGTCCTTCCCGATGTCCGTACCTGCGCTCAAGGAAAGAATCGAATTTCCCTCCTCATTCAGTGGCAAACGATAATTTAGCACCAGTTTCCCGGCCCAATCCGTCTTCTCGGTTGAAAGCGCCATGTAAGTTCCTTTCTTGTTCTGAGGAATCTCCTGCAAGGTGAAACTCGCATCCTCCGGGGAAACATACACCTTATTCCATGCGTCACCCTGTCGCACACTCACGTTTCCCGTGATAAACAAAGCCTCGTTCACATCCCAGCGCAACGACAAAGAATTCGTCACCGCTTTATTCTGACTCTTCGAAAAGCTCGCCAGCGTGGCATTGTACAACGGATTCATCTGTCGTTCCATCGTCTGGTTTACCGGATCGAAGTAATAATTCCGTATATATTTCCCGTCCTCGTCATACACCGGATTGTACGGGTTCAACCTCGTGTACTGCGCAAAACTCCCATAAGGACTATTCTTTCCCTCAGTCATGGTATAAGCTAACTGGTAAGTGGCCACCACATCCCGGGCAAACCGATATGACAAAGAGACATTCACCCCGTAATTCCGACGATAATCACCTTTCATCACACCATATGTATCAGACAACCGTCCCGTTACCTTGTACTCGATTCCGCCACCCCGCCCGATCATCGTGGCAGAATGACTATGCGTGAAAGCATTCCGCAAAGGTTTCGTCGCCCAATCCGTGTTGACACCCCGGCGGATATTCTCCAGCTTGTAATCATAAGCTGGGTCAAGACTACCATCTACCCGGTCATACAATCCCGCCAAACGCTCCAGTTCCAACTTTTCCTCCGCATCACACAAGCGAAGAGAGGTCAAATCGGGAAAACTGAACATCGGCGTGAAATTATAACTGAATCTCGGCTTATCCGACTTTCCCTGCACCCGTTCCACCAATATCACCCCGTTTGCAGCTTTCTCCCCGTAAAGTACCGCCGCAGACGCATCCTTCAGCACCAAAATCTGTTCTATATCGTAAATATCCAGATCATACAAATCCTCCACGGAAATCTCCACCCCGTCCAGCATGATCAAGGGAGCGTTCACCCCTTCCTGTCCCTTTGTCATGATTGAACTCGCCCCGCGAATCAGAATCTCAGGCACGACGTTCGGATCAGCCCCGGCCTCGTTATTCTCAACAATCCTCAATCCCGGTGTCAAGATTGACAACGCTTGTAACAGGTTCGTCGGGGATACCCGTAATAAATCCTCCCCCTTAATCCGGGTAATCTCCCCGGTAAAAGCATTCTTCGCCTGCGTGTAATACCCGGTCACGATCACGTCGTCCAACTCCTTCATATCCTTCACCATCGTCACCCGGATATACCGGGTTCCGGTAACCGTAACTTCTTGATTCTTCATTCCGACAAACCGAAAAAGTAATACCATCTCCTGTTGTTCCGGGAATTCCAGTCGAAACTTCCCATCCATACCCGTGGCACATCCCCAAGAAGTCCCTTTCAGGACAACCGTCACGCCCGGAAGCGGTTCGCCATCTGCATCTTTCACCTCTCCCGTGATCACGATCAAGGAAGAACGTGATTCTCCCGCCACGGGGATTTCCGAAAAACATACACAGCAGAACAACAGACTCCATTTCACAACATCACATAACTTGCCTCTAAACCCAAATACCAAGTCTACTCTCATCTAATTTGTCCTTTAAATACCATACATGCAAAATATGTTTCCATCACCTTATTTCAG
>DYVS01000309.1:0-8739 GCA_020743075.1 Butyricimonas virosa | reverse complement strand
GCCCCTGCTTGTGAAAGTCGGGGTTTTGTGCATAAAAAAAGAAGGTGTGCATTTTGACACACCTCCATAAGGTTACTATAAGGTATCTATAAGGTTTATAACGGTAATGATCCAGTAGTATTCAATTTATGACAATGTAATTATAATTAAAACTCTTGTTGTTTAGGTATTAATTTTCATGTAGTTACGGTCCTGTTATGTTTGAAATTTCTCTTTTTTGAAGAAACTATTTTTTATTTTTGGGATTTCACTATCACATTTCTGAATTCTAGGGATGAAATGCTGGCCCATTTTTTGAAAAACTTACTGAAAGAGGCTTGATCTGAGAAATGTAATTCGGTGGCGAGAAAATTCGGATAAGGCGAGAAGGTAAACGGATTTATTTCCGGACAGGAGAAATTTAGGGCCGATGTCAGAGGTGAACACGGTGATTTCCCCTTGTAGGATTCTCCTTTTTTGAAGGTCTCGATTTCTTGGATGTTGACAATATTGTAAGACTCCATGCTGGAGGGTTATTTTATGATAATGGAGCGAAGTTTGTGTAATGTTTTTTGTGTCATGATTTTTTGGTTCAGAAAGCTGACCAGGTAACCCGTTATGCAGGCTGCGATGATGGAACCTTCTCGCACGCCTTCTACACGTTGGCTCAAGATGAGGGAAAGGATGACGGCTGACGTGACTAGGGTAACGTCGAAATACACTTTGAATTTTCCGAATTCTTTGTTACAACTGCGGGAGGCATATTTCACGAATCCCTCGGCACTCATCATGGCAACATGGGGTTTTATTTCGAGGACAACACCGATGGATTGCACGAGGCAGCCAACGAGTAGCAAGGCGATGGACATCCCGTAATTCGAGGGGTGTACACCATTTGTCAAAAGCATATTCAGATCAATAAATGCCGAGAATATGAAAGAAAAAGGTAACTGGAGTAGAATTTCGATTATGTCTCGTTTACTTTTATTGTTCCGGATCAACCAGAATTGTCCGATAATCAATAGCATATTGATGATGAACGTGCAGGTCCCCAAGGATAGAGAGCTGTTCAGGCTCAACACGTAGTTTACGCTGGAAATAGGAGTGGTTCCTAGTGCAGAACGGATAATTAATACGATTCCTACGGCTAGAAAATACAATCCGATAACGAATATCAAATACTTTTTTAAAAGTTCCTTCATGATTAATTCTCTCTCTGTAAAAAACGTACGAAGATACTTTTTTCCGATGAAAATAGGAATAATTGCGGGTGGGTAGTTTCAAATAAAACAAATTCTCTCGATTTTCGAACATCCGATTGTTGTAGCTTTTTTAGGAATTTTGCAGCGTCTTAAAGAAAGAGAAACAAGATGAGTAGGAAGAAAATTGTGACAGGATTATTGTGTATTTTCTTTTGGCTAACTTTTAGCCAGGTAGATTGTTTTACGTTGGGAAATACTATATATTTGTGTTAAATAATACATTTATGGTATGGATGATTGCGTGATCCGGGTGACCGGTTTGAAAAAGAGTTTTCCCAAGGGGAAAGAGGTTTTATGCGTGTTGAAGGGTATCGATATGGAGATCCGGCCGGGAGAGGTGATCGGTTACCTTGGAAGTAACGGGGCGGGAAAGTCCACGACCGTGAAGATTATGTGCGGGTTACTGGAAGATTTCGAAGGGAAGGTGAGTGTGCTGGGGTATGATGTTCGGGAAAATGATATAGAGGTGAAGAAACGAATCGGGTATATCCCGGAGAATGCCGTGATGTACGAGCATTTGACCCCGATGGAGTACTTGGAGTTTATCGGGGCCATGTACGGGCTGGACCGAAAGGAGGTGAGCCGGAAGGCTGACGAGTTGCTCTCGTTGTTCGAGATGAGGGAGAACCGGGACGAGAGAATGGTGAATTTTTCGAAGGGGATGAAACAGAAGGTACATATTATTTCGGGATTGCTGCATAACCCGGAAGTGATTTTCATGGATGAACCTTTGAATGGGTTGGATGCTAATGCGGTAATTGTCGTGAAGGAGGTCATTGCTCGTTTGGCAAAAGAGGGGAAAACGATCTTTTATTGTTCACATCTGATGGATGTGGTGGAGAAAATAGCCAGTCGGGTGATCTTGATTAACCAAGGTACGATTATCGCTAACGATTCGGTGCGGGAGTTGATGGAAGAGGCGGGGGTGAGTTCTTTGGAGGGATTGTTCACGAAATTAATAGGGACCACGGGGCAGTCGGAGAAGGCGGAACTGATTGTAAACGCTTTTGAAAACAGGGAGTCATGATTAAGGTGGTGACACAAATTTTATGGTTCTTCCAAGGGTTGTTTACCCGTATGGGTGTTGATTTCGACCGGATGCTGGCCATCGTGACGGTGAAACTGACTGTGGATAACCGGATTGATCGGAGTGGACGGGGCAAGAAAAATACGTCGAATGCGTTGATGAGGCAGGGGATTTTACTCGGAATCTGTGGGCCGATCTTTTTCTTGACAGGGATAGCGTCGGGAGCTTTCGGGGTGTCGCTTTTGTTATTCCAGTCGTACCTGTTTCTGATGTTGATGATGAGTTTTATGATGGAATATTCCCGGATTCTTTTTGACGGGAACGATAATCATATATTGCGGCATTTGCCCGTGAATTCCAAAACGATACTGGTTGCTCGTCTCGTGTCGATGCTGGTGTATATGTTTTTTCTTTCCGGTTGTATGTCGGTGATCCCGTTGGTGATTGTCTGTTTTTGGAAAGGGGTGATGTCTGGGGCTTTTTTCATTATTTCCGTGTTTCTGAACACGATTTTCACATTGCTTTTTGCTAATGTTATTTATCTCGTGGTGATGCGCTTTATTTCCGTGGAGAAGTTCCAGCGGGTGATGAGTTATGTTCAGGTGGTATTGATAGCCGGGGTGGCTTTGAGCTACCAGTTGGTCGGGCAGTTAATTTATAATATTCAATTGGATATGTTTCAGCCGGGGACTTGGATGTATTTTACGCCACCTTGTTATTTTATGTCTTTGACGGTGATGGTTAAACAACCGACGGGACCCGCCTTGTTGCTGGCGTTGATCGGGGTAGGGCTTGTTGTCGTGCTTGGTTATATCACGGTGGCTTATCTTGCTCCTTATTTTGCGGCAAAAGTGGGGGTGTTGAATTCGTACTCACCCGTGAGCAAGAAACATAAGGGAGGAAAGGAGGGATGGCTTTACGGTTTAGCACGGGTGTTTGGTCGGAGTCCGATGCAGGTGACCGGGTTTGTTTTGGGATGGCGTATGACCCGTGATAATTTGAAGTTCAGACAAGGTGTTTTGCCCATGATGATTTATACGATGTTTTTGGCAGTTTTCTTTTTATATCAGGGACGGCAGGAGGAAACTGGTGGCATTGTTTATTATATGCCTCTTTACATGATGGCAATGATTAGTATCGGGATCCAGATGAATATGTCGATCACGGATAAGGGAAATTTATTTTGGCTTTATCGCTCTAAACCATTGGCACGTCCGGGAGCTTTGATTCTTGGGTGTTTTAAGGCTCTGTTTGTGAAGTATTATCTTCCGGCTTACGTGTTGCTTTGCGGGATTTTTATCGTGATGCTGGACTGGGTGATTCTTCCGGACCTGTTGTTTATTCTGGTTGTGAGTACGTTGGTAAGTTACATTTATCTTTGGTTTTCCGGAATGCTTTTTCCCTTTTCGAAAGAAAAAAGTTCTATGGATTCCGGGCGAAATATGTTGCGAGTTATTGTTCTAATGTTAATGCTGGCTCTTGTCGGGGGAACACATGTGCTAGCCATGCGGTTGTCGTGGTTTGGTATTTGGGGGGCGATTGTGGTAATCTCCTTCCTTGTTTTCTTGATGGAATTTGTGATATGCCGTGTTTCTTGGCGAAAAGTGATTTCTAACTATTAATCTTTTTGGGTTTTGACGAACGGCGGCAGGATGCTTTTGTCATGATTAATGTCAACGCCCCGTCTCCCGTGATGTTGCAGGCCGTTCCGAAACTATCCTGTAAAGCGAATATGGTTAGTAGAAGGGCTGTTCCGGCTTCATCGAATCCGAGAATGGAGATTACGATTCCCAGGGAGGCAATCACGGTTCCTCCGGGAACTCCCGGAGCCCCGATGGCGAAGATTCCGAGTAGGATAATGAACAGGATCATGACGGTTAATGACGGGAGCGAGCCGTAAAGCATGAGTGATACGGTCATCACGAAGAAAACTTCCGTTAGGATGGAGCCGCATAAATGGATATTCGAGAATAGGGGAACGGCGAAATCAATAACATCGTCTTTTAATACCGGGCTTTTCTTGGCACATTTCAACGCGACAGCCAGCGTGGCGGCCGATGACATCGTGCCGACGGCTGTGAGGTAGGCGGGGCCGTAGTACTTCAATACCTGCCAAGGATTCTTTTTCGAAACGGCCCCAGCGAGGGCGTACAGGAAAGAAAGCCATACGAACTGGGAGATGATGACAATAACCATAACACCAAGGAATACGGGGAGTTGTTTCGTGATGGCTCCCTCGTAACTTAATGCGCAGAAATTGGCCGCTATGAAGAAGGGGAGGATGGGTATAAGAATTCGGTTGATGAGTAACAACACCATCTTTTGGAAATTGTCCAGTAGGTTTTCGAATACTTCCGATTTGGTCCACACGGTGGCCAGACCGATCATGATGGCCAGTACGAGGGCTGTCATCACGCTGACAACAGGGGGTATGTCAAGGCGGAAGATTAATTCTGGTAACTGTCGTAAGGTTTCCTTCACGGGTTCGATGGAGAGGTGTGGGATCAGGGTGTACCCGGAAACCATAGCAAAGAAGGCTGCACCAATGGAGGAAAGATAAGCGATGATGAGAGCCAGAGACAACATTTTGGAGGCGTTATCTTTCATTTTGGCGATCGAGTAGGAAACAAATCCTAAAATAATGAGTGGAACCATGAAGAAGATCAGTTGCCCGAGGATGTATTTCACGGTAACAACAAAGTTCATGAAGTTCTCGTTAGCGACGAATCCGAGCAGAATCCCGATAATGACGGCGATGATTAATTTGAATATAGTACTGGAAAATAATTTCTTCATGTTTCTTTTTTCGTTTATATCGTCGTGAAGAGCCGTTTAGTTACAGGGGAAATGGTTATTTCCCAATAGAAACCGTAAAAGTGGTTATTTTTACAGTAATTTGTATACAATCCATACCGGTTGAATATCATACCTTTACATCATAAGATCAGAAGTAATGGATATGAAATTTAAAATTGAAATAGTATGAGTATAAAGACAATTGTAGTAACAGGAATGTTATTCCTTGCCGGAACAATCGTAAGCGGCCAAACAAGTACAAATCAAGTAAAAGAGAAGAATATGGAAAAGTTAGAATTAGTGAAAGAATGGGATAAGGTATTTCCACAGAGCAACAAGGTTGTTCACGAGAAAGTGACATTCCGTAATCGTTACGGTATCACGCTTGCTGCGGATATGTATATACCGAAAAATGCCAAGGGAAAGTTGGCTGCCATTGCGGTGAGCGGTCCTTTCGGGGCTGTTAAGGAACAATCGTCCGGGCTTTATGCGCAAACGCTGGCGGAACGTGGTTTTTTGACGATCGCTTTCGATCCTTCTTACACGGGTGAAAGTGGAGGTCAGCCCCGGTATGTGGCCTCGCCGGACATTAACACGGAAGACTTCTGTGCTGCCGTTGATTTTCTTTCGACTCTCGATGATGTTGACCCTGAACGTATTGGAATTTTAGGTATTTGCGGGTGGGGTGGAATGGCTCTTAACGCTGCCGCCATGGACACGCGTATTAAAGCTACGGTTACTTCCACGATGTATGACATGAGTCGTGTGAATGCTAACGGGTATTTTGATGCGATGGATGCTGACCAACGGTATGAACTTCGTCGGCAACTTAATGCCCAGCGTACACTTGATGCTAAGAAAGGCACGTATGAATTAGCCGGGGGAGTGGTCGATCCATTACCGGATGATGCCCCGCAGTTCGTGAAGGATTATTACGCTTACTACAAAACGCCGCGTGGTTACCACAAACGTTCACTTAATTCCAATAATGGCTGGAATAAGACATCGTCACTTTCATTTATCAATATGCCCTTGTTGGCTTACAGCGATGAAATACGCAGTGCCGTGTTAATGATTCATGGTGAAAAGGCTCATTCTCGCTATTTTAGTGAAGATGCATTCAAAAAATTGAAAGGTGACAATAAGGAACTTTTGATTATTCCCGGGGCAAGTCACGTGGATTTGTACGATAATCAGGCAAATGTTATTCCTTTTGACAAGATAGAATCTTTCTTTCGTGAATGTTTGAAATAATAAAAATACCCAAGTTCATGTTGATTTTGAACTTGGGTATTTTGTATAATATCATTCCAGATTATAACCCTAGAACTTTGGTTCCTTGTTTGAAGAAAATATCTTTCGGGATGTTAGCTCCTGCAATACGATCCAAGTCTTTCTGTAAAGTCGGGGGAACGATACCTTTTTCTGCCACTAATTTAGTAGCTTTCTGGATGTCACCGTCTCCTTCGATCGTGATGTACTCTCCGGCAATTACTTCGATGTCTTTTTTCATCTTTTCGAAATCTACGGTGTAGTATCCCGTGGTTTCATCCTTGCTGATGGCTCCGCTTTCCATGAAATGGGCGAACTGCATCATGTTGGCTTTTCCGTGGGCACTGGCAGCACCGAAACGAACGGAACGGAAGATTCCGGCGATGAAGGTCACGTAATTATCCATGAGGTCTTTATTTTCCAATACACCCCATTCCGCGAGTTTTGTCACGCAGAATAACCCTAGAATGTCGGCTTTACCTTCCTCGATAGAGGTGTAGTAGTTTTGTAGGGCAGAACGAACGTCTTGTTTGCCATTCAGCGTGTATTTGATTCCCAGTCCGTGAGCAACTTCGTGGAACATAACGTTCTCGAAGAATGCGTCGAAGTTGATATGTTTCTGTTGTTCCGGATTGATAACTAATTTCGAGATTGGAACTACAATTTTGTCGAATTTAGCTTGCATGGAGTTTTTCAATTGCAATTTGCGACTTCCTTTAGCAGCGTGTACTCTCGGGTCGTTCGGCAGGTTTATAGCAATATTTTTACTTCCGGCATTGCAGTCTCCGGCATAATAAATCACGTCGTAAGCGTTCATGTCCGGGTTAGCATTTGCTTTTTCTTTTTTGTATTTGGCGGGAACCGGTAAGTTTTCCTGTAATTTGGGTAAGTATTGAGCGTATTCGGATAGGCGTTTGCTCCATTCTTTGTCTTTCACGAGGATTTGTCCGGAGTGTGCGGCTTTGTACCCGTAAAGTTGGTCTTCGTAAGTTTCGATAGGGCCTACCACGAAGTCCAGCGTGTTATTCTGCATATCCATCCAGGCTAAATCGCTGGCCAGATAATCGTCATCCAAAAGTGCTTTTGATCTTAATGCCAAGTAGTTTTTCAATCCCGAGTCTTCAGCAAGCTCGGCGGCTTCTTCGAGTAATTTAGAGGCTTTTGCTACTTCTTTCGGGTAAGCTTCGTGGAATGAAAGTACGATGAGTTTGCCGGCGGCATCCCGACGGATAACACTATACCAGTCTGTTTTACGAGGATCATCCAGCGAGTCGAATTCTTCTTTTGTCATGTCAGCCGGGTAGAAGTTTGCCCCGAGAGGTTTTGCGCCCACGCCGTCGATAAAAGGTTTGTTATCGTTTAATCTGTCCCAAGGACCATAGTTAATGGAAAGATATTTCAACGCGGCAGAGTCTTGGGCGAATTGAGCCATCAGTGCATTCTTGTCCCCGTATGCGTTTTGCCAGAAGATGTCTTCCATAATATTGGCTACTTCGATAAGTATGGGAAGCATTTTCTTTTCGTTTTCGGTTAATTGGTTCAAATCCGTTGTTAACGGGAATTCAGCGTACTGATCTGCAAGCGGTTGATAAGGGCTTGGCTTCGTTTCTTTCTTGACCTCTTTACAAGAGAACAAGAAAATACCTAAAGATAGAAATAGGAATAGTTTTCTCATTTTTATAAAATTTGTGTTTGAGTATTTAAGGGACGAATTTATAAAAAATTCCGTTACCTTTGTGATTGGTAGTCGTGATCATTAATTTTTAGAAGGATATCAAGGTGAACGATTCTGGGGAAAATAGGAATCAAGAGATATGTCGGTTACTTCGTTCCGGAGACCAAAGAGGGATGGAGTTGTTATATGATGTCTATTATAAATCCTTGGTTGTGTGGGCGGATACTTTTCTGCGTGATATGAATATGGCGGAGGATGTTGTACAGGATTTTTTCCTGTCCGTGTGGAATGGCAAAACTTATCAGAAATTTGAGCCAACGACATTGGCGTCTTTTCTTTATGTTTCAGTACGAAATCGATGTTTGAATAGGTTAGATAAGCAGGATGTTTTTCACTATGCCGTGGAATTGGATCACGTGGATTTAGCTTTCGAGGAGTATAACGAGCGGCATGATGAAATTGTGGCGAAAGTGTTGGAGGAGATCGCTTTGTTGCCTGATCGTAGCCGGGAGGTGATGAACGGGGTATTTGTCGAGGGGTTGAAGTACCGGGAGGTGGCGGAACGTTACGGGATTTCGGTATCCACGGTGAAGACGTTATTGGGTAATTCGGTCAAGAAGCTGAGGGAGCGGTTAGATGATGAGTTTTTTGCAGGGTTCTTATTGTTTTTCTATATGTTGGAATAAAATCAATTTTTTTTGAAAATCTATTAGACCTTTTTTGATGTT
>DYVS01000308.1:0-2762 GCA_020743075.1 Butyricimonas virosa | reverse complement strand
GGAAAGATCACAATCCACCACATATCCATTTCACTTATGGAAATTATGAATGTTCAATCAGTGTTCTGGATCGAATTGTTGATGGTCAAGCCCCTGCAAAGGTGATTGTTAAAGTCAATGAGTGGATTGAGTTACATGAAACAGAAATTCTTACACTTTGGGAAAAAGCCCAAAAAGGTGAAAAAATAGATAAAATAGAACCTTTAAAATAATTATTTATGTTACGAGTAGTCGATGTTGATTATATCAAAGATTATGAACTTCTTGTAACTTTCAGTAATGGGAACAAGAAGAAAGTTGATTTGAGACCTTACTTAACGGGAGAAGTTTTTGGAGAACTATTGGATAAAGAAAAGTTTGTTCAATATGGCTTAACCCGTATCACTATTGAATGGGCCAATGGAGCTGATTTAGCACCAGAGTTTTTGTATGAAATCGGAACTGCCGCATAATATTTAGGTGTCTTGAATTTGTTGGTCTGAGAGTTAAATTCACAAATAAAAAACAAGCCTTTATCAGCAAAATCAGCGATAAAGGCTTGTTTTTTAATACTTTCCGAAGATGATATTATTAATGAATGATTACCATCTCGTCAATTAATCTTTGCGCTCCTGCATATTTATCAATGATAAACAGGACATAGCGAATATCAACGGCAATATTCCGACAAATCTCCGGGCTATATTGCATATCTGACATTACACCTTCCCAAGCACGGTCAAAGTTTAAACCGATCAAATTACCTTCTGCATCCAGAACTGGACTACCGGAATTACCGCCAGTCGTGTGATTCGTCGCGATAAAGCAAACGGGAACTTCCCCGTCTTGAGTGTAAGGACCGAAATCCCGGTTCTTGTACAAATCCCGTAATTTCTGGGGTACATCATAATCATAGATATTCGGATTATCCTTTTCCATGATACCTTTCAACGTCGTGTAGTGTGTGTAATAAACAGCGTCAGTTGCATGGTATCCGGCAACTTTTCCATAAGCAACACGTAAGGTTGAATTTGCATCCGGATAGAACGTTTTATCGGGCTGCATCTCCATCAATCCAGCAATCCACAACCGCTTCAATAATTTCAATTCACTTTCAATTCGGCTCAATTCGGGACGAATTTTATCCGCATACAAGGTATAAATTCCGGTAGCCACTCCAAGAATCGGATCTTTTTCAATTTTCGTGATTGATTTTTCGGATAAATTGTCGATGAATTTCAGCAAATCATCCTTGTGTGCGAATATCGACTTTTTAAACAAGTCGGCAGCATAACGATCGTAAGCATGTAGTTTAGCATATTTCGGACTTAAGCGAACAACTGACGGGATCCACTGGTCTCCGACTTCTTCATTATTATACAACTTGAACATTTCGGTCAATATCCGTTGATCCGTGACCACATCGTAATCTTTGTAGAATGCCTCAACGTAATCCTTCAAAGATTCTTTAAGTTCTTCCTTATCCGCAAATTTGTCATAGTTATTTAATCCTTGTTCTATTTCACGGGCGAATTTTATGATTTCCGCACCTCCCAGTCCGGCTTCCGAGGCGTATGCAGCGGCTAGAATATATTCTTTACGAGCGTCATATAATGCCTTGTAACGATCCGTTAAACCGATGTACTCGTTTTTTCCATTACTTTTAGCCCAGTTGTTGAAATTATTTTCAAGAACTCTCTTGTTATCTGCCGTGTTAAAACGATCCAATCCTTTAATCTCTCCCTGCCATTTTTTCCAAGCATTGGCAACACTTGCAGCTTTAGCAGCATATTTTATACGCAACAATTCATCCGACTCCATAGCAGCATTGATTACCTCCAATTTTGCCGTACGGATTTTAATCTTATGTGGGTCTTCAACAGAAGCAATTTGGTCTATCGCATAAGAAGTCAGGTACTCGTTTGTCGTCCCGGGATAACCGAAGACCATGGTAAAATCACCTTCTTGTACCCCCCGTGCTGAAATTTTAAAGAATTTAGCCGGTTTATAAGGCACGTTCTTCTCTGATATAGCTGCCGGTTCATTGTTCGGTCCTGCATAGATGCGTAAAACGGAAAAATCTCCCGTGTGACGCGGCCATGTCCAGTTATCCGTATCCCCACCAAATTTACCGATAGCAGAATTCGGAGCCCCGACTAAACGAACATCCCGGAAGATTTTAAACACGGAAAGAAAATATTGATTTCCGTTAAAATACGGCTTTATATTAGCCGCCAGATTGGTTCCTTTAACAGCTTCCGCTTCCAATTTCCGGCATATTTCATTCACCTTCTTCGTACGTTCGCTTTCAGACATCCCGGCATTCAATCCTGCATTGATTTTATCCGTGACATCTTCCATCCGAACTAAAATAGAAGCTGTTATCTTGGGATTAACCAACTCATCCTCCATGGATTGAGCCCAAAAACCATCCCGTAAATAGTTATGTTCCAAACTGGAATGAGCTTGTATCATGCCAAAGGAGCAGTGATGATTCGTGATCACCAATCCCTGATCACTCACGATCTCCCCGGTACAGAAGTGATGAAAAGGAGAACCTTCATTACCCAATCCGATAACGGCATCTTTCAACGAAGCCTGGTTGATGTCGTAAATATCCTCCGCTGTTAATTTAAAACCGGCTTTCTGCATGTCTTCTATGTTGTATTTCTTTAACAACATGGGAATCCACATCCCCTCGTCAGCTAAACTTGGTAAAGTCAGCAGGATGAAAGCCAAAAAGCATAATGTAATTTTTCTCATTTACTGGTATTTTTGATGTT
>DYVS01000307.1:0-2984 GCA_020743075.1 Butyricimonas virosa | reverse complement strand
GCTCAAAATTAAAAAAGGGAGAAAATTAGGGTGAAATAGAAGCTTTTAATTTTCAGCTTTCTTATCTTTGTAGGCAAAGAAATTAATATTATGCGATTAGAGGAAAGATACGATAAAGTGTTGGCATGGTTCCGGGAACGTATGCCGGTAGCTGACACGGAATTACAGTATAATGATCCCTTCCAGTTGTTGGTAGCGGTGATTTTATCGGCGCAATGTACTGATAAACGGGTGAATATGGTGACTCCCGCTTTGTTCGAGCAATTTCCGGATGCAGCATCTATGTCTAAAGCGAGCGTGGAGGAGATTTTCGAGTTGATCAAATCTATCTCTTACCCGAATAATAAATCCAAGCATTTGTCAGCGATGGCGAAAAAGTTGATGGAAGATTTTAATGGGGTTGTTCCGGATGATTTCGAGTTATTGCAGACGTTACCCGGGGTGGGACGGAAGACGGCCAATGTTATGGAGGCGGTGGCTTTCAAACGTCCGGCCATGCCTGTCGACACGCACGTTTTCCGGGTAGCCGATCGTATCGGGCTGGTAACGGGAGCCAAGACACCGTTGGAAACGGAAAAACAACTCGTGGCGCGTATTCCCGCCGAGTGGTTATCCACGGCTCATCATTGGTTGATATTGCACGGAAGATATGTTTGCGTGGCAAGAAAGCCGAAGTGTGAAGAGTGCGGGATTGCCGAGTGGTGCAGATATAGTCAAAAAAAGCTGTCTTGACGAGAGACAGCTTTTTCACTATTTACTACTAACCCTAAAATTGGAACTACTTCGAGCATCCATTTTCTTGCAATAAACCCGTTTTTATTACTTAGTGTGAATTCGTTTATTAGATGTAGGATTTTTGAAAAGGTTGCGTGAAAAAATAAAAAAAATTAGAGGATTGTGATTCACAATCCTCTAATTTTTTATTTTAATCCTTTACGTTTTAGTAATGGATCAATAGAAGGTTCTTGACCTCTGAATTTTTGGTAAAGGGTCATGGCATCTTCGGAGCCTCCTTTGGAAAGAATGTTCTCCCGGAATGCTTTTGCTTTTTCAGGATTGAAGATGTTTCCGGTTTCTTTGAATGCTTCGAAAGCATCAGCGTCGAGTACTTCTGCCCACGTGTAAGCGTAATACCCGGAAGAGTAACCACCGGCAAATATGTGCTGGAAGTAAGGACTGCGATAGCGTACTGTAATCTCTGGTATAAGGCCGATTTTTTCCAACGTGGCTTTTTCGAATTCGTTCGGGTTGACGGGATCGGTCGTGTTACGTGTGTGGTAAGCCATATCCAGTAGGGCGGCTGCCATGAATTCGGTTGTGACGAATCCTTGGTTGAAATGTCCGCTATTCTTTAGTTTGTCGATAAGCTCTTGCGGGATAGGTTCTCCCGTTTTGTAATGACGGGCGTAAACTTTCAGTACTTCGGGATCAGCGGCCCAGTTCTCCATAATTTGGGACGGGAGTTCTACGAAATCCCTGGGAACAGAAGTTCCTGATACTTTATTATATGTACATTGTGACAATAGACCGTGAAGTGCATGACCGAATTCATGGAAAAGGGTTTGTGCCTCGTCAAAGCTCAATAATGCTGGAACATCCCCCGTGGGTTTGGTGAAGTTGCACACGTTCGTGATGATCGGGGTTACTTTTTTACCTAGTGCGGATTGCTTGCGATAAGCGTTCATCCATGCTCCTGAACGTTTGCTTTCTCTCGGGTGGAAGTCCATGTATAGAATCCCGATGTGGTCTCCGTTCGCTTCTTTTACCTCGAATGCTAAAGCGTCCGGGTGGGGAACGGGGAGGTCGGTACGTTGCGTGAACGTGATTCCGTATAATTTATTGGCCGTGTAGAAGGCTCCTTCTCTGACGTTTTCCAACGGGAAGTATTGACGGAGTTCGTTCTCGTCCAGCCCGTATTTGTTTTTCTTTACTTTTTCCGCGTAATAACGCCAGTCCCAAGGTTGTAATTTGAAGTTTTTACCTTCCTTTTGAATCATGTCTTGGAGTTCTTTCGCTTCTTTTTTAGCGATCGGGAGAGCGGCATTCCAGATTTGGTTACACAGGTTGTACACGTTCTCCGGAGTTTTGGCCATGTTATTGTCGAGAATAAATGCCGCGTGGGTATCGTAACCGAGCAATTGGGCTTTTTGCACTCGCAGGGAAGTGATCTTGGATATAATTTCTTTGTTATCGAACTCGTTGTCGTTATTACAACGGTTGATATAAGCTTTGTAAATTTTTTCTCTTAGATCCCGGTTGTCAGCGTATTGCAAGAATGGGATCATGCTTGGATTGTGAAGGGTGAATACCCATTTCCCTTCCAAACCGGCATTTTGGGCTGCGGTTGCTGCCGTGGCAATCACGTTCTCGGGAAGGCCGGATAAATCTTTTTCGTTATCGATGATCAGTTTGAAACGATTGGTTTCATTCAACAAGTTTTCGCCGAATTGCAGGCTGAGCATGGATAACTCGCTATTCAATTTCTTGAACGTTTCCTTGTCTTCGGGAGAGAGGTTTGCTCCACCTCGAACGAAGCCTTGGTAATATTTATCGAGTACGGTTAATTGTTCCGGTGTCAGATTTTCTTTCTCTTTATTATTATATACCGTTTTAATTCGTTCGAAAAGTTTGTCATTTAAGTTGATCGCATCCCAGTGAGCGGTAAGTTTTGGGGTAATCTCTTTGGCAATAGCTTTGATCGAATCGTTCGTGTTTGCTCCTTGTTGGTTGCCGAACACGGAAGCTACTTTGTTCAGTAATTCGCCGGAAGTTTCGAGAGCGTCGATCGTGTTTTTAAATGTCGGTGCATCCGGATTGTTGATGATCGCGTCGATTTCTGCTTGGTGTTGCTTCATCCCTTCCTCGTAAGCTGGGAGATAATGTTGATTTTTAATCAAGTGGAAAGGGGGAACCTCGTGAGGGGTTTCATACGTGTTGAAAAATGGGTTTTCATTCTTCACTTGCCCTGATTGGCAGGATTGCAG
>DYVS01000306.1:0-9124 GCA_020743075.1 Butyricimonas virosa | reverse complement strand
GCTGGTGGGGAGGAGATCGGTAAATTACTTGTTACGACCCCGATCGCGGACGATCTGATCGGTTATGCGGGGAATGTACCTTTGTTTTTGGCTGTTTCCGAGGAGGAAGTGATTTTAGGACTTACCCTATTAGATAATAGCGAGTCGCCCGGGTTTTTAAGGCGTTTGGAGAAAAAGAATCTGTTCTCGGCATGGGATGGTAAGACGTTGGAAGAGGCAGCGCTGCTGAACGTGGAAGCAGTGAGTGGAGCCACAATGTCGAGTGATGCTATCCGGGGAAGCGTGAAAAGGGTGCTGGAGTTTCACTTGGAACGTAATGGGGGAGGTTTTGAAGTGGATTGGGTGAAATTGTTGCAACACGCTTTGGGGGGAATCGTGGTTTTGTTGGCGTTAGCTAGCATGTTCTGGGGAAGTCGGATGAAGCGCTGGCGTTACGTGTTGCAGGTTTCTTCCGTGTTGATTTTAGGCTTTTGGTCCGGGTATTTCGTTTCTTTAGAGTTGTTGTTTAACTGGTTGTTGAACGGGGTACCCTGGGGGGCACGTGTTTTGTTGCCCGTGATCGCCGTGCTGGCTTTGGCCTGTCCTTTGTTCCTAAATAAGGCTTATTATTGTGCGTATTTATGTCCTTTTGGGGCAGCACAGGAGTTGGTAGGGAAAGTTCGTAAGAAAAAAATAGCCCCAAAGGGAGTGTGGAAGAATGTATTTAAATATACTCGTGTGATCTATTTTATGGTGATTCTCGCTCTGTTGTTGTGGGGAATACCGTTGGAATTGGCATCGTTGGAACCCTTTCCGGCATTTTTATTGACCGCTGCAACGGGGTGGGTGATTGCTTTGGCTGTCATATTTTTACTCTTATCCGTATTTTTTGCCCGTCCTTGGTGTAATTATTTTTGTCCTACCGGGGCGTTGCTTGATATTTTGAGAAAGGCCGATACAAAGGCGGGTTCGGAGAGAAGAAAAAAAGTGATCCGGGAATTTATTGCCTTGGCAATATTCCTCGTGATATTATATTTTATATTGAGGTAAAAAAAACTTGAAACTTTTTTACCGAAACATTTGATTGTTTGAATAAAAAGTGCGTAATTTGCATCCTGTTTGGAAAGCGTTTATAAAAATATTGAGAGATGTCAAGAATTTGTCAAATAACTGGAAAGAAAGCGATGGTTGGTAACCATGTTTCTCACTCCAAAAGAAGAGTGAAGAGAACATTCGAGATCAACCTGTTTAAGAGGAATTTTTATTGGCCAGAAGAAGATAGATGGATCCGTTTGAATGTATCTGCAGCCGGATTGCGCCTGATCAACAAGAAAGGTATTAGTGCTTGTTTGAAAGAAGCTACTGCCAATGGTTTAATTAAGAACGTATAAAGTAAGAAGAGATGGCAAAGAAGAGCAAAGGAAACAGAATACAGGTGATTTTGGAGTGTACGGAACACAAAGAATCCGGAATGCCGGGCACGTCTCGTTATATCACTACCAAAAACAGAAAGAACACCCCCGAGAGAATGGAGTTGCGTAAATACAACCCGATTCTGAGAAGAGTAACTTTACACAGAGAAATAAAATAATTAAGCTATGGCAAAGAAAGTTGTTGCAACACTTAAAACAGCAGATGGTAGGGGATTTGCAAAAATCATCAAAATGGTGAAGTCTCCGAAAACCGGTGCCTATACTTTTAAGGAACAAATGGTTCCTAACGATCAGGTGAAAGAAGCCGTGAAAAAGTAAGATTTAAAATCTTCATATAAGAAAGAGCGTCGAGAGGCGCTCTTTTTTTGTTCTTCGGGAACTACCCCCTCTAACTCCCCCTTGCACAGGGGGAGGACATGCTACGTTGAGATATTGTGATGTTTGGTAATCAGCTCTCCCCCTTGCACATGGGGAGCTGGAGGGGGTAGTTTCTTTTTATATTTACTCCAAATTTCATCAGAACAAAAAAAATCATGATTTTTTTACTGAAAGGTGTAACCTATCCCAACAATTCCCGTTATACTTTATGTATTCACAATCAAGGAATGCTTCTTGATGGTTGAAAATTGAAGAGTTAGTTTGAATAATTGAAAAATAAAATTTCTCGATTTTTTTCGAGAAAAAACGAAACCTTTCTTTAGCGGTAACGTTAAAGAGGTAGAATAGATGATGAACTTATGATTTATTTTTAGCTGTTATTAGATTGAATCATCTAGCATAAAGAGAGGGGATAGCTTTGACTGGGGTTTAAGCTGATTTTCTGATAGAGTTCTTAAAAGTACTGGAATATATCCTACGGGACACCACGCACACACACCACACACACAGACGCACGCACACACACATACATACAACATCTTTTCGTCAGTCCCAATGTATTCCATTTAAGACGCTACAGGAAATCCCTCCTTTTTTTATTTTTGATTCCCGATTTTAAATTCCTACCACATATTACTCCATGAATTTTAGATTTACTGATTTTAAATTTTTACTATACCAAGTTTATACTTTTTATTCGTAAATTGTAAATCATAAATCATAAATTTTTCTTCCATTCGAAATAGTTTCTCTATCTTTGTAAGTTGATTTTTAAGGAATAGGAATTCATGGAGTACAGAGAAGAAGAAGATAACAATATAGCCATATTTGGTGCCAGAGAGCATAATCTGAAAAATATAGATCTGACGATTCCACGGGATAAGTTGACGGTGATTACCGGGTTAAGCGGGAGTGGAAAATCATCCTTGGCTTTTGATACGATATATGCCGAAGGGCAGCGTCGGTATCTGGAAACTTTTTCCGCATACGCCCGTCGTTTTCTGGGAGGTATGGAACGTCCGGATGTAGATAAAATTACCGGGTTAAGTCCCGTGATTTCAATTGAACAGAAAACCACGAATAAAAATCCTCGTTCTACTGTCGGTACGACCACCGAAATCTATGACTTTTTGCGTTTGCTTTACGCCCGTGCAGGGGTGGCCTACTCTTATGCCACGGGTAGTAAGATGGTAAAGTACACGGATGAACAAATATTGGAATTGTTGCAGCGTGATTTTGCCGGACGGCGTATCTTGTTGTTGGCTCCCGTGGTAAAAGGACGTAAGGGGCATTACCGGGAATTATTCGAGAATTTACGGAAGAATGGTTTTATTTCGGCACGAGTAGATGGTGAGTTGCGGGAAATAACGATCGGGATGAGTGTTGATCGTTACAAAATGCACGACATCGAAATCGTGGTGGATAAGATTATCATGGATCAGGCGGATTTGAAACGCTTGAAAAATTCCGTGGCTACCGCCATGAAACATGGTAAGGGGGTGATGACGGTAAAGGATTACGAGTCTGACGAGATTAAATATTATAGCCGCCATTTGATGTGTCCGGATACCGGGCTTTCCTATAAAGATCCGGCCCCGCATACTTTTTCTTTCAATTCACCTCACGGGGCTTGTAAGAAATGTAAGGGATTGGGATTTGTCAACGAGGTGGCAATGGAAAAGATTATCCCGGATAATTCATTATCGATTCATGCCGGGGGAATCCTGCCTCTTGGAAAATATAAGGCTTCTCTTATTTTCTACCAGATCGAAACGATTCTGAGAAAACACGGTGCCGATATTAAACAACCGATCCGGGATTTGCCCGAAGAGGCCTTGACGGATATTTTGTACGGTTATCCGGGGCAATTCCGCTTGGAGAATGCGGAGATCGGGGTGTCGTCCAATTTCCTCACGACGTACGAGGGGATATTGAAGTATGTCACAATGCAGGAGGAAAATTCGACTTCCAAGAAAGCGAATAAGTGGGCGGAACAGTTTATTTCCGTGACGACCTGTGACGTGTGTAACGGTCAACGTTTGAACCAGGAAGCTCTACATTTCTATATTAACGGGAAGAATATTTCCGAGTTGGCCAATATGGAATTATCTGATTTGTACGAATGGGTCAGTAACGTGGAGGAGCATTTGGAGGATAAACAGAAACAGATCGCGGGGGAGATTTTGAAGGAGATCCGGACTCGTTTGAAGTTTATGCTTGATGTCGGCTTGGAGTATCTTTCCTTGAATCGCCAGTCTATGACGTTATCGGGAGGGGAGTCCCAGCGTATTCGCTTGGCGACACAGATCGGTTCACAGTTGGTAAACGTCCTTTATATATTGGATGAACCGAGTATCGGGTTGCATCAAAAGGATAACCGGAAGTTGATTCATTCTTTACAGGAATTGCGGGATAACGGTAACTCGGTGATCGTGGTGGAGCATGATAAGGAGATGATGGAGAATGCCGATTACATCGTGGACTTGGGACCCAAGGCGGGAAGAAAAGGAGGGGAGATTACGGCTATTGGGGGGTATTCCGATATTCTGAAAAGTGATAGTCTGACGGCACAATACTTGAAAGGGGAGAAGGTTATCACTATCCCGGCAGAACGTCGTGCGGGGAACGGAAAGAAGATTTCTTTGAAAGGATGTACCGGAAATAATCTTAAAAATGTGAATGTCGATTTTCCTCTGGGGAAATTGATATGTGTGACGGGGGTGAGTGGTAGTGGAAAATCTTCTTTGGTCAACGGTACTTTACACCCGATATTGAGTGCTTATTTTTATAATGCTTTGGCTGCACCGTTACCTTATAAATCGATTGAAGGGATAACTGAAATCGATAAAGTCGTTGTGGTGGATCAAAGCCCGTTATGTAAAAGTCCCCGTTCCAATCCGGCTACTTACACGGGATTGTTTACCGATATTCGGAAGATATTCGAGAAGTTACCGGAATCGCAGATCCGGGGATACACGGCCGGACGTTTTTCTTTTAACGTGAGCGGAGGACGTTGTGAGGTATGTAAAGGTGCGGGAGTGAAGACCATCGAGATGAATTTCCTACCGGATGTTTACGTGCATTGTGAAGCTTGTGATGGTAAACGTTACAACAAAGAGACTTTGGAGGTTCGCTATAAAGGAAAATCCATCGGCGATGTGTTGAACCTGACGATTAATCAAGCGGTAGAGTTTTTTGAAAATCTGCCTCACCTGCAATCCAAATTGAAGATGTTACAGGATGTCGGGTTGGGGTATATCAAGATTGGACAACCTTGTACCACGTTAAGCGGGGGAGAGTCCCAGCGTATTAAACTGGCTACCGAGCTTTCGAAGAAAGATACCGGAAGTACGTTATATATACTGGATGAGCCTACAACCGGACTTCATTTTGAGGATATTAATATATTGTTGGGAGTGCTACAAAAGCTGGTTGATAAAGGAAATACCGTAATCGTTATCGAGCATAATTTGGATGTGATTAAAGTGGCCGATTATCTTATTGATATGGGACCCGGCGGAGGTAAAATGGGTGGTTCCGTCGTTTGCACCGGAACGCCGGAAGAAGTTGCTCAGAATAAAAAATCCGTGACGGCTCCTTTCTTGCGAGAGGAGTTGGGGATGAAGAAGAAAGGTAAAAACTAAATTATTTTCTTGAAAAAGCGTCGCCACACATAATCTTTTGTGTGTGGGTCTTTTGACGTGAGGATGAACGAAGCTCTGCCCACGATGAAGTCTTCGGGGATGGGACCGATATAGCGAGAATCTCTGGAGTTGAAGACTTGATCTCCGGCCACGAAGTACCAGTTTTTTTGGAACGTGTATTCCCGGATCAGTGAATCCCGGATGTAGAGTTGGCGTTGTTGCGAGTGTACTGGAGCTTGGGTTTCGTAAGCGATCAGGTGACGATAAAGCGAGAAATTTAGCGTGTCGAGTAGGATGGTGGTTCCCGCGGCGGGAAGGTATAGGGGACCAAAGTCTTGGATGTTCCAACGGTGCCAGTAATCGAAAGGGAAAGCGTTGTAAATACCCGGGGCGTACTCCCCGTGATAATGATGTAGGCGTTGCTGTTCTTCCACGTTTCCGAATCCCGTTTTGCCGTTGACGTGATTGATTCCCTTGATGATCGATAGCGTGTCTCCCGGAAGAGCGATACATCGTTTCACGTAAAATGTCCCTAAATCCATGTCCCAACGACCGTTTGTATGCGTGGGAAAGTTGAAAACAATCACGTCATTACGTTTTAGGGAAGAAAATCCCGGTGTCCGCACAGTTTCCGGGTGTGCGCCGTCCAGAAAGTCGAAGTTTTTGTAAAAGCGGGCTCCCATGTACATTTTGTTCACCACGATAAAATCGCCCGGTTCGATGGTGGGGTACATCGAATCGGAAGGGATACTGTAAAAGTCCACGATAAAAAAGCGTAACAGGGCGGCAATCACGATGGCTAACAGTATGGCTCCCACGTACTGGAATATGGATTTAATTACTTTTTTCATTTTTTTCTTGAGATAAAAATACGTTCTAAATAGTAATAAAACAAGGGAATGATGAATAAACTGACAAAAGTTCCAACAGGCATTCCGGCGATAGGAGTGGTGGATACGAGGGGGATGTAAAATGAATCTTTATTGAATATCTTTAATTAGTTTTTGCATATCCCGTTTCATCTCCTCGGTGGCGGAAGAGGGGACTTTGGGGACTTTTTCGAGTAGTAGGCGGGCAGTCGTGATGGCTTTGTCGATCTGGCCACTTTCGTTGTACATTTGGGCGAGTAGGTAGAGCGGGTAGAGGCGGTTGGGGACCATGCGAGAGGCTTTCAGGAAAGCGGATTCTGCTTGGGTATATTGTTTCATGGTCTGGTAGTTTTTGCCCATGATGTTGCGGATCATTGGATCGGCTGACAGTTGGGAGGCCTCTTCAAGAATGAGGTTGCTGGTTTCGGGGTGTCCCGTGCGGGAGAGGCATTGCCCGTATTCGAAAAGGAAGGCGGGTTGGTCCTTCAGAAGAGGGTAGAGTTTTTTGTAATTATCGACGGTGCGTTCGAATATTTGCATGTTGAAGTAGATTTGTTCGGATTTCCAGCGTTTGTAGGCCTGTTCCCGTTCTTGCTGTCCCGTGGCGAGGAAATAGACGGGGAGAAACAGGAACGTGTAGAAAATGCCGGAAAGCCAGCGGGAACCTGGTTGCATGGGTGTGCATTGGGCCAAGAGTAACGTGAAGAGGACAAGAAGGGGTAACACGTTGAACGGGTAGGAGAAACAGGCAAAAACGAGGAAGGCGGCTAACGAACCGACCATACCTGTTGCGGCCTTGCTGTTGGAGTGCCGGGCAGCTTTGAAAGCTCCAATAATGATTGTCAGGAAAAGTAATAAACCGATGATTCCGGTTTCCGTCGTGATTTGCACGAGTTCATTGAAGGCCGTCTCGGGAGCATCGGCCACGAGTTCTTCTCCCGCGGGACGTTTCTCTGCAGCAAAATAGGCGGCTTGAGCTTCCCCGTAAGCTCCGGCAAAATGCCCGAATCCGACACCTGTTATCGGGTGGGAGGTAACGAGGGTGGAGGAGACTTTCCAAATGAGCCAGCGTCCGTCGGCTGATTCTTTTTTTAAACGGTATATCCCGATGAGTGTCCCGGTTACAAGAAAGAATATGCAGATGGTTGTGATGGAGATCGTGAGTTTATGTTTTTGAAACAGGGCTTTCAATCGATTATATAGATGGAAGTAGTTACTTAGCACGATGCCGCATCCAGTGAGGGCGGCTAACCATGCTCCACGGCTTAACGTGGCGGGCAGGACGAGTAAGAGAAGTACGAGAACTACTCCCGACAGGATCCGGGCGATTCGGTGGCCTGTAAGCGTGTAGTGTAAGGCTATCGGTAGAATGGCAACAAGAAAACCGGAATAGGGGCCGGGGTTAAAGAATGATCCGGTCAATTCGAAGCGGCTGTGTTGGGAGGGGGTGAAACCATATAACTGGGCGAGTCCCCAGATGGCTTCTATTGCCCCGGAGAGAAGAAGTGCCGCGTGGGTGAAACCGAGCGGAGCGAATGTTGTCAGCCGTCGGAATATGAAATACGTGACGATGATCAATATGAAGAGGCCCGTCCGGGTGGGAGTTATCGAGCCTGTGTAATGATCGTTAAAGAGGGTGTAGCCCGCGTACAGAAGAACCAGCAGGTCGAGCATCGAAAAACGAAAAGGACGTTTCCATGCCAGCGGGATGCAGGCTATACCGGCCACGATAATGATTTTGTAGAACCAGAAAATTTTAGCTACCCGGTTACCCAAACTCTCGTCTAGGACGAATGCTGTTGATAATAAAAGCAAGGTCAGCGTGAAGACCACGATGCCTGATAAGTAGAGAGTGAGGTTTTTCCGGAGCTGCATATCGTTTTATTTTTCACAAATGTAAAAAATATGTTATGAACAGCATCAGGGAATTCTGATAAGATTATGAGAATTTTAGGTGCGAATGGTCTTTACTCAATTTCTTCTTTTTCCTCGACAGGTTCGGGTTCTTTGGTTTCTTTGAAGATGTCGAATTTGTTCAATGGTTGCATGTATTTCAACCAGCGGAAATCTTTCAGACGGGCTTCTTCGGGATCGGCCAAGAACAAGGGATTGAGTTCCCCGTCGGGCTTGTTAATGAAGACGATGTCCGTGACTTTCCGTTTGTCGATCATGATACGGATGTTGGAGCTATTGGCGGTATTAACGCCAATGATGTTTCCTTTATCATCGGGGAAGTAGATGGTTTCCCCGTTACCGTTCACGTACACCATGTAGAGTTCGTTATCCCGGAAATAACCGGTCATATTTCGCCCTTTGATCTGGTCGTACATTTCGGTTTCCTCCCTTCGGGATACCATGAAGGCCTTGGTATTCAAGTAGAATTCCTTAATCGTTCCATTTCCTGTGAGCAAGGAAATCTTTTCTGCGGTCATTTGGTTTCCGCTGGCCCATACCACCGGCTCATTGTAGAGTGTGATGGTGGAGTCGACAGAAAGGTAGACCATAGAATCACACAATCCTTGCAAGTCCTGACTAAAGAACTTGACTTTATAGTAAGCCCGTAAAATCTGGTTCTTGGCGGAGTCCTGATCCATGAAGAGGGTGTCTCCGTGTACGAAAAGAGAATCTTGTTTTCCGACCATGATTAACAAAGCGCTATCGGTGACGAATGCCTTGTTTTGTTCCCGGTCCATTTGTGCGTATTCACCTTTCACAATCACGTTGTTCGCGGTGTCGACGAGCGTGACGTTCCAGTAGAGATAAGCCATACCGGTTATACTGTCGATTACCATGGTGTCGGCCACGCCCTCGTAACTCAAGT
>DYVS01000305.1:0-8495 GCA_020743075.1 Butyricimonas virosa | reverse complement strand
AGGTTCCAATGGGAACTACCCTTCGTGAAGTGATTTACGAGATTGGTGGCGGTATCAAAAACGGTAAAAAATTTAAAGCGGTACAAACCGGAGGTCCTTCCGGCGGTTGCTTGACCGAGAAACACTTGGATGTACCGATTGATTTCGATAACCTTCTGGCATCCGGTTCCATGATGGGTTCCGGTGGTATGATCGTGATGGACGAAGACGACTGTATGGTATCTGTTGCCAAATTCTATCTTGAATTCACAGTGGAAGAATCCTGCGGTAAATGTACACCTTGTCGTATCGGCAACAAACGCTTGCACGAAACCTTGGATAAAATCACGCAAGGTAAGGGAACCATGGAAGATCTTGAGACATTGAAAAACCTCAGCCGCGTGATCAAAGACACGGCCTTGTGCGGTCTGGGACAAACTTCCCCGAATCCGGTATTGTCTACCATAGATAACTTCTATGACGAATATCTCGCCCACATCAAAGACAAGAAATGCCCGGCAGGACAATGTAAGGCATTACTCATGTTCCACATTGACCCGGAACTTTGTATCGGATGTGGACTCTGTGCCCGAAACTGTCCGGTAGATGCCATCGTGGGTGAACGCAAAGAACCGCATTTCATCAACACGGCCAAATGTATCAAATGTGGCGCATGTATGGAGAAATGTAAGTTCAAAGCAGTAAGCACGAGATAATTTAGAATTTAAAATTTAGAATTGCTCAAGCAGTTGAAGAAGTTTATACTATGAATGAAAATATAACACTCAAAATAGACAATCGGGAAATCAGCGTTCCCAAAGGAACCACGATTCTTGAAGCAGCCCGGGAACTGGGTATCGATATACCCACGCTTTGCTACATGAACCTAAAAGATTTATGCATCAAAAACGCCCCGGCATCTTGCCGTATCTGCGTGGTTGAAGTAGATGGCAGGAAAAATCTTGCCCCTTCTTGTGCCACCCGTTGTGAAAACGGTATGAACGTACACACGAATACCATGCGCGTGCTGAACGCCCGGAGAACCGTTTTGGAATTAATGCTTTCGGATCACCCGTCAGACTGTCTGGTATGTGCCAAATCCGGTAGCTGCGAGTTGCAAGCCGTGGCCATCAAACTGGGAATCCGCGAAATTCCTTTCCAAGGTACGCAAACCGAATACAAGGTTGATTTATCCCCTTCTATCCGTCGGGATGCCACGAAATGTATCTATTGCCGTCGGTGCGAAATGATGTGTAATGACATACAAACCGTAGGGGCACTCGGTGCCGTGAACCGCGGATTTGATTCGGTGGTAATGCCGGCGTTCGATCAGGCACTGCAAGACTCGGAATGTACTTTCTGCGGACAATGCGTGGCTGTATGCCCGGTAGGAGCTTTAACCGAACTGGATCACACGAACCGGCTGATCAAAGATCTGGCAAACCCGGACAAGACCGTAATCGTGCAAACTGCCCCGGCCGTTCGTGCCGCCTTAGGGGAAGAATTCGGGTTACCTGCCGGAACATCCGTGACGGGAAAAATGGTTGCCGCTTTACGCAAATTAGGCTTTGCCAAGGTATTTGACACGGACTTCGCTGCCGACTTGACCATCATGGAGGAAGGTACCGAATTATTAGGTCGTTTGACAGCATTCTTAAATGGAGATAAGGATGTGAAACTTCCGATCATCACCTCTTGTTGTCCGGGCTGGGTGAATTTCTTCGAGAAACAATTCCCGGATTTACTTGATAATCCTTCTAGTGCACGTTCCCCGCAACAGATGTTTGGAGCTATTGCAAAAACTTACTGGGCTGAAAAAATGGGAATCAAACGGGAAGACCTGATTGTAGTATCCGTGATGCCATGTCTGGCTAAAAAATTCGAAAGTGAACGTGACGAATTCAGAACAAATGGGGATCCGGACGTGAACTATTCTATCTCTACACGTGAATTGGCTGCTTTGATCAAACAAACGAACATCAATTTCATGCAACTGGAAAACGAGGATTTCGACGCACCGTTAGGAGAATCTACCGGAGCCGCTGTTATTTTCGGTGCATCCGGAGGTGTTATGGAAGCAGCCTTACGTACGGCTTACGAGGTACACACGGGTAAAACGTTGGATAACGTAAACTTCGAAGGTGTTCGCGGAATCGAAAACCTGAAAGAAGCCACCATCGACGTGGACGGGTTCGAATTAAAAGTTGCCGTTGCCCATAGCTTGGGTACCGCCCGCAAGTTGATGAACGAACTTCGTGCCGGCAAATCCCCCTATCACGCCATCGAAGTTATGGCCTGTCCCGGTGGATGTATCGGCGGTGGAGGTCAACCGCTTCACCACGGAGATTCCGCCCGTATCAAGGCTCGTGCGAAAGCCCTTTACTCGGAGGATACTGAAAAGAATTTCAGGAAATCTCACGAGAACCCCTATATCATTTCCTTGTATGAGGAGTTCTTGGGTAAACCCATGAGTGAAAAGGCACATCACTTGTTGCACACGTGCTATTTTAATAGAGGAAAAGAGATCATTGAACAATAATTCGAGATATCATTATGACACAAATATCATTAGCCAAGTGCAAAGTTGACCAACTGGTAAGCCTGTGTGAAGAATTCGGGAATCAACCGGGAGAGTTGATTAATATCTTGCACAAAGCACAGGGATTGATCGGCTACCTACCTAGAGAAGTACAGGAAGTAATCGCCCGCCAATTAAATATACCCGTATCCAAAGTGTACGGCGTAGTAACTTTCTATTCATTCTTCACCATGACCCCAAAAGGGGAACACCCGATCTCCGTGTGCATGGGAACCGCATGCTACGTTCGGGGTGCAGAGAAGGTATTGGATGAATTCAAACGTATTTTGAAAATAAATGTTGGAGAGACAACCCCGGATGGGAAATTCTCTTTAACCAGCTTGCGGTGTGTAGGTGCCTGTGGACTTGCCCCAGTTGTACTGATCGGTGAAAAAGTTTACGGACGGGTTACTCCCGGAGAGGTGGAGAAAATTCTAAAAGAATTCGAGTAACATAAAAGGCGGTCGATTGACCGCCTTTTATGTTAGTTACAAGTTACAGATTTACAGGTTACAAGTTCATACTACACCAACCTGTAACTTGCAACTGATTTTGTAGAAGACAAAATCACTTTATCGGAATTGTGAAATTAAAGTTTGAACCGACACCTTCCTCAGAAGTAAACCACAAGCGCCCATGATTTTTGCTCACGAAATCTTTACACAATAATAGGCCCAAGCCGGAGCCTTCCTCGCTATCCGTACCAAAGGTCGTGAAATGCGTGGACTCATTTAACAGCTTTTCTTGATCTTCATTCTTGATTCCACATCCCCTATCTGACACCGTAACAAGCACTTCTTTACCATTCCCCTCCTCAGTCTTGTTCTCATCCATAACATCCTGTACCTTCACGTGTACCATAACAACGGTATTTTTATGACTAAATTTAATTGCATTTGAAATCAAGTTACGCACAACGGATTTTATCATTTCGATGTCAACGATAACATTGATAAATTCGACTTCTGAATCCAGTTCCAAAGAAATTAACTTACTCTCAGCTATCGGCTTAAACACCTCTATAACGCCATCTACCAAACCGACCATATCTATCGGTTGCGGAACATTAGACAACTTACCCAACTGGCTCTTGGTCCACTTCAACAGATTATCTAATAAAGAAAATACTTCCTCTGCCGTTTTATTGGTCATTTCCAACATCTCGAACACGTCCCCTGGAACGGTTTGCGGGTCGATACTCATCATAATCGTGTTACACAACATCTTGATGGAAGCCATCGGTGACCGTAAATCATGAGCGATCACGGAATAAAGCTTATCCCTACCGGCAATTGTCTTTCTCAACTCTTCCGTCTGACGTAAAATAACCCGTCTGGCATCCACCAGAGAAAGTTGATGTTCCACCCGGATCAACAACTCTTCCCGACGAAAAGGTTTCGATATAAAATCATTCGCCCCGAGTTGGAACCCTTTCACAACACTTGCCGAGTCATTCAACGCAGTCAAAAATATAATCGGAATTTCAGCTTGTTCCGGCTCCACCTTCAAGCGTCCTGCCACTTCGAACCCGTCCATATCGGGCATCATAACGTCCAACAAAATCAAATCAGGATGTTCACTTTTCACTTTTTCCAAAGCTTCCATTCCGTTCATCGCATACACGATACCAAATCCCTCACGTCCCAACAAAGCCTTTAACAGCAATACATTTGACTGAACATCATCCACCACTAATATTTTATATTCAGCAGGATTTATTTTCATACACTTCATTTTTTAATTAACACACGTAAACGCAGTCACAAATGTACAAACTATAATTTATTTTCGAGATATCTTTCGATCATAGTTTTCAACTTTTCAGCCTCTAACGGTTTAGACATATATTCGTTACATCCGGCGGCAAGAGCCATTTCCCGATCTGTTTCAAAAGCAAAGGCCGTGGTAGCTATAATTGGAATAGTCGGATTCAATTCCCGAATAATTCCGGCCGCAGACAGACCATCCAATCCCGGCATCCGGACATCCATTAATATTAAATCCGGTTTACTCGATTCATATTTTGTCACCACGTCAATCCCGTCATTCGCCCTCAACACGACATACCGTTCTTCCAATATGGCCTTGACCAACTCGTAGTTACAATCCATATCTTCTGCTACCAATATTAAAGGCTTGTTCTGTTCGCCTTCAACCGGAAACGTACTATTATAAGGTATTGAAAAATAGAAACAGGACCCAATCCCAAGCTCGGATTCTACCCAGATTTCTCCACCTATTTTGTCCAGAATGGATTTACAGATAGACAATCCTAACCCGAAACCCTGTTTCAATAAATCCAGCTTTTCAAAACGCCCAAATACATTATTCAATTTTTCTACCGGAATTCCGCTCCCGGTATCTCGCACATATCCTTCCATCATATCTCCCTTCAACTTGTACCCGAGAGTGATTGACCCTTTTTCAGTATATTTTATAGCATTGGAAATCAAATTTGAATAGAGTTGTCTCAATCGGTGAGAATCGGAAACAATCGTCAGAGATGTCACAGGTCGCTCGAAAATTATCTTCACGTCATTCTTGATCCGCATCTGATGCATTTGCCGTAACTCTTCGCACAACTCATCCATCTGTATGTTCTCGTCTATGAATTCCATTTTACCGGATTCGATACGGGATAAATCAAGAATATCATTAATCAGATGCAGCAATAAATTACTGTTCGCCTTGACAATATCCAAATATTCTTCCCGTTCACATTCACTTTCCGTGTGAGCAATTACCTCGGAGAAGCCAACAATGGCGTTCAACGGCGTCCGAATTTCGTGGCTTACATTTGCCAAAAAGGCCGATTTCAAACGATCCGATTCTTCCGCCCGGTGCTTGGCCTCGATTAATGCCTGTTCATCATCCCTTCTTTTTTGAATATCAGCAATAAAACCCAAGACTTTCGTAACTTTTCCTCGTTCATCAAATTCGTGAGCCACTCCTTTTAAATCCACCCATTTATACTCCCCGGTATTTAATAAATCCAACCGGAGTTCCAAACCAATCTTACACGATTCTCCCGCCAAAAGACTATTAAGAATAGCCTCAAAAATACCCCGATCATCCGGATAAATACTGGCCAAAAAAGTTGCCATACTAAAAAAGTCATCATGAAATTCTTTTCGATCAACGCCGTACGCCTTGAATAATTCATCCCCGATTTCGATTCTCCCGTTGACAATATCCGCATACCAAGGGAAAACTTTACCGGCCTCTAACATTAACGATAACCTAGCCACGTTATCCGTCAAGAATCTTTCCGTGCGTTTCACTACCACATACTCACACGAATCACCTTCATTTTCCTCAAAGCCCTCCCCGCTTTTTGCCTGTCGGAAAATCTCCTCTTGCAATTTCCCGACTTTTTCTTGCAGCTCATGACACAATTTTTCTTGCACTAACAACTTTCTAACGAGTTCTTGTCTCGTAAGGCTTTCATATACATCCATTCTATATTTCGATTAAAATCGACGAAATATACAAAAAAATGAACATTTCTTATATTTATACAAACAAAAATAATGCTATTTTGCAATAATATAGTATCTTTGCAGTGTTAAAAGAAGGTGAAATATGAGTAAAAACATTCTGATAGTGGATGATAAACCTGAAATTGCGAAAGTTATCACGATCCAACTATCCAGGGATTACAACGTGCATTCGGAAGGAAATCCGATTGAAGCTCTTGCATGGATGCATGCAGGAAATATTCCCGATCTGATCATATCGGACGTGAACATGCCGGAAATGGACGGACGAACATTCCTTAAACAGCTAAAAGCAAGTTCCACGTTCAATTTTATTCCCGTTATTATCTTGTCCAGCTTGGAAAGTAGTAACGATCGAATTGAATTGTTGGAAGCCGGAGCCTCGGACTTCGTGCTAAAACCTTTTAACCCGCAGGAGCTAAAGATCAGAGTCCGTAATTTATTGCGTTAAAGACATGTACACGTATTATATCGGGAAAAACGCAGACTGGATAAATAGGATATCACATTGTCTGGATTGTCAAGTTATTACTTTCAATAACCCGATTAAAACGATTTTGTGCATCAATGAACGATCGAAGAAAGACGTATCACCCACCTATATCTTTATCGAATCATACAATAAAAAAAGGGATTTACAATGGTTGAACGCCATCGCTCAAGGCAATCCGAAGAACACGTATCTACTACTACTTTCAGAGAAGATTGCAAAAGAAGATATTGTGGACTATCTTCATGCCGGCACTAGCGAAATCGTCAATATCAACACAACCCCGGAAGATTTACAAACGACATTAGCTTTCCTGCCTAAAATAAAGCAACACACGACAGTTCATGTTCAAAATAATCCCCGGAGATTCAAGCTCCCTTGGTGGAAAAGAACATTTGACATTCTCTTTTCCGGGACGGCAATCGTTTGCCTCTCCCCATTTCTGATTGTAACAGCACTTGCCATCCGGATCGAAAGTAAAGGTCCTATTATATATAAATCCAAACGAGTCGGAAGTAATTACGATATATTCGATTTCCTCAAATTCCGTTCCATGTACGTCGATGCGGACAAACGCCTGAAGGAATTCGAGGCATTGAATCAATACCGGGAAGAAACACAAAAACAACAAGCTCGTACTGAAACTTCCCCAGCATCCCATCAAACCTACGAGACTCTTCTCGTGGCCGACGATTTCATCACGACAGAAAAACAATTATTAAAGAACAGACGAAAACAACAGAAAAATGCTTTCGTCAAATTCGAGAACGATCCCCGAATTACCAAGGTCGGACGTATCATCCGTAAATATAGTATCGATGAACTTCCACAACTGGTTAATATACTGAAAGGAGATATGTCCATCGTCGGTAATCGTCCCCTTCCCTTGTACGAGGCGGAACTACTAACCACGGACGAATACATCGAGCGTTTCATGGCCCCCGCCGGACTCACCGGTTTATGGCAAGTAGAAAAAAGAGGTAACCAAGGCGCCCTTTCCGCTGAAGAAAGAAAACAACTGGATATAAAATATGCCCGCAACTTTTCGTTCGGGAATGATATAAAAATTATTTGCAAAACATTCACGGCGTTTGTGCAAAAAGAGAATGTGTGATTAACAATATTTTGAAACATGGGAGCTAAATATATTATTATAGCCTGTTTATTATGCGCTGATTTTGTTTGCTTTGCTCAAGAGAAACAGAAAAGGGATTCTATTCCTCCTTACGAAAGTTTCGTTCCGCAAACACTAACAACCAATGAATATATTAACTATCAATTACCCCCACTGGACTCTCTGTTTGAAGGAGCTAAAACAAATCCCCGACTGAAAGCAATAGGTGCATCTATTGAGGCTGCCCGTAATGACCTAAAGACAGCCAAACGAGATTGGTTACAATACTTTTCCGTACGGGCCGGGTACACGTATGGAATTCTCGGAACATATACCGATCAAGAAAGCCAGTATACACCCTTAACAACCGTATATTCCGGAGCAACTCAAAATAGCTGGTCCGTAGGAGCCAATATCATCATTCCTTTCAACAGGTTCTTCAGCCATCGGGTAAACGTGAAAAAACAAAAAGAACTTGTCAAGAACGCAGAGTACACGCAACAGATCAAATTCGATGAAATCAAAAACGAAATTATCGAGTTGTATTGCAACATTCAATACCAATTGAAATTACTAAAGCTAGCAACAGAGTCCATCACCCTGTATAACGCAGAATACCAGGTAGCGGAGCTTGACTATATTAATAATAAAAACAACAAGGACAGGTCACTAAGTGACTTAAAACATTCACAGAAAGTGGCAAAAATTGAATATGAAAAAATCATAAATGAATTAAACATCATGTTCTTAAAGCTCGAACTTATCAGTAATATTCATTTTAGAAACCAATAGCAATGAAATATATTACCTACTTTATCAAGTTCTTCTATCGTATTC
>DYVS01000304.1:0-30386 GCA_020743075.1 Butyricimonas virosa | reverse complement strand
TGACTTTCCGGTCCCATGTTGAACAATAGGTCAAGGATGCTAAGGTTGGGTGCGAAAGGAAATCTTTCCGCAAAGGTCTGGTGGTAAGATTTGGCAACGAACGGGTCGTCTACTCGGCGGCGGGAAGGTTTGGGATGGATGACATCTCGTAAGTCCGTGAGGGTGTCGTAGGTCGGGTAATAATCTTCCGTGAGTTTTATTGACCGTTGCAGTTGCAGGTTGTCCATGAGCTCTTTTAGAATCTTGGTATTGAGATCTAACAGGAACTTTTCCTTTCGTTCAAAGAAGTGGATGAAGTTGTCGATATAATAATCGTAATAGGGAGAATTTTTGTAAGCGGATTCAATTCCTTTGAAATGGAGCTTCTGCCAGTTCGTGGAATAGTCTATGAGCACGTCTTTGGTCAATATTTTTATGGATGAACCTTTCACGACAGGTACGGATAGAGTCATTACCCCGTTGGCTGTCATGATGTCACATCGGTTTCGATAGCTTTGTTTACCGTAGCTTTCGTATTGTTCAATCCATATTTCGGCGCAGTCGTTTATTTTTGTAAAGTATTGTACTGGAGGGAAGTATGCCGTGTTAATTAGTATATTGCTCATGATCCATTTATATTAACCGGACAAAGATAAGAATTTTTCAATAAATTGAAAATCTGTAATATTTTGTATGATTAACAAATTTATACTCAAAAAGTATGATTTGTGGTGCAAAAGTTGTATATTGTAACAGGATAGAAAGTTGTCGTATTCGACTCAAACTACCGCAGATCGATTTAATAGAAAGGAGAGGATTTTTTAGACCTGCAATAGAACAAAAGCCGTAATTCTACGTAACTAATTAGTAATAGTATCACAACCGGAACGTAATATAAAAGTAGTTCATTTGAATGGGGATATTATTACATGAAAAATAGAAATAAAATTAATATATGATGCTAAAACTCGTAGAAGAAGATAAATTATTAAAGCCATTTGCGGGAATTATTGAAAAAAGACACCAGCAAGTATTGGCGATGGAACGAGAATTTACTTATCGGACGACTCGTTTGTCCGATTCGTGTAATTCTTATTTGTATTATGGGTTGCATCGAACGAATGAGGGGTGGGTGTTTCGAGAATGGGCGCCGAATGCCACGGCAATCTATTTGTTAGGCGAGTTTAACGATTGGAGAAAACATCCTGATTATGCCTTGACCAAGGTCGGAGATGGAAATTGGGAGATTAAACTGCCTCTGGGTGCGTTGGCTCACGAGATGCTTTATCGTTTACTCGTGGAGTGGAACGGGGGGAGCGGGGAGCGGTTGCCTTCTCATGTGCGACGAGTGATTCAAGATGAATACACGAAAATATACAGTGCGCAGGTATGGGACCCATTGAATCCCTACCAGATGCGTCATGAAAGACCAAAACGAACGGATTACCCGTTAATTTACGAGGCTCATATCGGGATGTCAACGGAGCATCGGAGAGTATCGACTTTTACTGAATTCCGTTTATTTGTGCTACCGCGTATTGTTGATCTAGGTTATAACACCATACAGTTGATGGCCGTGCAGGAACATCCTTATTATGGTTCATTCGGTTATCAAGTGGCGAATTTTTTTGCTGTGAGTTCCCGTTTCGGGACACCGGATGAGTTGAAAGCCTTGATTGACGCTGCTCATAGTATGGGGATCCGGGTGATTATGGATATTGTCCATTCGCATGCGGTGAATAACGAGGAAGAAGGATTGAGCCGCTTTGATGGTAGTTACGATCAATATTTTTACCCGGGCGAGAGAGGGTATCATCCTTTGTGGGGGTCTCGTTGTTTTGACTACGGAAAACATGAAGTGTTGAATTTCTTACTCTCGAATTGTAAATATTGGTTAGAGGAATTCCGCTTCGACGGTTATCGTTTTGACGGGATTACCAGTATGTTGTACTGGGATCATGGAATCAATAAGGATTTCACGGAGTATAGCTTGTATTATGATGGAAACCAGGACGAGAGTGCAATTACCTATCTGGCATTAGCTAACCGGGTGATTCATCAAGTCGATTCTGAGGCGATCACGATTGCCGAAGATATGAGTGGGATGCCGGGTGTTGCCAGTCCTTTGGAATATGGCGGTATGGGTTTTGACTACCGGATGAATATGGGAACTCCGGATTACTGGATAAAGCTATTGAAAGAGAAACGGGATGAAGAATGGCACGTCGGAGATCTTTTTTACGAGTTGACCAACAAGCGGGAAGAGGAACGTACAATTAGTTATGCGGAAAGCCATGACCAGGCGTTGGTGGGTGACAAGACTATATTTTTCCGGTTAGTGGATAAGGCAATATACACCTCAATGAGTGTGTTTGACAAGAGCGTGATTATTGATCGGGGAATGTCACTTCATAAAATGATTCGCTTGGTTACTATCGGAACTGCTGCTGATGGTTACTTGAATTTCATGGGAAATGAATGGGGACACCCGGAATGGATTGATTTTCCGAGAGAGGGTAACGGGTGGAGTTACGATCATGCCCGGCGTTTATGGAGTTTGGTAGATGATGAAAATCTTCGGTTTCGCTTTTTGAATGTGTTCGATAAGTCGATGATTCAGATGGTGAATGATACATGTGTTTTTCACTGGCATCCGGAACCGTTGGTGCGGGATAATGAGCGTCAGGTGCTGATTTTTACCCGCGGAGATTATTTGTTCGTGTTCAATTTTAACCCGGAAAAGTCATTCCCGGATTACGTTTTTGACGCACCTTCCGGAAAATACACGATGATATTGAACACGGATAACAGGAATTTTGACGGATTGGGACGAATTGATGAGAAGATTGAACACTTTACCCGATACGTTTCTCCGGGCAGAGGACAGTTAAGTTTGTATATACCCGCGAGGACGGGATTTGTATTAAAGCGTTCATAAATATATGGGATTTATGATTTACGATTTGGGTGTTGAGGTAATTGTTGAATCATAAATCTAAAATTTAAAATCTAAAATTAGATTATGAGTTATTTAAATTTCAACAAAGAAGAATTGGTAAATCTGGAATATTCTTTGAAGAGAGAAGTATTATCAACGAATAGAGCCGGGGGGTATTCTTCGACAACGGTCGTATGCTGTAACACGAGGAAGTATCATGGACTACTTGTATTGCCGATCTCGGAGTTCGGGGGAGAGAATCATGTATTACTTTCCTCTTTGGATGAAACGGTTGTTCAACACGGGCAATCTTTTAATTTGGGGATCCATAAATATCCCGGGGTATATGAACCGCGGGGACATAAATATATCGTGGATTTGGAATACGATCCGCTATTCACGTTGACTTACCGGGTGGGAGGCGTTGTGTTGAAGAAAGAGATTCTGATGGTGCATAATGAGGCTCAATTGATGATTCGTTATACATTGGAAGATGCTCATTCGGAAACGTACTTGCGGTTGAAACCCTTTCTGGCTTACCGGAACGTTCACGCTTTGAGCAAGGCGAACATGATGGCAAACACAAAATTCGATCACGTGGAAAATGGTATACGTTCGAAATTGTATGTCGGTTTTCCGGCTTTGAATATGCAGTTGAGCAAGGCGAACGAGTTTGTACCCGTGCCTGATTGGTATTATAATATAGAATACTTGGAGGAAAAGAACCGGGGATATGATTATAAGGAAGACTTGTTTGTTCCCGGTTATTTTGAGGTACCGATTAAAAAAGGGGAAAGTATTATATTTTCAGCCTCAACTGAAGAGGTAAAGCCTTCCACGCTGAAACGTAAATTCCAGCAGATGGAAAATAAACGGGAGCGTCGGGATGATTTCGAAAGTTGTTTAACTTATTCGGCGTCCCAGTTTATTGTTCATGAAGGCAAAGATACGGAGGTTGTTGCCGGTTATCCGTGGTTCGGGCGCTGGGGACGCGACACGTTTATTGCCCTTCCGGGTTTGACATTGGCAGCCGGGGGAGATTTGAGAAATTGTAAAGAAGTACTTGACACGATGGTTCGTCAGCTACACGATGGTTTGTTCCCGAACATCGGTAAAGGGGATAAGGCTGCTTACAATTCGATAGATGCCCCCATGTGGTTCTTTTGGGCCGTGCAGGAGTACGATAAAGCGTTAGGAGAGCCGGGGACGGTATGGAAAAATTATGGAAGTAAAATGAAATCAATCCTGACAGCTTTTCGAGAGGGTGTGAATCCCGGGTTGAGAATGGATGCGAATGGTTTGATCTGGGCCCGACAACCCGGAAAAGCACTGACATGGATGGATGCTGTTGTGCGGGGTGTTCCCGTGACCCCGAGAGCCGGTTATGCCGTGGAGATCAATGCTCTTTGGTACAATGCGGTTTGTTACATGCTGAAATTAGCTGAAGAGGCAAAAGATAATACTTTTATAAAGGAATGGAAGGATATGCCCGAATTGATTCGTACTTCATTCGTGGAAACATTCTGGAACGAGGAAACGGGATATTTAGCTGATTATGTGGATGAAAAAGGGCAGAATCTGGATGTGAGACCTAATCAGGTATTTGCTTGTTCCTTGACTTATTCCCCTATCACGGATGATATGAAGGAGAGGGTTCTGAAAGTGGTTACCCGTGAGTTATTGACCCCGAAAGGCTTACGAACTTTGTCTCCCAAAAATCCGAAATATCACGGGCATTATGAAGGCAATCAGGATGAGCGGGACAACGCTTATCATCAGGGAACCGTGTGGCCTTGGTTAATCGGTGCGTATATAGAGGCAAATCTTAAACTTTACGGGAAACAGTTCTTGCCGGAGGCAAAAGAATTGTTGGAAGGATTTGAAGAAGATATGGCACTTTACGGTTTGTGTTCGATTGCTGAAGTGTATGATGGCGATCCTCCACATCATCCGAATGGAAGTATTTCCCAGGCATGGAGTGTCGGAGAGGTACTTAGAAGTATGAAATTGATAAGGAAATATGAAAATTAATCGAATTAGACCATTTCCGAATTTGCAAATTAATATATTATGAGCATAAGAGTATTGATGTTTGGGTGGGAATTTCCACCGCATATTGCAGGGGGCTTGGGAACGGCCAGTTACGGGTTGACGAAAGGCTTGGCGAAACATGGCGTCAAGGTGATGTTCGTCATGCCGAAGGCCGGAGGTGATGAGGATCAAAGCGTCGTGAAAATCATTAATGCGAGTGATGTCGAAATGATGAGTGAGTATTCAAACTTAGATGAATACTGGCAGAATGTAAACTTTATGGAGATCGGTTCGAATCTTGTTCCTTATCTGGACCCGGAAACTTTCGAAAGAACGGTAAAGGAGACCATCAAGACGGGCGAACATTCCGAGCATATCGTTTTCCGTAACAAGTTCCAATTTTCCGGTAAATACGGAACAAACCTGATGGAAGAAGTTGCCCGTTACGCCATGGTGGCAGGGACGATAGCGGCACAACAGGATTTTGATATTATCCACGCGCATGACTGGCTGACCTATTCGGCCGGGATTGTGGCGAAGAAAGTTTCGGGTAAACCGTTGGTGATCCATGTACATGCCACGGAATTTGACCGAAGTGGGGAGAATGTCAACCAGCAGGTGTATGATATAGAGAGGCGTGGAATGGAGGCTGCAGACCGGGTGATTACAGTGAGTAATCTGACACGAAATATCGTGATCAATCGTTACGGGATTAATCCGGATAAGGTAGTGACTGTTCATAATGCCGTAGATTTTCAAACACGTGAAGATGTTAAAGTTGATCGTGGCGTGAAAGAAAAGGTGGTTACTTTTTTGGGTAGAATTACTTTCCAGAAAGGACCGGAATATTTTATCGAAGCGGCGAGCAAGGTATTGAAACGTTACCCGAATGTCCGGTTTGTTATGGCCGGTAGCGGAGACTTGTTCAATCGCTCTGTTCGGCGTGTGGCACAATTGAAAATAGCCACGAAGTTTCACTTTACCGGATTCTTACGAGGTGATGATGTTCAGAAGATGTTCTTGTATAGTGACGTGTACGTGATGCCTTCTGTGTCCGAACCTTTCGGAATTTCTCCATTGGAGGCGATGCGTGCGGGAGTTCCCACGATTATTTCCAAACAGTCCGGGGTCGCCGAGGTCTTGAAACATTCTATAAAAGTTGATTATTGGGATGTTGATGCACTGGCTGACGCTATATATGGTCTGTTAACTTATCCGGCTTTAGGTAAAATGGCCGGAGAAGAGGGATTGGACGAGGTGAACCAGTTGAAATGGGAGAATGCAGCGTTGAAAGTAGAGGAAGTGTACAAGGACGTTTTGGGAATGTAGAATGTAAAATTTAGAATTTAAAATGTGAAATTATGAAAAAGACATTGTGTTTTTATTTCCAGATACATCAACCCGTAAGATTAAGAAGGTATCGTTTTTTTGATATAGGTAAACGTCATGATTATTTTGACGAGTATGTGAATCGTTCCACGATACGACGAGTGGCAGAGAGATGCTATTTGCCGATGAATCATTTGATCATTGATTTGATCAAGCGTTACGGAACGAATTTTAAGGTGAGTTTTTCTATTTCCGGTTCGGCATTGGAACAATTTGCTCTCCATGCCCCGGAAGTGATTGAAAGTTTCAAGGAATTGGCAAAGACCGGTAGCGTGGAGTTTTTGGCCGAGACATACGCTCACTCTTTGGCATCCTTGTCTGATACCGATGAATTCGAGAGACAAGTACAGCGCCATGCAGCTAAAATGGAAGAGTTGTTCGGGCAGAAGCCGGTGACGTTGCGAAATAGTTCGTTGATTTATTCCGATCAGATCGGGGAGCGAGTGGCTGCCATGGGATTTGAATCTATGCTGACTGATGGGGCAAAGCATGTGTTGGGGTGGAAGAGTCCGAATTTCGTTTACACGAACGTGATGAATCCCCGGTTGAAACTGTTATTGAAAAATTCCCGGTTGAGCGACGACTTGACCCTGCGTTTTTCAGATCATAGCTGGCATGAATGGCCTCTCACGGCAGATAAATATGCCCGTTGGTTAAAAGATTGCACGCAAGATAGTGAGATCGTGAATTTGTTTATGAACTACGAGACGTTTGGTGAAAACCAATTGGCAGAGACCGGAATTTTCGAGTTTATGCGTTCTTTGCCCGAATATATATTCTCGACGACCGATTTTGAATTCCTGACCCCGAGTGAGGCGGTGAAAAAACATCAGCCGGTGGCTCCTTTACACGTGCCTTACCCGATTTCATGGGCGGATGAAGAAAAGGATATTACCGGGTGGTTGGGAAATGAATTACAAAATGAGGCTTTTGAAGAGCTATTCAAAATACAACCTAAAGTGGAAGCATTAAATGATCCGGAGCTGAACGAGGATTACTCTCGCTTGCAAGCTAGTGATCATTTCTATTATATGAGGACGAAACTGTTCTCTGATAACGACTACCATCGTTACGTTTCACCTTATGAAACCCCGTATGAAGCATTCATAAATTATATGAATGTGTTGAGTGATTTTGTCGCACGTGTGGAAGATATGGAAAAAATGCGTAATATTGTGGGCAATGAAATCACCGAAGAAGAGAAAAGTCCGGAAAAAAAGAAACGGACTCCTCGTGTAAAAAGTACGGAGAGTGCTGCGAAGGCGACGAAAAAGGTGAGTACTAAGGAGAAACAAGTGAAGTCAAAACATTAAAAATTAAATATGAGTAATTTGGAATTGAAAGATCCCGCCTATTTGTTCGAGGTAAGTTGGGAAGTATGTAATAAGGTTGGGGGAATTCACACGGTAATTTCAACAAAGGTGTTGAGTTTGGCTGGGGAATTCAAAAACAACCATATATTGATCGGCCCGGACGTGTGGCGGTATAATGAACCGAATCCGGAATTCACGGAGGATGCCCATTTGTTTAAATCGTGGCGGGTGAAAGCGGCACAGGAGGGATTGCGTATTAAGGTAGGGCGATGGAATGTAGCCGGTAACCCTGTGGCTATTTTGGTGGATTTCACCTCTTTTATTCCCCAAAAGGATCAGATATTGACTTCTTTCTGGGAGAAGTTTCAGGTGGATTCGTTAACCGGACAATGGGATTACATCGAACCCGTGTTATTCGGTTACACGGCGGGAAAAGTGATTGAGAGTTTTGTTCGTTACCATATATCTCCTCGTCAGCGTATTGTTGCCCAGTTCCACGAGTGGATGACGGGAAGCGGTATGTTGTACCTGAAAAATGCCCTTCCACAAGTGGGATGCGTGTTCACCACTCATGCCACCGTGTTAGGACGTAGTATTGCCGGGAACGGCTTGCCTCTTTATGATCCGATGAAGGATTACAATCCGGTGGAAACGGCCCATCGTTTCGGCGTGGATTCTAAACAATCCTTGGAAAGTAAGGCGGCAGAATGGGCGGATTGTTTTACGACGGTCAGTGACATTACCGCGAAAGAGTGTGAGCATTTCTTGGGTAAACAAGTGGATCTTGTCACCCCGAATGGTTTCGAGAACAGTTTCACCCCCAGCGAGGAGGATTATCCCGCCAAGCGTCAGCAAGGACGTGAAAAACTGTTGAAAGTGGCGCAGGCTTTATTGGGCCGGGCGGTTGCGGAAGATGCTTTAATCGTGGGTATCAGTGGACGTTACGAGTTTAAAAATAAGGGCTTGGACGTGTTTGTTGAAGCACTGGGACGTTTGAACCGGGATGTAGATAATAAACGGGATATTTTGGCGTTTATTCTGGTGCCGGCAGGACATAAGGGGGCAAATCTGGAATTACTGAATAATTTGGAACGTCCTTACCAGGCGATCGAAATCACACATCCTTACGTGACACATGAATTATCGGACCCGCAAAATGATCCGGTATTGCGTAAGATTGAGGAACAACAATTATCGAATCAACCGGGGGACCGGGTGAAGGTCTTTTTCTCTCCAAGCTATTTGAATGGTAATGACGGTGTGTTTAACATGCCTTATTATGATTTGCTTGTGGGAATGGATTTGACCGTTTTCCCCTCTTATTACGAGCCTTGGGGATACACTCCTTTGGAGAGTCTGGCATTTAAAGTTCCGACGATCACGACAACTTTGGCCGGTTTCGGCTTGTGGGTTGAGTCCTATTATAAAAAAGCACACCCGGGAATTGAGATTATTGAACGGGATGACCGGAATAACGAAGAAGTGGTCGAGAAAATTGCCGATAAAATAAAAGCGATTGCCGGACTAAACAAAAAAGAGTACCAAGCTGTAGCCAAGAATGCCAAAGAGGTATCGAAGATTGCACTTTGGGAAAATTTGGTTTCATATTACAAGAAGGCTTATCAGATCGCGATAGATAAAGTAAACGGACGGGTGAATGAAATTCCGGTTGTGGAAGAGGAACAATGGTCATTCATAGAGAAAAAGACGGCAACAAATGTTCCGAACTGGATCAGCGTGATTATCCATCGTTCAATTCCGGTCAAATTGAGTGCCTTGGAAGAGTTGGCGAATAATTTGTGGTGGTGTTGGAACGAGGAGGCCGTTGATTTGTTTAAAAGCATCGATCCTTTGCAATGGATGTTGACACGGCATAACCCGATAGCGTTATTGGATAAGATTTCTTTGAATCGCTATAAAGAATTGGAGAATGATGAGGAGTTTGTTGCCCGTCTGGCAGCCGTGTACGCTAAATTCTCCCAATACATGGAGGAGAAAAAGCAAATGAATGATCCTTCCATTGCTTATTTTAGTATGGAGTACGGGTTACACGCTTCTCTGAAAATTTATTCGGGAGGTCTTGGCGTGTTGGCCGGAGATTACTTGAAAGAGGCTAGTGACAAAAAAACAAAGATCACGGGTATCGGCTTATTGTATCGTTACGGTTATTTCACCCAAAAATTCTCTGCCGCGGGTAATCAAGAGGCTGAATATGAGGCTCAGGATTTCACGAAGATACCGGTATCTCCGGCTCGGGATGCTGAAGGCAATTGGTTGACAATCAGTCTTTCATTCCCTGGACGCGAGGTGTATGCCCGAATCTGGCGAGTAAATGTCGGACGGGTAGAATTGTACCTGTTGGATACGGATTTCGAGGATAACCAGGAAGGGGACAGGAGCATCACGCATTACTTGTATGGAGGAGATTGGGAAAATCGTTTGAAACAGGAAATTTTGCTGGGTATCGGGGGAATCCGGGCCTTGCGGAAATTGAATATCCAGGCGGATGTGTACCATTGTAATGAGGGACATGCGGCCTTTACCGGGTTGGAAAGATTGCGGGAATACGTGGCGGAAGATCAACTTTCATTTGCCGAAGCCATGGAAGTTGTTCGGGCGTCTTCGCTTTTCACCACGCATACGCCGGTTCCGGCAGGACATGATTCATTTACAGAAAACTTGTTGAAAAACTACTTCTGGTTTGTGGCTGAACGTTTGAAGATCACGTGGGAACAGTTGCTTGGGTTAGGACGTGTAAATGCGAATGATCCGAACGAGAAATTCTCCATGAGTTTTCTGGCAGCGAACTTATCGCAGGAGGTGAACGGGGTTAGCTGGTTGCACGGGAAAGTCAGTCGGGATATATTCAAGAATTTATGGCCGGGATATATGCCGGAAGAGTTACACATCAGTTATGTAACCAATGGAGTGCATTACCCGACTTGGGCGGCTCCGGAATGGAAGAAAATACAGATGAGCGTGTTTGGTGAAAAATTCAAGACTCATCATTACGATAAAACGTGTTTTGAAGGAATCTACCAAATTCCGGATCAGATGATCAAAGAGGTTCGTATGGTTTTACGAAGTCGCTTGATCCGTCATATAAAACATCGTTTGGCTGACGAGAAGAGTACGGCTTATTTTACACCGCGACAAATCGTGGAGATTCAAGACACTTTGCGGGATGACATATTGACAATCGGTTTTGCCCGTCGTTTTGCTACCTATAAACGAGCTCATTTGTTGTTCAGTAATTTGGATCGTTTGAATGAGATCGTGAATAACCCGGATCGTCCGGTTCAGTTTATATTCGCGGGGAAAGCTCACCCGGCGGATCAGGCCGGTCAGGATTTGATCAAGCGGATCGTGGAGATTTCCAAATACCCGCAGTTCTTGGGTAAGATATTGTTCCTCCCGAATTATGACATGGACTTGGCTCGTCACATGGTGCAAGGTGTGGACGTATGGATGAACACCCCGACTCGCCCGCAGGAGGCTTCTGGTACGAGTGGAGAGAAGGCCGCCATGAATGGTGTCATGCACTTCAGTGTGCTGGACGGTTGGTGGGTTGAAGGCTATCAAAAGGATGCCGGTTGGGCCTTGCCGATGGAAAGGACTTACGAGAATCAGGAATTCCAGAATGAATTGGATGCCGAGTTGATTTATAATATCATCGAATCGGAAATTGCCCCGGCATTTTATGAACGAGATGCGAATGGTTTATCCGATAAATGGGCAGGATACATCAAGAACACGATTGCTAAGGTGGCATCAAACTTCACGAGTAATCGGATGTTGACGGATTACGAGGACAAGTTCTATATACCGATGTCTCGCCGTTTCCACCGTTTGAGTGACAATCATTATGCTTTAGCCGCGCAGATTGCGGAGTGGAAGAGAAAGGTTAGCCGGGAATGGGATTCCGTGCAGGTGGATGGTTTGATTCTTCCCGATAAATCGAAACAGATTATCTCTTTAGGTAAATCTTACCAAGGAAAAGTGGTACTTGATTTGGGTGAGTTATCGATTGATGACATCGGGGTAGAGTTGGTTGCGATGATGAAGAAAGAGGAAAAAATTGAAGTGTGCTTCACGCAGGAATTTGTCCCTGTTTCTTTTGAGAACGGGAAGGCCATGTATTCCATCGAAGTAACTCCTGATGATCCCGGAATTTTCATGTTGGGACTGAGAATATTCCCGAAGAATACATTACTCCCTCACAGGCAGGATTTTGCTTTGGTAAAATGGGTGTAGAGTAGTATTGAGTATACATTGAATAAAAATGCAGTTTCAAAGTCCTAAATAGAACTTGGAACTGCATTTTTTATTATTCTCTTTTTATTTTGCCCGGTATTTATTGTCCCGAAGAATGGTCAATACTTTTTCTTTTACTTCTCCTTGGATGATAATTTCTCCATCCTTCACGGAACCACCCACGCCGCATTTGTTTTTTAGTAGTTTCGCTAGTTCTTTCAAATCCTCTTCCGTCCCGGTGAAACCTTGTACGAGAGTAACTGTTTTGCCTTTGCGTTGTTTGGAATCAAGGGTCACTCGTAGGTTTTGTTTTTCCGGGGCTAGGGTTTCCTGCTCTTTTTCTTGATTGTATTCGTATTGATAATTCGGGTTCGTGGAGTAAACCACGTTAATCCGTTCCTTTTTATCGTTTTTGTTGCCCATGATCTCTGTGTAATTTATTTTCGGGAACAAAAATAGCAATATTACTCGGATTGTCATGGAATGACATGAATTTTCCGATATGCCAGTTTATGGGAAGTTATTTTACTTTGTGTGATCAGTTTAGGGCGAGTTAAGCGGGAGATAAGGAACGACAAACGAGAGAATGACGTGTCCCCTTCGTTTTATAGTCGTTTAGTGACTAACTTTGCAATCTAGGGGATGTGCCGATGTGATTTTGGGCGTGTTTGACTTCATGCTTACTTCTAACTTATCTCGCCATTAATCGAAATAAAAGTTGTTTTTTCCAAGGGGTTCGTTATCTTTGCGGCTTGAAATCGAAAACGATAGCGGGGTTGAAATAAGTAGAATAGATTAACCTAGAGACTATGAATAAAATTTTAAGTAAGACTTATTTTTCAGAAAAAGTTGTAAAGCTGGAAGTTGAGGCACCATTGATAGCAAAGGCCCGTAAACCGGGTAATTTCGTGATTGTACGCGTGGGAGAGAAGGGCGAGCGGATGCCGTTGACCATTGCTGATGCTAATTTGGAAAGAGGAAGTATTACATTAGTGGTACAAGTGATGGGAGTGTCTTCCCGGAAATTGTGCGCTTTGGAAGTGGGGGATTATATCACGGATTTGGTAGGTCCCCTCGGAAAACCGACTCATATCGAGAAGGTAGGAACCGTGTTGGCTTGCGGTGGTGGTGTTGGCGTGGCTCCTCTACTGCCCATCGTGCGAGCTTTCAAGGAGGCTGGAAACAGAGTGGTTTCAGTAATTGCCGGGCGTAATAAGGATCTGGTGATTCTGGAAGATGAAATACGGGCTTCTTCGGATGAAGTGATTATCATGACGGATGACGGGAGCTATGGAAAAAAAGGTCTGATCACGGAGGGGATGGAAGAAGTGATCAAGCGGGAGAAAGTGGATTTGGCCGTGACTATCGGACCAGCAATCATGATGAAGTTCTGCGAGAAACTGACTCGTAAATATGATATCCCGACAGTGGCTAGTTTGAATGCGCTGATGGTGGACGGAACCGGAATGTGTGGAGCTTGCCGGGTAACCGTGGGGGGAAAGACCCGCTTTACTTGCGTTGACGGCCCGGAGTTCGATGCACACTTGATTGATTTTGACGAGATATTGTCCCGGTTAGGTGGATTCAAAGATGCCGAAGTCGCCAAACTGCATGATGTTGAGGTAAAACAAGAGGATGCGGAACATTCTCATGGCGTGAGTGATCGGAACGAACCTTGGCGTCAGGAATTGCGTCAGAAGGTGGCAGGGAAGGAACGTACTTCTATTGAGCGTGTCCATATGCCCGAAACCGCACCGGAAGAACGTATCAAGAGCCAACGTATCGAGGTGAATCAAGGATTGACAGCCGATATGGCTATGCGGGAGGCTACCCGTTGTATGGATTGCGTGACTCCGACTTGTATGGAAGGTTGCCCCGTGGGCATTGATATTCCCGGATTCGTGAAAAACATTGAGAGAGGTGAATTTTTGCAGGCTGCTGCCGTGCTGAAACGCACGAGTGCTTTACCGGCAGTTTGCGGTCGGGTTTGTCCTCAAGAAAAACAATGTGAATCCAAGTGTTTTTATTTACAGAAATTGAAGAAACCGTCGGTTGCTATCGGTTATCTGGAACGTTTTGCTTCGGATTTCGAGAGAGAATCCGGGCATATTACCGTGCCGGAAGTAGCTCATGCCAATGGAATAAAAGTTGCCGTTATCGGTTCCGGACCTTCCGGATTGTCGTGTGCGGGAGACTTGGCAAAATTGGGTTATGATGTAACCGTGTTTGAGGCGTTACACGAAATCGGTGGTGTGTTAAAATACGGTATTCCTGAATTCCGTTTGCCGAATAGCGTGGTAGACGTGGAGATTGATAATCTGAAGAAGATCGGTGTGAAATTCGTTACCAACTTTATCGTGGGTATGACGGATTCCGTGGAGGATCTGAAGGCAGAAGGCTTCAAGGCTTTCTACGTGGCTTCGGGAGCCGGGCTTCCCCGGTTTATGAATATTCCCGGAGAAAACTATAACGGTATTCTTTCTTCCAACGAATACCTGACCCGGGTAAATCTGATGGGTGCTGATAGCGAGGATTCCGATACCCCGGTATACCGCGGTAAGAACGTGGTAGTTGTGGGAGGTGGTAACACTGCAATGGACTCCGTACGTACGGCAAAACGTTTGGGTGCGGAACGTGCCATGATCGTTTATCGTCGGAGCGAGGAGGAAATGCCTGCCCGTCTGGAAGAGGTAAAACATGCCAAGGAAGAGGGATGCGAGTTTATCACGTTGACTAATCCGGTGGAATATATTGCCGATGAACGGGGACGCGTGAAACAGGTACGGGTGCAGAAGATGGCTTTGGGAGAACCGGATGCTAGTGGACGTCGTAGTCCCGTGCCAGTGGAAGGTTCCGAGTACACGATTGATGCTGACGTGGTGGTGGTAGCCGTGGGGGTTTCTCCTAACCCGATTGTTCCGAACTCCGTGAAAGGATTGGAAATTTCACGTAAAGGTACGATCGTGGTGAACGACGAAACGATGCAGTCTAATTTGTCAGAGTTCTTTGCAGGGGGAGATATTGTGAGAGGTGGAGCAACGGTAATATTGGCTATGGGTGACGGTCGTCGGGCTGCTAAACATATGGATGAGATGTTTAAAGCGAATTGAAATAAAATTTATTGTTATGTATGAAAGAACTGCTCAATTCTGCATTGGGCAGTTCTTTTTTTGAACAGCCCCTTTGTTTATCATACGATAGTTCTTTGTCAAGAAATATACGAATAAATTCTTGGCAAATTGTTATTGTTTTATTATTTTTAATGTAATTATTAATTTGAAACAGGGCGATATGAAAAAGGTGTTTTTTTTAATTTGTGTACTATCCTTTGTGTTGACAGGGTTCAAGCAACAGGAAGACTTTGTGGAACAAAGTAATGCGGAAATGCTTGGGAGTGTCTCTGCTGTAGGGCGAGAGGCTGCGATAGTGCAACCGCTTGAGGATGTAGTGGTTCGTGAAGGAAAAATAGCTACATTTCTTGCTCAAATTGCACCATCGAATCTTTCGGTAGAATGGTATCATAATGGTGTGCCGATTTTGCCCAATGAGCGGATTAAAATTTATCGAGATGGAGGATGCTCAACTTTAGTAATAAATAAAGTCAAATTAGAAGATGCCGGGTTATACACGATAAGAATATGTAATACTGAGGTTAGATCTGCAGCGAAGTTGATTGTCACGGAATAAATAAGGAAAAGATAATAATATTTATTTATGTCGTTAGTCGATATAAATCACGTCAAAATACATGATAAGGTATTTTTAGCGTGCATTTGTATATTTTTTCATCTATTTTTCGCAAGAAAAATTTGTACATTGGAATTAAATGTTGATAATTAAAGAGTGAGCGTTATGAATAGTAATTATATTTTCACCGAAATGTCATACGAGTACAAGTGTTCTTGCCGGAATGTGATTTTTTGGATATTTGTTTTTCTTGGGATCATGGGGATTACCATTTACGTGTTTACGCCACTATCCGGTTTAGGCTCCGCTGAAAGTATCGAGCAACTGTTTCAGAGGCCGGCGATGGATTGGTTTTCCCGGTCACTATCCTCTTCCATTCCCTTCAAATGTGCTTACTTGTTCAACATTCTGCAACTGTTTTTCGTGGTGGCTCTCGTGATCAACGACACGAGACGATCCCGTTTGGACTCCACGGAGGCTTTGAACGTTCATGCCCAGGGAAATTCAGAGATCACTACGGGGAATGTCACCGGTAAAATCCTAGCCTTCACTGTAGCCAACGTGTCGATTCTCGCCTTTTGTTACCTCTTGAACCTTCTTTTCTATCCCGAGGTGTTAAACGCCGGGTATTACCTTTTTTACTGGTTGACACTGAATTTCCCGACCACTGTTTTCTGTGTTAGTCTTTCTACCTGCGTGATGAGGTTATCGAAGAATCAAGGGGTGAGCATGATTTTTCTTGCGGTGATTCTCGGTGTGTTAACCCTCCCTGGTTCCGTTTGGTTAAACGGGGTACTTGATCCCTTGGCTACAAACATTCCCAACATGTTTTCAGACTTCACGGGACACGTGAATCACGGGAGTTACTTGATACAACGGGTGTTCATTTTGTTCTTCGGGATCGGGTTGGCCATTCTGGCTGTGATCCTATACCCCAGGATTCACAATAACCCGCGGGCACCATTCCGATTACTTTGTGTGGCCTTGCTTCCCTTGCTCGTTGCCGGCAGTGTGGCCGTTGTGTACTCCCGCAATATTCAAACAGTTTTTCAAAAGCGGGAAGTTTTCCGTGGTGCATACGCAAAACATGACCGGGAGAAGCCACTCAAGATTGTTGCGAATCATCTCCAGGTGAAAGAAACCAAGAATGGTGGTATCTCCGTGGAGAGCAGGATGACGGTCGAGAATAGGGATAGTGTTGTCCTCCCGTTGGTATTTTACTTGAATCCCGGTCTTGTCGTTTCCTCGATCACCATAGACGGGGAAACGGTCTCTTTTCGACGAGATCAACAGGTGATTCTCGTGGACGAAACTGTGTCTCCCGGCAAGAGGAGAGAGAGCGTCGTGGAATACGAGGGGAAAATAGATATTAGTTTTTGCTTCCTAGATACCCCGGAAGAGAAATACTCTTCTCCGGAAGTGAACACGATCGGTATTTATCGCTTCGGTTATTCCCCCGCTTTCTGCGAGAAGGAATACAAACTGCTTACCCCGGAATGTGTCTGGTACCCGGTCAGTGTGCCTCTTTACCATTCATTGGGTTTTCGGGAAAAGATGTTCACCCGCTACACGTTGGAGGTGGAACACGATCCGGATCTTGTGGCAATATCCCAGGGAAAAGCGGATAGGGGAATTGCAGGGATGACGAGGTTTAGTTTCGATCATAGCATGCCCGGGATCAGTCTTTGTATCGGCAATTACAAGAGGCGGGAGATGTTGATTCGTAGAGACACGGTAGGGATAAGATTTGAGGGTACAACCATTAAGGCTGTGGAAGACGACCACCCGGTGAGCGTGGAACTTTTTTACTTGCCCGAACACGAGTTCATGCTGGATGGTTATGATGTGTTTTCCATGTGGGAGTTGCTAAAAGTTATTGCTGAAGTTAAGAATTCGGTAAACTTTTATAGTGATTATTTGAATTATGGATATAAACGGCTTGAGAATAAAATCGCTTATGATCCCACGTTACAATACCCTTACAGCTGGCTTTCCCTCGTGGAAGTCCCTTGTAATTTTCACGTGTTCGAGGGAAGGTCGTTACAGACAGGAGAGCGTGTGCAGGGAGGGATGGTGTTCCTGCCGGAAAAGAGATACTCGGTAGATGAGTCTTCCTATTCTGATGAGGACAAGGAAAAAGAAGCCCGTGTGCGCTTGGTTCATGACTTAGGCTTGTTCTTGAAGGGTAGTTGCGACCTAACGCCGAGTTGCGTGGGGAGCACGAGTTTTCTCCATTCTAACGAGTTTCCTTTGATAAACGACGTGTTGATGTCGATCTTTAGTTCCCCGTATACTATTGGGATGGTGGGAGAGAATGATGAGTATTTTATTGCGGATTACTTGAAAGATCACAGTTTAGAGGATGCTTTGCGAGATCCCTCTCTCTCCCCGGGATTGCTTGATAAAATCATCCGTAAAAAAAGTGATGAGTTGTTAGCCCTTATAGACATTCGAATTGGAATGAACGAATTTATGACGGCTTACCACGATTTTCTCAAACGACACCTTTTTGAGGAGAAAAAAATTGAAGAATTTTCCCGGGAGCTCTTCGCTCGTTTCGGTGTTGAGTTAGATACCATCATCGAGAGCTGGTTCCGGACTAACCGGTTACCCCTTTTTCAGGTTACCGGGAATGTCATTATCCTCGAGAATGGTAAGATGTTTGATTTCAAGGTGTTTAACCGGGGGGAAGTTCCGGGTATTATTACGTTGAGCCGGGATGATCCGGGATGGATCATCCCCCCGGGAGAGGGACGAAGTATAAGAACGTGCGTGGAAAACGCTGGTGTCAGTGTAAATACAGTATTGGCTTTAAACGTTCCTTCTATGATAGATCTACCGTACGAGAGAGGGAGCGCTGAAACTGACACCACCACGTGGTTTTTGTCCATTGATACCTCGTCGTTCCCGACGAATGATAGGGAAATTATCGTGGATAACGAAGATCCGGGATTCTCGATCCGAGAAATAAGAAAGTTTGACTTTGCTTCCTTGTTCGGGAAAATCGAGATTCGGGCTAAATGTTACAGTTCTGCTCCTGCCAATCACTGGGGGCTAATCATTAGAAGAGGGTATCAGGGTTTTCCTGTGAAAGGGGCATATTTCAAAAAAGCGGGTAAGGGGAACCAGAAAGTGTGTTGGGAAACCCGTTTGCCTGAAGAGGGAAAGTACGAGGTGTTCTGCTACCTGCCTTATGATAATAGAAGTATTGATTTGTCCTTGGGACCTTATTTTTCAAGAAAGTACCATTACACCGTGTTCGATGGGAAGGAGGAACATGAGGTCGTTCTTTCGTTGGATAAGGACGATTGGAGGTGGATGTCTTTAGGGGTTTTCGATTTTCACGGGGTGGCACGGGTGACTTTGAGTGATAGAGATCGAGAACGTGATTCCTCCAACGAAGAATTTGGACCGCAAGAAATTGTGGCCGATGCCATGAAATGGGTTAAAATCCAGGAATAATAACCTCAAATAGGTACAAAGTTTCGTTGTCTTAGTCTCTGGATATTCTTTGGGAATGTCCTTAAGATAATAAAAGGGGCTGTTCCCCCAAAAAAAGTGAAGTGCACCCCAAAAGTTTTTTGTCTAACTTTCGGGGTGCATATTATTTTTAGACACCTTCGTTTTTTATATCCATTGAAATTAACAAATTTCATCTAGCTTATCTGCCATAGCATAAGCGATGTTGCGACACATTTCGAAATCTTCGTCTTTCGGGCAACCGCAAGCTTCGCAGGCAGGAGCAACTACTTCCCATTTAATCTTTTCAGCGAATTGATTGAAGCGGGGCATTGCACCACCAGCCCATGCCTTGCCACCGAAGAAGGCTACTACATGGTTCTTCACGCCCATGTGTTCCAATTCGAACAATAGGGTTTCCATGGTTGGGAAGGCATTACCGTTGTAAGCACAACTTCCGAGAATAACTCCCTTGTAACGGAAAATGTCGTTGATGATGTATGACGGGTGAGTTTTGGAGGCATCGTGAATACGGATTTTTTTGATTCCTTTTTTTGCCAAGAAACGGGCGATGATGTCAGCCATTTTTTCCGTGTTTCCGTACATGGAACTGAACACGATAACAACACCTTTGTCCGTGTCGTATTTGCTCCACTTGTCATATTTAGCCACGATGTCGGCAATGTGAGAGCGACGGATCGGTCCGTGGGTAGCGCATACCATTTTGATCGGAAGGCCACCGAGTTTTTTCAGTGCGGTTTGAGCCGGTTGACCGTATTTCCCAACAATATTGGAATAGTAGCGACTGATTTCTTCTTCCAAGTAATCCAAGTCAACCTCATCGTCAAAGATGCCACCGTCAAGTGTTCCAAACGCTCCGAAGATGTCACCACTGAACAGGATGCCTTCGGTTGATTCGAAAGTAACCATCGTTTCCGGCCAGTGCAGCATGGGTGCCATATAGAAGTTCAATTTATGTTTTCCAAGGTCGAGAGAATCGCCTTCTTTTACTTCCATCAAGTTTTCACAAACTCCGTAGAAGTTTTTCAGCATAGGGAAGGTCTTGGCGTTACCGATGATTTTTACGTCCGGGTAGTGGCACAATAAAGCTTTGATGGCTCCGGTGTGATCGGGTTCCATGTGATTAATCACGAGATAATCCACTTTCCGCCCGTTCAGTAACTGTTCGATATTCTCCACGTAGTCATCCATTTTGCTTCTTTCGATCGTGTCGATGACTACCACTTTTTCGTCCACGATGATGTAAGAATTATAAGCGACGCCTTTGGGTATAGGCCAGTAATTTTCGAAGATATGCGTTCTTCTGTCATTGACTCCAATCCAATAAATGTCTTTCTTAATTTCTCTCGCTAGATTCATATCGGTTATAATTTTATGTATTTCTTTTTCGCTCTCGCGAAATTATGAAAAAAAGGCCGTTAATCGGATGGATTAACGGCCTTTTTTTATTGTTTTTCTCGAACTCCTTATAGAGTGGATTTATTTGATTCCAAGTTTTTTGCGAATGTCTTTTGGGATGGCATTCTTGTGTACGATGATGTTCATGGTTTTGTATTTCATGAAAGGTTCGGAAGCGTAGAAGTATCCACCGAATTTGTTGTATTGATTCCAAGAGTTTTTCACGATATAGTAAACCGTACCGTTCTGGTCTTTTGCTTTACCGATCACGTGCATACCGTGATCATCTGTGGTTAAGTAGTTGTCAAACTCTTGTTGTCTCATTTCTTGAGTAATCTCTTTTTCAGGAGCCGGGCCTTGTCTGAAAGCATCCGGAGTTTGGTTTCCTTTAGGCATGGCTTCCCATTTAGCGATCTCGGCACCGCTCATTTCTTTCGTGTCGGTTGTCGGAACTACGGCAACTCCGGGTTGTGAGGTTTGGAAACCTCTTTCGCTTACGTCAGAAGCCCAGGCAAAAGTGTAACCATTGTCAATAGCGTTGCTCATGACTTGTGCCAGTTCATCTATCGGCAAGTTGTAGGACATTCCCCATAACCAGTTGTCCGGTACTTCGATAGCAAATTGAGAATAGAACGGGTGGTGAGTGAATGAGGTCAAGCTCACGTAATCATCCATGTTCAAGCCTACAACTTCGTCAGCGAAAGTTCTCGGGGTGTATTCTTTACCTTTGTATTCGAATTTTTCGGGTTCTTCTCCAAGATAAGCATCTAGGATACCGTCAAATCCTTGTTTCCATGCGGTACTTAATTTTTTGTTAGAGTTCTTGATAACGGCATTGATATAACCGGCCAACACGTCATCGATTTCTCCGAAAGCGTGGTTGGGTTCACCGTAGTTTAATCCCTTGTACACGTCCATCGGAACGATACCGTAGTTTTTGATCACGTGCATCACGTCGCAGAAAGCTCCACCAACGGCAAAGTTCATGTTACCATGCAGGCGAACAAATTTGGTTGCTTTGTCGCTGTAAGCATGTCTTACAATATACATGGCTGAAAGATCGATAGGCTCCTTGCCCATACGAATCATTTCTGATTCGAAGAATGAGATTCCAGACCATGACCAGCAGGTACCTGCACGAGCTTGATCCTTTACAGAAGTTGCCGGTAATCTCTTAATATCAGTGAATTGGTAACCTTTCGGTTGGTCCTTTTGAACATCTTGAGCATTAGCTAAGAAAGACAGCCCAAAGATGAGAGCGAACATTAAAGATGTAATTTTTCTCATTTTTTTGAAACTTCGATTTATAGATTAATATAATTGCTATCGTATTTTTGTTCACTGCCAAAGATACTATTTTATTGGCAATGTCATGAAAATGACACGAGTATTAAGAAAATTTTAAGAACTTCGTTTACTCGACTACTTCCCGTTCTACTTTTCCCCACAAGTTGATTTTGGAGAAAAATTTATATTTCCGATTGCAGACCCAAAGGAAGATGATTCCGCACACGAGCATCACTACGGTGTCCATGTGGGAAGCCGTGGGAGCCATGTCTTTGAACAAGGCATGTGTTTGCAAGGCAGAAGCATCATGTGTCACCACAAGGGAGGAAATGACGTTGTTGGCCAGGTGTAATCCCAGGGCCAATTCCAGCCCGTCGTCCCAGATAGCTACTAATCCAAGGAGTAATCCCATCAAAATGTATTGTGGCATGGCCACCCAGAAACCGAAACGATCTACTTCTGGGTTAGATCCGTGGAGCAATCCGAAGGCAAAACCGGTAAGTAATAGGGCTATCCATCTGTATTTGAAAAGTAGGATACTGCCTTGCATCAGATATCCCCGGAAAATGAATTCCTCGAATGCCACTTGGAAGGGAATGAAAATCAGTATAACGATGCACATCATGATAAAATTGAATGGCTGGAATTGGAACACCAGATTGGAAGTGTCTCCGAATCCGTATTGTGCGGCCAGTAGGACGATTGTTAATATTCCCCATATGGCAGCCCCGAAGAACACCCGTTTCACGTCGAAACGATCTCTACCTGTGAGTATGTCCGTCGGCTTCTTGTGATGAAAGTATTTCACACATAACAAAAGAGCGATGACACCTCCGGCAAAGGTGAATAACATGAGTGCCAAGCCTAGGTTTGTGTTTGCGACTGCCAGAATATTATTCGTTCCGCCGCTTAGTATTTCGGGATTCATGATGATACTATAAACAGCTAGCGGGATTGACGCTACTTGTACCGCAGTAAATACGATGATGAGTGTGAGTATGTAAAAATACCATTTGTTGTTGCCTCTGTATGCTTTCTCTAGAAACATGACCTTGTTAATTTTAGATTTTAAATTCTACATTTCTAAAATCGTTCATCCACGGTTTTAAGAATATGTTCCAGGCTGTACTCGTCGGGAATAAGTACCTGACGAGCTTTACTGCCTTCAAACGGTCCCACGATTCCCGCTGCTTCCAGTTGGTCGATGATTCTTCCTGCCCGGTTGTAACCAATAGAGAAACGTCGTTGGATAGAGGAGGTCGAACCCTGTTGGGTGTTCACAACTAAACGGGCAGCTTCCTCGAATAACGGGTCTTTTACCCCGAGATCCATGTCACCACTCACCCCGTTTTCCGTGTCGGAAACATATTCGGGGAGGGCGTAAGCCTCCGGATATCCCTGTTGGTCAGCGATGTATTTCGTGATGGCATCTACTTCAGGCGTGTCGACGAAGGCACATTGTACACGTACCATCTCGCTATCCTTGGAAATTAACATATCCCCGCGGCCGATCAGTTGATTGGCTCCTGGCGAGTCCAAAATAGTACGGGAGTCAATCATGGAGGCTACTTTAAAGGCAACTCGTGCCGGGAAGTTGGCTTTGATCACTCCGGTAATGATGTTCGTGGAAGGTCTTTGTGTGGCAATGATCATGTGAATCCCGACGGCTCGGGCCAACTGGGCAATACGGGCAATCGGTTGTTCCACCTCTTTTCCTGCGGTCATGATCAGATCGGCGAACTCGTCCACCACTACTACAATATAAGGTAGGTAACGATGGCCGTTGTTTGGGTTCAGTTGCCGTTTCACGAATTTCTCGTTATATTCTTTGATGTTTCTCACGTGAGCTTGTTTCAACAGATCGTAACGGCTATCCATTTCGATACATAGAGAGTTGAGCGTGGCCACGACCTTGTCGTTATCGGTAATGATGGCTTCTTCTGCATCAGGTAATTTCGCCAGAAAATGTTTTTCAATGACGGAATAAATGCTTAACTCCACCTTTTTCGGGTCCACCATCACGAATTTCAATTGTGACGGGTGTTTTTTGTACAAGAGCGATGTGATAATAGCATTCAAGCCCACGGATTTACCTTGTCCCGTGGCTCCGGCAACCAGCAAGTGGGGCATTTTTGCCAAGTCGAATGTGTAAGGTTCGTTCGAGATGGTTCGTCCCAGTGCCACCGGAAGGGCGTATTTGGATTCCTGGAATTTCTTGGATGCGATGATTCCCCGCATGGAAACGACTTCCGGATTTTGGTTCGGCACTTCAATACCGATGGTTCCGGCTCCAGGGATCGGGGCAATGATACGTATGCCCAAGGCTGACAAGCTTAACGCAATGTCATCTTCGAGGTTTTTGATTTTCGAGATTTTTATACCGGGAGCGGGGACAATTTCGTATAACGTGACTGTCGGCCCGATGGTCGCTTTGATCTTGGTGATCTCTATTTTATAATGGCGTAATGTCTCGATAATCGTGTTTTTATTCTCTTCGAGTTCTTCCGCTGTTACTTTTTGCGAACCGGAAGAGTGTTCTTCCAGTAATTCCAGCGGGGGATATTGATAGTTCGATAAATCGAGAGTCGGATCGTACTCCGTGTCCGGCATCAAGTTTTTGGTTAATTGCTCTTCCAGTTTGTCTGCCATAACGGTCAATTCGATATCGTCATTGGTGAACGGAGGAGTATCTTCTCTGTGTTTATCTTGATTTTCAGCGTTCTTGTCCACGGATAAATCGAAATGATGTTCTGTCGTGAATTCCTCTTCCGGATCATGCAATTCCGGTTTTTCTGATTCATCCGGATCGGTCGTGTCAAACTCATGACGGGGGAAAAGTTCGTCTTCAACAGGTGGAATCGTTTCTATATCCAATTCCTCTTTTTCTTCGTTATCGATGTTTTCTTCTTTTTCTTGCAGGTCTTCCGGCTCTTCAGTTCTTGTCATTTCTTCCCGTTTCCGAGCAAGAGCAGTTTCTCGTGCTAAAGCTCTCTCTTCCTTGAGCTGAGCCCGACGGGCGAAATAATTCTTGATCATGGTTATACATTTGTTGAAAGCGTTTTCGAAGCCAAAGAAAAGAATGGCAGCAAACGAAACAATCAACAGGAAGAACGAGCCAATCTCTCCGATAAACGAGTTCAGCCAAAAACACACGAAATAACCGTGAGCCCCGCCCGGGAATACGTATCCTGTAGGTAAGAACGTGAAAATATATCCCAATAACAAGGAGAACCAGATGATTAGGACAAAACTGATGATGAGCTTTTTCCCAAATTTTTTGATATTCCGTCCGGCAATACGCAGTCCGATGATAAATAGCAAGTAGCAGAATATGAATGACGAAATTCCGAACCACCGGTTTATGAGCAAATCGGAAAGAAACGCTCCTAGTTTGCGTCCCGGGTTTCCGACAACAATATCCGGGTTGGTCATTAATTCCCGGGTCTCTTTATCGATCAGGCTCTGGTCCATGCCACCTGTGAAAAAGAAACCGACGAGGGACACCAGCAGGTAAATGGAAAATAGTATAAAAATTAGCCCAACAACTACACGTGTCCGAGGATCCTTCAGAAAATCGAAGGAATAGGGAATACGTGTTTTACCACTCTTTTTATTGTTTATACGTGTTATCATGTAAATTGAAATTATCGAAATCGCAGGTACAAATATACAAAATGTAAAATGTAAAATTTAGGATTTGGAATGAAAAGATTTTGGCACGCCTCGAAACATAGTTAAGGTATATTAATTAAGAATTTCTTAATAGTCAGTTGGCAAGGATATTGCTAATATTGTAATATACAAACAAAATGTGGATACTTTACGTTTAATCTATAAAGGAGATAAAGATATGGCAATGAGAAAATCATTTTTAAATTTAGGACTGGGGGTTGTTGGCGGTTGCCTTGCTTTCGTGGCGATAGATGCCATTCGAGGGGAAAGTGCTGCACCGGTTTCACAATTGGAAATTGCATCTCCCGCGGCGGTTCGTCCTGTTTCACTTGCGTCTAACACGGCTCTTCCTGTTGGGGGAGCGGGTAGCGTGGATTTGAGGGAGGCTGCCAAAAAGACAGTTCCGGCTGTTGTTCATGTCAAAACAGTACAAATGGGACGGGAATATATAGGTAACCCACTATTGGAGTTTTTTTACGGTTATGCCCCGCGTACACGGGAAACCCCGCAAAGAATGGGTATTGGGTCGGGTGTAATTGTCTCTGAGGACGGGTATATTATCACGAATAATCACGTGATCGACAAGAGCGACAAGATTACGGTGACCTTAGATAACAAGACGGAATACGAGGCCAAGGTAATCGGAACAGATCCTAGCACGGATATTGCATTACTAAAAGTAGAGGCAAACGGACTTCCTTATCTGGAGTATGCGAATTCGGATGACGTGGAGTTGGGAGAGTGGGTTTTGGCCGTGGGTAACCCGTATAATTTAACCTCAACGGTTACAGCGGGAATTATCAGTGCCAAAGCGAGAGAGTTGGGAATAAACCGGAGCCAGATGAGTCTGGAATCATTCTTACAAACAGATGCTGCAGTGAACCCCGGTAACAGTGGGGGTGCGTTGGTGAATGCCAAGGGAGAGTTGATTGGGATCAATACGGCAATTGAATCCCCGACAGGCTCTTACTCGGGTTACTCGTTTGCCGTGCCTTCGAATATTGCTCGTAAAGTTGTCGGGGATTTGAAGGAGTTCGGTACGGTTCAGAGAGCGATGATGGGAATATCCATGTGGAGAGACGAGTTGACGCCAGCCGTGGCGAAAGAACTGGGAACGGATGAAGTGAGCGGAATATATGTATATGACGTGATACCTAACGGGGCGGCAGCTAAAGCCGGAATAAAGAAAGGAGATGTAATCAAACGTATTAATGGTATCGAGATAAAGACAAGACCGGAATTCCAGGGCCAATTGGCTAAATATCACCCGGGAGCGACTATTTCCGTGACCGTGAGTCGTGGAGGAAAATTAAAAGATTTGGATGTGGTACTCCAGAATACGTATGGTGATGTTGCCTTGGTAGATAAGAATTATACCGGAATACTGGGAGCCACGGTGGAGCCGTTGAGTCGGGAGGACCGTTATCGCTATCGCTTAAACGGGGGAGTGAAAATTATAGATATAAAGAATGGTCCCTTTAAAGCGATTGGTTTGGATGAAGGATACATTATCGTGAAAATTAATAACACGGTGATTTATGATAAAGACGATTTGGTACGGGCGCTGAAAGCGGCGGAAAATGAGGGTGTTCTTGTGACAACTATCTCGCCGCGAGGACGTGTCGAGTACTACGCTTTATCTTTACAGAATTAAAAAACGTTAATATTGGAAAGGTGTCGATTTTAACATATTGGTTTATGGATAAATTGTTCTACCTTTGCGACATATTTGGGGGAGAATATTAGAAGACTATGAGACAGCTAAAGATAACAAAATCTATAACGAACAGAGAGAGTGCTTCTCTTGACAAGTACTTGCAAGAGATTGGTAAGGAGGATTTGATTACGGTTGAAGAGGAAGTTGAGCTTGCCCAACGAATCCGGAAAGGGGATCAACGGGCTTTGGAGAAACTGACTCGGGCAAACCTTCGTTTCGTGGTATCTGTTGCAAAACAATACCAGAATCAGGGGTTAAGCCTTCCGGACCTTATCAACGAGGGGAATTTGGGTTTGATTAAAGCGGCAGAGAAGTTTGACGAAACGAGGGGATTCAAATTTATTTCCTATGCTGTATGGTGGATTCGCCAATCTATCCTGCAAGCATTGGCAGAACAATCGCGTATCGTGCGTTTGCCCTTGAATCAAGTTGGATCTTTGAATAAAATCAATAAAGCATTTTCTCGTTTCGAGCAGGAACATGAACGTCGCCCGTCACCGGAAGAGTTGGCAGAGACATTGGATTTACCGGCTGAAAAAGTTGCAGATACTTTGAGAGTGTCCGGCCGTCATATTTCCGTGGATGCACCTTTCGTTGAGGGGGAGGACAACAGCTTGCTCGATGTATTGGTAAACGATGATTCTCCTGTCGCGGACAAGACGTTAATTAACGAGTCCTTGTCAACGGAAGTCGAGAGGGCATTGGCCACGTTGACTGAAAGAGAACGCGATATTATTCGTTTGTTTTTCGGCATCAATTGTCAAGAGATGACATTGGAAGAAATCGGTGAGAAGTTCGGGTTAACCCGCGAACGTGTTCGCCAAATCAAGGAAAAGGCTATTCGCCGTCTGCGACACTCTTCCAGAAGTAAGCTACTAAAAACTTATCTAGGATAAATAAAAAGCGCCAGTTGGCGCTTTTTTTTATGTTTTTATTGACCTGTTATTGACATCGTTTTCGTTAATAGGTCAAGAGTATTGACAGTTTCACTTTACGTTATAAATCTAATGCACATAGAGAGGTCGTCTAACAAGTCTTATCCAGTGTTAAAATTACCCCCTCCAGCTCCCCCTGTGTAAGGGGGAGTTAGTGGGGGTAGTTTTTCAAAATTGACTTTTTGGACAATCCCTCCTAAAATCAGCTTCTTCCCGTTTTACGCGGTTGTTATTTTCACGTGTTGGGAGGGAGAGGCCAAGTAACCATTTTCTGAAGTGGCGAAAAGATATACGTTACAATTTTCCACCGTCCAGATCTCGGGTAATTCGATCGAGGTTACCCCCGATTCTCCCCGCGCTCTTAATGATACGATTCCGCTGAGATTTGTCTTGGTTTCGAGGATGGATGCGTGGAGAAGATCCTTCGGGTCGCTGTTCAGCAACGAGTTCGACTGTGCTTCTTGTTGGAACACGAGCATCCTGCCGTCGGCGTTGTATGTTACCGAGACTTCGAAGAAACAGGGCAGTTTGCCGCTCGATACCTGTAGCTTCTCGAGGTCTATCGTGGCCTCGTAGTTTTCATCCACTTCCACGAAGTTTTTGTTTGCTCTCACGAACTCGTTCGACGAGGAACGCCCCTTCGCTTTTTCAGGGAAACCGGTTCGAGTCGTTTCGATTAGTACCCGTGCTAATTGTACGAGCATCGTGAGGGTTGCTCGATGACGAAGTTGTTTCGGGGTTTTCGCGTTTTTTACGTGTGCGACTTTCGCCCGGGCGAATGTTTTACCGTGCATGATGTAATACGTTACATTTTCCACGGATTTTCTCAATTTTTCAGCCATTGGCGCTTGATATTCAGCCATAACTTTTAGGTTTTAAGTGATTATTAATTTTAAAGGATCCTTTCTTATATAATATAGGAAATGGCTTTAATACCCCGGTTGTAAAAGTTAAATAATGTTAGATACATTGATTCGCTGGCATCGTGTAGATAGGTGTATTTGTAATATGCTGTTTGCTCGTTGTTTGGCTAGGGTTTCTCCGTACTTTCTCCGTGTCACTTGCGAGTGACGCTAGAAAAATATTTGTTTGAGAAAGGGGGTATTTTTGTCCAAAACTATATTTTAAGATAGAGAGAGGGTAGCATGACGAGAGGGAATTCAAATGTTTCATGAATAAAAAAGAGAATTATGGCAAAAGTGGGAAATTGTTTAGGAGGTTTTTCCGGGAAAATCGGGAATGTGGTTTATTATTATTGTAACGGGAATTTGTACGCACGGCGTCGACCGTATAGGAAGATGTTGGTGAGGAGCAAGAACCAGCAATTATGGCAGAATCGTTTCAGTGCCTGTATTTCGTTCTATCGTTCATTGAATGGCGTTTGCGTGAAACCGATTTGGGATAGGTTGGGTAAATTAATGAACATAAATGGGTTAAATGCTTTTGTTTCTTCGAATATCCAGGCTTTTAACGGGGTGATGGGCATTAGTAATTACGAGGAGATTCATTTAGTAAAGGAGTTTTGAAGGTGCCTATGGGTTTCGAGATTAGGGAAAGAAAGGGAAACAAGTTGGAAGTGTGTTGGGATACGATTTGTTGAGTGGTGTCTAAGAATTGGGAGGTATATAGAATGAAGTGCCCCCTAAAAGTTTTGTGTCTAACTTTTAGGGGCACTTCATTTGTGTCATACTATACAGAGGTATAGAGATTTGTCTGGGGCCGTAACCCGAATTCGTGGTGATTTCTCTATATAATACAGACGTGTGTGCCAGGGGCAAATAGCCTTGTATTCTATTGTTGGTTCGTTTATTACCGGATCGTTTTGTGAGATTTCGAAGTTAAAAGAATCGTCCTGTAAGACCACGTTAATAACACTTCCAAAACTTCTGACTCCAACTTTCAAGGTTTTCATACCTAAATACGAAAATATGAGCGTGTCTCCGGGTATGGCGTAGATCGTGTAATGACCGTCGAAATCGGTTGTGGTGCCGATGTTGGTACCCTGAATTACCACGGTTGCTCCGATGATCGGATTTCGGGCCCAGTCAGTTACGGTTCCCGTGATCCCGAATTGTGCGAATGCTTGGCTTAGCGGACTGAATCCCAGTAATAAAATGAAGAGTACGAGTACTCGTTTTGATAATAATTTAGATTTCATAGTTGTAGAGTTTTAATTAAACATGACTGTTACTTGGAACAGCTTGATTTTAAATAAAAGACACCACTCGAACCGAGTGAGGATGAATGAAATGTGAATATTTTAACCGGGTTAAATGTTTGTGCCTATGTGAAATACGCTTTCATGG
>DYVS01000303.1:0-9063 GCA_020743075.1 Butyricimonas virosa | reverse complement strand
AGTCCCCCGTAGATGAAACTGAACCCGATGGCGATGATATAAACTTTTCGTAAAGATAGCCGGGTTTGGTAACGGAGTTCGCTACACAGGAATATCGACATGATGAAGAACATCCCGAAGTGTACGACCTTGTCAAGATGGGGGATATTTAATTTTGGATCAGGTATCGAGTCGGATGGAATAGCGCATAAGAAAAAGATTACTCCTGCCCAAATGATATTCCTCCATAATAAGGAGTATTTGCGTGGTATCATGTTATTCTATTATTTTTACACTGATTATTCTGACATCTTTGAACGGGCGGTCCTGCCTGTCCGTGGGAAGAGCGGCAATTTTATCCAGGACATCGAAACCTTCGATCAGTTCTCCGAAAACCGTGTACTCTTTATCCAAATGGTGGACCCCGCCTATTGTGGTATATGCCTTTCTTTTTTCATCATCCATGTAGAGCTTGTCCGTGTTGTTTTCCCATTCGAAATTGATGTCTGATTTGATCTTTTCCGCAATAGCCCGGAATTCAGGTACTTTCTTTTGTGCTCTCAAGGTGTCAAGAATTGCTTTTTTCTCCGGGGTATAATACTTCTTTTGGATGGCTCTTTTAATAGGGACGTTTATTGATTTCTCGATTTTGTCCAGTTCTTCCGGTGTGTATTTTTTACCGATCACGAAATAGAATTGGGCGATATCCGATTCTTTGAAGACATTTACCCGGTCCGGTTGGCGGGGGGCGGCTAGGGCTCCTTTTTTGTGATAATGGTGTGGTTTGATTTCCGCATCGATCGTGACTCCTTTACCGTAGCCGATAGCTTGTCCAGCAATGGCATTTCGACTGTCGGAAGAGCCTCCCTGTACCACGAAATTTTTAACAACACGATAGAATAATGTCCCGTTATAGTGGCCGGATTTTGCCAGCCGGATGAAGTTATCCCGGTGCAAAGGAGTATCGTTGTATAGTTTTGCTTTTAAGTTTCCCATGTTTGTTTCGATTAAAACAACGGGCTCTTTCTCCTGACTTTTCGAAGTCAAGGGGAGTAGGGTGAGTGTTAGGGATAAAAGTGAGAGCGTTAAAAGTTTATACATAGCGTGATCCTTATTTATGATTTGACGATTTTGTTCACGAGGTATTTTACCGGGAAATGCGAAGCCAGGTAACCGATAGCAAGCACTGTGATCATGATAATCAGAATATCCGATGCGATGACTTTCACCGGGTATGCGTTGACAATGTAGCTCCCGTTGCCGAGGGTGATGAACCCGTAATATTCTTGTAGTAGGCATAGTATGGTCCCTAATACCAGACCGATCAATGCTCCGAATCCGGTAATCAGGTTACCTTCAAGCTTGAAAATCGAGATTATTTTTTCTTTGGTCATCCCTAAGGCTTGATAAATCCCGATGTCTTCTTTTTTGTCAATAATTAGCATCGATACGGAACCGATGATATTGAAGGAGGCAATTAACAGGATAAATAACAAGATCAGGAAGACGGCTAGTTTTTCCGATTTCATCATGGCATAAAAGGAACGGTTCAAGTCATATTTGTTCTCGACTTTGTATGTCGGTTGTATTTGGACGGATAGTTTTTCTTTTAATGATTCTATCTGATTGGGGTCTTTTAATTTTATCTCTATTTTGGAGATTTGTCCCGGAACCCCGAACAACTCCCTTGCTGTTTCTATTCCAGTGATCACGTATTTACCGTCAATGTCTTGTTGTGCGGAGAATATTCCGAGCGGGTATATTTGTTGGCTGTTTAGTGCCGAGTTTGATGCGGAGGACGCTTTTCGATCCGGGTAGTAGAACGTGACGGAGGATAGGGTGCCTAATCTGAGTTTTAAGGCTGCCGCAATGCCGTATCCCATGACTACGGCTGGTTTGCCATCCTCTTCGAGCGAGTAAATACCACTAACAATAGAAGGGTATATATTCACGTGTTCGGCATAAGTCGAGTCTACTCCTTTCACGACCACCGGGACTAATTTATCTCCGAATTTCACGAGGGAATTTTCTTCCACGACGGGATCACAGGAAGAGATTTCCGGCATATGGGCCAGTTTATCGATTAAAATTGTGTCGGTCGTGATGAATTTCCCTTTTACCGGAGAAATCGTAAGATCCGGGGTGAAACTATCGGTTGCTTCCGTGAGAAGCGTGTCGATTCCGTTGAACACGGAGAGCACGACAATAAGAGCCGTTGTGCCAATCGCTACACCGACCATGCTAATGATGGAAATGATGTTTATGGCATTCTGTTTCTTTTTTGAAAACAGGTATCTCCGTGCAATGAATATCGGCAGATTCATCGTAGATGCGAGCTATTGTTTCAACAGGGAATCGATTTTATCGATGTAATCGAGGCTGTCGTCCACGAAAAATTTGAGTTCTGGGATAATTCGTGTCTGTTTACCGATTTTCTTTCCGAGGATAAAACGAATGCTTTTGTTTTTTTCTGCCAGGCTCTCCAGTACCTTTTCTGTCAGGTTCGATGGAAATATACTAAGGTAAACCCTGGCATATGACATATCCGGGCTAACTCGCACTGCTGTAACGGATAACATGGCGCCTGCGGTGAATTCTTTACACTCTTTCTGAAACATTTCGCTTAGATCTCGTTGAATTAAGCGACCAACCTTATTTTGTCTAATTGAGTCCATTCTGAAGAAAAATATTTTATACAATAAAATTTTTTACAAATATAGTGATTATAATTGATACTTTTATTATCTTTGCCCTCGCAAAACGGAAACGAGATGTAGCGCAGTTGGTAGCGCGCCACGTTCGGGACGTGGAGGCCGCTGGTTCAAGTCCAGTCATCTCGACCATTTAACAAGAACTCTGAATTTCAGAGTTCTTGTTATTTTTAGTCTTCTCTGTTTTCATTGAAATTTCAATGGTCCTTCTTCGTTTACTTTTTCGTCGTGAAGTGTGTTGATAGTTCGTTAGCCGAATAAAAACCCGTGTGGCGGAAAAATTCTTCCCCCTCCTTGTCAAGTAATACTTGGGTGGGGATTGTGGCAATTCCGTAGTATTCGAAGAATCTTTTGCTCTCTGGAGCCATTAAGTTTATAAAAACAACATTTACTTTTCCCTTGTATTCGGTTTTTATTTTCTCCATTACTTCTTCCATTTGGCGACAAGAATGACAGCCTGTGGAGCCAAATTCAATGAACGTGTAATCATAACTTTTCCCGTTATGGTGATAGTTGTATTTTTGAGAAATCGTGTCTCTGATGCTTTTCTTGGAATTGGCGGATAATTGTTCGATTTTACTTTGTGAGATATAGGTGGCAATGTCTTTGTGAAAGATCATGAGGGAAAAGAACATCAAGACGATAAGTGCGACCGGTGCGTATGTTCTGTATTCTTTCATGATCATATTTTTTAAAGGGTTTTATAATGGCGACTGTTTATTCGTAAATTTACGAATAATATTCATGCAAGTCAAATGTTATTGAAATATTTTGTGATGGGATGTATTGACAACGAGGAATGGAGGAAGAAACGTTCTTTGAAGGGGAAGGTAATCACTGAATCCTTTGTTTATGACGAGGAAGAATTCAGTGATCTATGTTGTCGATTATTATTTTAAGCTTTTTGAAACAGCACGTTTGGCTAATTTAAAACGGATGGCTTTTCTTTCCGGGAGTTGGACAACTATTTTCGAAGCTGGATTATAGCCTTTACGTGGTTTGTAAGTCTTTACGGTAAAGCTACCAAAGTTCATTAACCGTACCGATTCTTCTTTTTCCAGACTTTCTAAAATAGTCTCGAAAATGGAAGAAAATACTTTTGCCGTGTATTTTCGTGATATGCCGGTTTTCTCTGTCACGGCTTTAATTATTTGTTGCCTGTTCATGCTCTTTTGTTTTAGATTTATAGTGTAACAAAGTTATGTATTAAAAAAACGGGAAACAAATAAATCGATATAAATTATGCCTAAATAGCTAGATTGACAAACGATTGTGCGGATGATGTCTAAAATTATAGAATATTCTTCTGTCAAGATAAGGAATCTTTTTAGCTTAGAGTACTTCGTTGCGATTTACTTTTTTTCGTATCTTGCGTTGTGATTTTATGATATGATAGATATTCAGGTTAAGTTGCATGATCGCTACTCCGTGGAATGTAAGGTTGGCTACCATGTCGATCGGGACGCGGGGGAGAACGAGTTCAGGATGAACACGTGGTTTTTCGTACCTCATAGTTTGGATATTAATGCCTCGACTTATCCCAAGGAGGCTTTTTACCGGGATGTGAAGTCCAACGTGCGTTTGATCACCCCGATATACACCTTGGAGGAGATTGCGAGTGGCGAATGGACGCCTTTCGTTTTCTTGGAGGATGCATTCCAGCATTTGGTGGCGGATGGGACGAGGGATGCGTTAGCCTCTTACGAATACCAGATTAAGATGTTTACTTCCATCTTTAAAAGTGCCCTTCGGGGAATGGCGGGAGAGACGATTCGTCACGAGGTGGAAAGCGGCGAACGGGATGGAATGGTCGATCGGTACGTTGAATGCGTGCAATTGATCGTGAAACGATACCGGGATTTGAAGATTATTATTAACATGCCAGGAATTCCCCGGGAGGCGTTGAACTATTTCTCTTTCGGGGATGAGTATCTTTCTAACCTGGTGGAGTTTCATACGTTCAAGTTGTTAGACGGTTTAAAGGCGACTGACCCGGGATGTTATGATCGGATGGTGAAATTATTGTTGTCTTTGGTACACTCGGAGATTGATTATAAGAAACAGAACGGTTATCTAGTGGCAGATCCGGAGAGTAAGGACCGGAATCGGACGGTAATTTATCGGCGAGGAATGCTGAAAAAATATGCGGAGAGCGATTTGTTTTTGAAAGCATCGAAAAAGAAAGACGGGGTGCTGGTAGAGCAGATATATTATAGTATTGCGGCAGGACTTTCTATGATATTTGCCACGGTGGTCGCTTTTTCATTTCAGAAAAAATACGGGAATTTCACGATGCCGTTGTTCGTGGCTTTGGTGGTAAGCTATATGCTGAAGGACCGGATCAAGGAATTGATGCGTTTTTATTTTGCTCACCGGTTGGGGAGGAACTATTTTGACAGGAAAACAACGATCAGTATGAACGAGAGAGTGGTCGGGTGGATCAAAGACGGGGTGGATTTTATTTCGGAGAGAAAAGTCCCGGAGGAGATTATCGAGCGAAGAGCCCGGCCGGATTTGTTGGAAGCGGATAATCGGAATGGCGGGGAGAAAATTATTCTTTACCGGAAATGGGTGCAACTCGATCCTGAGGCGCTTGGCGAATATAGCCAGTACGATATTGCCGGGGTGAACGAGATATTGCGTTTTAACGTGGGGAGTTTCGTTCAGAAGATGGACGAGCGGGACTACGAGCTATACGTGCCGAGGGGTGAGTCGGGTTACGGTCCGATCATGGGAGATAAAATATATTACCTTAATTTCTTGATACAATTACTACATGGGGAACAGGTCGAGTATAAGCGTTACCGTTTGGTGATTGATCGGGACGGTATTCAGGAGATCCAGAAAATGTAAAGTTGTTTGACGAGATTGTTATTCTGCCTGGCATCATGCCGGGAAGCATGAAATCTAATGGCTAAAATCGTGAAATCCTAGGCGATTAGGCATATAATATTGAAAATATATTGTAGCTTTGCAAAACAATCAATCTTAATGAGCTTATAGAATAGAAATGAGAAAATGGAGTATTGACGATTCAGCAGAACTGTACAATATTAACGGTTGGGGGCTGAACTATTTTTCGATTAACGAGAAGGGACACGTTACTGTAACGCCGAAAGTCGGGGGACCGAAAATTGACATCAAGGAATTGATGGAAGAACTCCAGGTGCGGGATGTATCGGCTCCCGTGTTGTTAAGGTTCCCGGACATCCTTGATAACCGGATCGAGAAAATCTCTAGTTGTTTTCAAGCTGCGGCGACGGAATATGGTTACACGGGGAAAAATTTTATCATTTATCCAATTAAGGTAAACCAGATGCGTCCGGTGGTGGAAGAGATTGTTAGTCACGGGACCAAGTATAACATTGGTCTTGAGGCAGGTTCTAAACCGGAGTTACATGCGGTATTGTCGATCGATATTGACGATGATGCGATGATTATTTGTAACGGTTACAAGGATGAAAATTATATCGAGTTGGCTCTTTTGGCCCAGAAAATGGGACGAAATATATACTTGGTTGTCGAGAAGCTAAACGAATTGAGAAATATTGCGACAATCTCCAAACGCTTGAAAATTCGCCCGAATATAGGAATTCGCATAAAACTGGCTAGTTCCGGGAGTGGCAAGTGGGAAGAATCGGGAGGAGATGTCAGTAAGTTCGGGGTGAATTCGAGCGAGTTACTGGAAGCTATGGATATTCTGGAAAAGAATAAGATGACGGATTGCTTGAAGTTAATACATTTCCATATCGGTAGTCAAGTGACCAATATACGTCGCATCAAGACGGCGTTGAAGGAAGCCTCTCAGTTCTACGTGCAATTGAAGAATTTAGGATACAATATACATTTCGTGGACATTGGCGGGGGGTTAGGTGTGGATTATGATGGAACACGCTCGGCCACGAGCGGAAACAGTATGAACTACTCGATTCAAGAGTACGTGAATGATGCCGTGTCCGCACTAGTAGATGCTTGCGAGAAGAATAATCTGGAGCAACCGAATATTATCACCGAATCGGGACGTTCTCTGACGGCACATCACTCCGTGTTGATTTTCGAGGCACTTGCTAGTACAAGTTTGCCCGCTTTCGATGAAAACGAGGAAATCGATGAGAATGCTCACGAGCTGGTGAAAGAGTTGTATGATTTATGGGAGAACCTGAATCAGCCTCGGTTGATCGAGACATGGCATGATGCCATGCAGATTCGGGAAGATGCTCTCGGTTTGTTTAATCTTGGCTTGATCGATTTGTTCACCCGTGCGCAAGTGGAACGGTTGTTCTGGTCCGTGGCTAGGGACGTGTATGACATGGCAGTTGCCACGAAACATGCCCCGGACGAGTTGAAGAAGATTTCCAAGATGTTACCGGATAAATATTTCTGTAATTTCTCGTTATTCCAGTCTTTGCCTGATTCATGGGCGATCGACCAGATATTCCCGATCATACCGATTTCTCGATTGAACGAGCAGCCGACTAAATCGGCAACAATTCAGGATATTACCTGTGATTCTGACGGGAAGATTGATAATTTTATCTCGACGCGTAATTTCTCGTACCATCTTCCGGTACATGAGTTGAATAATAAAGAACCGTATTATTTAGGAGTATTCCTCGTGGGGGCCTACCAAGAGATTCTTGGTGACCTGCATAACCTGTTCGGAGACACGAATGCCGTCCACATCAAAGTGAAGGGTGATGATTACGTGATCGACAAGGTGATTGAAGGGGAGACGGTGGCTGACGTGTTGGAGTACGTTCAATTTATGCCGAAAAGAATGGCTCGTACAGTAGAAGTTTGGGTAACTTCTTCGGTAAAGAAAGGTATTATCTCGGCAGAAGAAGGACGGGAATTCTTGTCCAACTATCGTTCCGGGCTGTACGGGTATACCTATTTGGAATAATTCGATAGATAATAATGAAATAAAAAGGTCGTGCTGAATTTGTTAATGTGAGTTAGGCACGATCTTTTTTTTTTGTGAAAATTTCATCGGATAAATGTTAATAGTGATTTTATTCCATCAGATAATCAGTGTGTTGCTGAAAATTAGTATTTTAACACTATTAAATTTTACGCAAATGTTTGCGGGTAAAAAAAGATTTGTTAGTTTAGCATCGGTGGAAGAAAAAAAGCCTCGTGCTGTCACAGCAGGAGGCAACCAATAACAAATTTATGAAAAAAAATTGAAGTCTTTTCTTGAAATCCGATACAAAGGTATCGGCTTTTCTTTATATACAAAAAAATTAGTAGTTAAATTTCTGTTATATCGATTAATTTTCGATATACACTTTTATATACGGATAGAGGGAGATAAAAGTTAGGATTTATGCTAAAATAAAAATGGTCCGCGCTGTCTCAGCGGGGACCCAAAATACCAATAACAAATTTATGAAAAAAAATCGAAGTCTTTTTTGAATTACGATACAAAGGTATCGGTTTGTCATCGTAACCTTGTCACTTATGTATTAAGTTTCTGTTACACTATGATTACATTCAAAATATATGCCTATATACGTGACCTGAACGTAAAGGTTTCATAATTAATCAAAATTAATTCTTAATTGTAAAGGATCATCGGTGGTTAATTCTTCGAAAGGATTTGATATAGAGAGACCTAGGAGACGTATTCTAAACTGTGTAAGTTCTAAATCTTTGAGTAATTTTTTGGCTAGGGGAAGAATGTCTTGTTTTGTTCGTAACTCGTGTGCCATAGTGACACTACGTGTCTTTTGGGTAAAATCGTGGAATTTGATTTTCAAGGTTAGGGTATGTCCTTTGAAATCAGACTTTTCTAGCCGAAGGATTAATTCCGTTGTCACGTGGTACAGTTCTATGATGACAGCGATATAGTTCGTCAAGTCATTCTCGAAGGTACTTTCACAGCCTACGGATTTACGGATTCTTTCGGGGGTAACCATTCTGGGATCGATGCCATTGGCAAAATCGTGATACAGGGTACCGGCTTTCCCGAAATTGCGGGTAAGGAACGTCAGTGTACATTTCTTGAGGTCAGCCCCCGTGTGTATGCCTAGGGAGTGCATTTTACGAGCTGTGACTTTGCCGATACCCCAGAATGCCTCGATCGGGAGTTTGGAGATAAAAGTGGGGGCCCGGTCTGGGTGTATGGTGTAAAGCCCGTCGGGTTTCTTGTAATCAGATGCAATCTTGGCGAGGAATTTATTGTAAGAGATCCCGGCGGAGGCCACGAGTCCTAGTTTTTCTTTAATTTCTTTCTTGATTTCTCTGGCGACATCGACGGCTAACGGGATGTTTTTTTTGTTTGCGGTCACGTCTAGGAAAGCTTCATCGAGTGCCAGGGGTTCGATCATGTCCGTGTATTCGTGGAATATTTCGTGAATCTGCATGGATACTG
>DYVS01000302.1:0-16921 GCA_020743075.1 Butyricimonas virosa | reverse complement strand
TTATACCATCGTGATAATGTCTTCATAATCATGTCTAGAGTCTCCCCTTGGAAGGATAAACGATTATCTTTCCAACTGATATAATGATTTACATTTACTTTCCGAACGATCGATTGTCTATTTTCTTTTTCAAATATCAGCTGTTCCTCCGGTTTCAAAATCACAGACGGATTTATTCCATCATCAAATTTCACTTTACCATTTACCAAGGTTGTAACCAGAGCTGTCTCATCCGAATAACATTTTATATTAAACTCCGTTCCTAACACTTCTATATTTCCTGATTCCGTTCTCACGATAAAAGGGGCTGATTTATCTTTTACCACGTCAAAATACGCTTCACCGCTTAAAATCACCTCCCGCTTACCACCGGCAAACATTACCGGATATTTCAAATGCGAATCAGAATTCATCCATACCCGTGTACCATCTGCCAATACCAACAAATACAAACCACCCCGGGGAACTATTAATTGATTAAAAACGACCGTATCTGCATTAGTTTGTTTCAAACGATTATATTCCAATCCTGTCGAGTCTACAGCAATCAATACATTCCCAATCTCTTCCCAATTACGATACTCTTTTCCTAACACAACTTGTTCCCCGTCCGCTCTCACCAATATTGCTTTCATCTCCGCCGGAAAAATATTTTCCTGCTTTACAATCGTACTCGTTTTCGGCAACAACAATTCTATTTGTTTCCACTGCAACAAGATTATACAAACAACAGCCACACACGCTGCACCTGCCATCCACATTGCCACTCGCAAACGTTTTCTCCTTTCCATTTGACGTTTTAGCCGTAAAAAAGCATCTTTTCCAGAATAACGTTTCCGTTTTTCTAATTTCTTGCCCACGTACTCTGCATCCCGTAATTTCCCCACTATATCATCTTCCTTCTTCTCTACCTCCTTCCCCTCAGCCAATAAATTTTCTATCGCTTTGTCTACAACCACACGTGATTGATCATGTATCTCATCCCATTTCATATCATTTCTGTATTTATTTTCACAACAGACACTCGATACAAAAAAACGGGTGACAAGAAATTAAAAAAAATTCAATAATTCTACACGAAAAACAACCCGGCAATTACCATCCAAACATCCCCTAATTGCTCACGTACAAAGGCATAGGCCCTCTTTTTTTGCGTTTTCACCGTATTTTCAGATATATCCAACTTCTCCGCTATATCCCTCACTTTTTCTCCTTTCATACTCTGCAATAAAATATCCCGTTGTTGCCCGGGTAAACGTGTGATCACGGTATAAAAACGAGTAATAGCCTCCTCTTCCAAGGCCATTTCTACTGCATCACTTTCATCACTAACAACTTGTCCCATCCACACCTCATGGGCCTTTTTACTTCTTTTCTGGTCACGAACAAAATTAAGTGCGGCATTGTACACGGCACGGTATAAATAAGCTGTAATTACTTTTATATCTTCAAAACAGACAGTTGAAAGCCACAATTTCACGAAACATCCCTGCACCACATCTTCCACCATTTGGTCATTCCCCATAATTTTTGCCGCATAGCAACATAGTGGAGCATAAAAATAATCATATAGCTCAACCCAAGCTTTATCCTCTTTACGATTAACCCCATCTAAAAATTGCCTGTATTCCATCACAACTCTCTTAAATCTCACAAATATATCGATTCCAATATTATCTGCAAAAATATAGTTGTAAAAATCAAAGTTCGTAAAACCCTCCATGCATTAGGCCAGACGTTTGTGCCACCTCTCTTTAGAACCCATCTTTCAATGAATACATTATCATTCCATATTAAAAAAATGGAATACATACATCTCACACTATTCGCAAATTAAGGAACTATTAAACACAAGAAAAAAACACCAAGCTATCACAATACAAAGACGTATCAAAGACATTCGTGAACGCCTTTGATACGTCTTTGTAACGAAGTTGATACGTCTTTAATCCCTAAATACATCGAATACGCAACGGGTAAACACCGTGTATTACCCTGAAAAAAGTTTACCGTAAACCAATTTCAGGAAATTACATTCCCCGTCCTCCCAGTCATTGTACCGGAATATAAATTTCAGTAATCAGATTTTCTGGCTCGGTATGATCCGGATGGTTCAGATACTTCTCGAAACCGGGAGTATCTCCCAACTTATAACCTTTTTCCGGAATCCACTTGGCATAAATTGTATCATACACGGCACGCAAGTTTTCATACGGTCCTTGATAACGAAATACCGCATATTTTCCCCCGGGAACTTCTTTTACACCAACCTCCCCTTTCGGCTTTCCGACACGGGGAAGTACAAGACACACATCTGTCCGCAATTTATCCTGCTCCGTCACCTTCGGATCATCATGGTAAACACAGATATGCTCCACTTCCGGGGCAAAAAGATTTTCTTCCCTCACGTAATTCCATAATCTTTGCCATGCTGCACAATAATCCAACTGATTATACGCACCCATTAGCCAAATGTAAATCACTTGTTTCGGGGCCAACACTCGTTCTTCAAACTCTAACTTCAAATCGGGTCTCATTTCTACTGGTTTCATAATCGTGCAATTTTTATTATTACGATATTCATTCGGCGAAATACCATAGAATTGCTTGAAACTTTTCGACAAAGAAGAAGGCACATCATACCCAACCCGATAAGCAATGTCCTGCACGGACAAATCGGAATAGCGTAACAAGCGAGCTGCAGTCTCGACACGTACCCGGGTGATGAAAGCCCCCACAGGTTCTCCCAGAAAGGCACGCACGATCCGGTGGAAATGCCAAGGAGAAAAACCGGACATCTCGGCTAACATCCCGAGATCGATATTCTCATCCAGATGATTATTGATATATTCCACGATCACGTTGATCCTTTTCAAGTACTCTTCTTTCGTTGTCAATTTCTGTTCCATATTCTTTTGTATTTTGAGACAAAAGTAAGTCCCTGAATTGGGAGAGACTTTTCCGATCTTGCTAAATTAGTTCGCTTACACCTCCCCCTTCACAAATTGAAAGTCCAGCCAGTAAGTTGCTCGCTTTGCAGTGAATTTCAAAATACAATAAGTCGGGTCATTCACACCTCCGGGAAAATGCTCGATAAACCAATCCTGCCACAAGGCTTCCTTTTCTGCCTTGTCGGTAATAATCTCGATGTACCCGGTCAGCACGACACTGTTAATCTCTTTCTGGAAACACACTCCCGCTTTAGGATTCACCCGAAAGTGTTCCGTTTTCTCGGAATACGTTCCGGTAGCAAACCAGATTGTAGCTATCCCCTCCGCTTTCACCTTTGACATCGGTACAGGACGGGGAAAACCGTTTTCGTCAATAGAAGTCAGTACCACACTTTCGCATTGCTCCAGTAATAATTCCGCTTTTCGTTTCAATTCTTCCATATATCCATTTTATTTAATTATAAATACAAAAGTAGAGTTCCGGGAAAAGAATCTTTTGTAAAAAATCGACTTTTATTCCCCTAAATAAGTGATCGGAGTATCTGCCGGTAAGGACGTGAAAACCATCGGGGAACTACCCGATAATTTCTTGAACTCCTTCACCAAGTGAGAAGAATCATAATACCCGCAATCGACCGCCACGGAAAAGAGGTTATTCCCGGAAACCTGACGAAGTACATCCATTGCCCGACGAAATTTCACGACCCGGCTATACTCTTTTGGCGTGTAACCCGTGGCATGTTTAAAACGACGTTCAAAATGACGTTGACAGATGCATACCCGACTCATTAACTCCCGAATAGGCAACAATCCCCCGGCCTGACGGATCACCCCGGTTGTCCACACGATTTGCCTGTCAACTTCCTCCGCATATTTCAACCGAGACATCAAAAAAGCTTCAATTACTTGTAATCTTTCTACCAACGTGTTTTTCTCCCTCAAAAAAGAAGCGAACTCTTCATGAAAAAGAAATCCCACGTCCCTCAAATGAAGTCTCTGCCCACTCAACTCCCCTAAAGGCTTTTTTGTGAAAACAGTCAACCCGCAGGGAGTGAATCTGACCCCGATCACGTGTAGAGATCCGGCACAAACCGACAACTCCGAGTAAGTCTTCATCGCTCCCACGAAATAACCGTGTAAAGGATCAATACCAAACCTATTTTTATCCTCCAGGTTACGCATATCATCCAAGTTAAAAATGAAATCGGTACAACCATCAGGCAAAATTTTCATCTTCTCACCCATTTCCGGAGAGCCTTTCACCTCCCAATATTTGTCTATATAAGGAGATAACACCGGATGAGGGGAATATTCTTGGTACATGGATTCAATTATTGGTATCAAGGCAAAGCTACTAAAAAAATCCGGGACGACCATACCATCTCCAACACAGACATCATTTGGAAAAAAGTCTCTTCTACAGGTAATTTGGGGAGAAATTCCACAACTGGGGCAAAATTTTCCACAATCGTGAAATTCAAGCAAACACACGTACAAACTGTTTTTCAATACGTTATCATTTTACCACACGAATGGCACGGGCATTGCCTTTATTTAGGCATAGAATAAAACATCAAAACAAAAAACTATGAGAACGTTTATTTTTTTAGCAGTCAGTTTGTTTTCCATCGCCTTCCTCGGAAGTTGCGTGGAAAGTTCACAAAAATATAAAGCTTTGCAGGCAAAAGTAGATTCTTTACAAGCCGTTAGCAACGGACAAAGTGACGAAATGGATAAACTTTTAGCAGATCTGAATGACATTTCCGCCGGAATGCAATCTATCCGCGAGGCTGAACACATTCTAGCCATCGAATCACAGAGTGACACGAAAAACAGCAAGAGTAAAAGCCAGATTACTGCTTTAAAAAATGATGTGCAAGCACTTTCTGACGCTATCGCCGGTTACAAAGAAAAAATTGCTAAACTGGAAGGGACTAACAAAAGACAATCCGCTGAATTCAAGAAATTAATCGCCGGATTAAACGAAGAGTTAGCCATCAGAGATCAAAAGATCAACGAAATCAACCAGATTTTGGCTGCCAAAGAAAAGGAACTAGGTATCAAGACTCAACAAATAGCAGAACTTAACCAAAATGTGAGCAATTTACAAGAGGAATCAACTTCCCAGAAAGAAACGATTTCCAATCAAGACAAATCGCTCAACACGATCCACTACCTGTTAGGTTCCAGAAAAGGGCTAAAAGAAGCTAATGTGATCTCAAGACAAGGAATCTTCTGTCCGCCAATCGTTTCTTCTCAAGCTCAAAATGCAAAATTCGTGGATGCCGATATGCGTGAATTGACATCCATCCCGTTAAACACTAAAAAAGCCAAAATCCTTTCCGTTCACCCAAGCGAATCATACGCATTGGAAACCGGGGATGACGGTATGCAGACTTTGAAGATTAGCAACCCGAGTGCATTCTGGAAACAAACAAAGTACTTGGTAGTGATGATCAATGAATAAGGAAAGATTCACACACTCATATACACACAACACACACAGGTAAGGTGTTCGGGGTCCTCCCGAATGCCTTTTTTCATGCCCATTTGTTTTTTCCCTTATTTTACTGTTATTTGTAATAATTACAGCGAAACCTATCGTGCCTATCCAAGCATATTAGATTTTTGGAAGAACCTAGAAACAGGGTACAATCTATTTATCAAGGATTTAAAGGAATTAAATATCTCCGTGGATAAACTCGGCAACTATCAATTTTCAAAATAACGGGATAACCTGTCTCTAAAAACACTACCTTAGTGCCTTATTATAAAAGGAGACAGCAATATGCTATTCAATAGAAACGAAAACAAACTGGCATCCTCCATCGAGGAAAAAATTAAACTTTATCGTCGTCAGGGTCACATTGTTCCCCCTCGAAAGATTATCAAGAATGCGGAACAAATAGAAGGTATCCGCGAAAGTGCAAAGATCAACACAGCCGTGTTAGATCACGTGGCGGCAAACATTCGGGAAGGTATGTCGACCGAAGATATAAACACGCTGGTATATGATTTCACTGTGGCACACGGGGCTATACCCGCACCGTTGAATTACGAGGGTTTTCCCAAAAGTGTATGTACTTCCATTAACGAAGAAGTATGTCACGGAATACCGGACAAGAATATCATTTTAAGAAGTGGTGACATTATCAATGTTGACGTTTCGACTATATATAACGGTTATTTTTCGGACGCATCCCGTATGTTCATGATCGGGGAAGTTGCTGAAGATCGTCAAAAGTTGGTGCGTGTCACGAAAGAATGTCTGGAAAAAGGCATTGAAGCCGCACAACCCTGGCGTTTTCTAGGTGACGTGGGCGCTGTTATACAAGAACATGCAGAAAGCAACGGGTACTCGGTTGTCCGGGAGTTTTGCGGGCACGGGGTCGGTTTGAAATTCCACGAAATTCCGGAAGTGGAACACGTGGGAAGACGGGGTACGGGAATGCTGCTCGTTCCGGGCATGATCTTCACGATCGAACCGATGATCAACATGGGAGAACGGGATATATTCATCGACGAGGATAATGACTGGACAGTTATTACGGAAGACGAACAACCTTCCGCTCAATGGGAAAACACCATATTAATCACGGAAACCGGGAACGAAATATTAACCTGGTAACCCGTTTAATATGGCTAGCGAACCAATAACCTCCCCCTTGGTTGATCTCCTGCGGCAATACAAACTGTTGCAAGAGGAATTCGAGTTTGAAAAAGAGACATTCTACCAACAAACACAACGTGCAGGAATCCCCAAAAGAATCCAGCAAGGCGTTTGCTGGTATCCCGTGTCAGCCTATAAAAGTTATTACAACTCGCTAAACCAGCTCGTCGTAGAGATCAAACGAGATGAGAATGACGACACGGATCACAACTTCGAATACGGTCGTCCGGTTTGCTTTTTCCGTTTTGACGGAACGGGAAACCTGCGTTATTTCAGTTTTGCGGCAACCATCAGTTACGTTCACGAAAACACGATGCTCGTCGTGTTGCCCCACTCCAATAGCCTTCTGGATATTCAAGGAACCACGGATTTGGGCGTGCAACTCTATTTTGACGGGACATCCTATAAAACCATGTTTTCCGCCCTAACAGAAGTCATGGAAGCCAAGAACAACCGCCTCGCCCACTTACGGGAAGTTATACTGGGAAACGAGATGGCAGAACAACGGAAACTTCAACCAATTCACTTGATGTGGCTGAATCGTTCACAAGAACAAGCGGTAAACCGGGTATTGGCAACCAAAGAGGTTGCAGTTGTTCACGGCCCTCCCGGAACCGGAAAAACGACCACGCTCGTCGAGGCCGTCTACGAAACACTGCGACGAGAGAATCAAGTAATGGTTTGCGCCCAAAGCAATACAGCCGTGGACTGGATCGCCGAAAAGTTACTAGACCGGGGAGTCAATGTACTACGAATTGGGAACCCCACTCGGGTAAACGACAAGATGCTGTCATTCACGTACGAACGCAAATTCGAATCCCATCCTGCCTACCCCACGTTACGAGCCGCAAGAGCATCTATCCGGGAACTCTCCGGACGTCTGAAACGTTTGAAAGGAGCCAAACGGGAATCCGCCCGCCGGATGCTGCATGATTTACGGGACCAAACCATCAAATTGGAAATCAAGATTGATGCCCAACTCTTCGGGGAAGCCCGCGTGATTGCCTGTACGCTAGTCGGTTCCGCCAATAAACAATTAAACGGGAAAATGTTCTCCACCTTGTTTATTGACGAAGCCGCACAAGCCTTAGAGGCTGCCTGCTGGATTGCCATATCCAAGGCCTACCGGGTAATACTTGCCGGGGATCACTGCCAGTTACCTCCCACCATCAAATGTTACGAAGCCGCAAAAGGCGGTTTGGATCGCACGCTACTTCAAAAGATTATCCAGCATAAACCCGAAACCGTTTCCATGCTCGAAACACAGTATCGTATGCACGAGGACATCATGTACTTTCCCTCGAAATGGTTCTACAAAGGCCGTTTGCAGGCATCTCCGGAAGTACGCCACCGTAACATTCTCGAATACGACACTCCCATCGAATGGTTCGACACGGCCCTCTGCGAGTTCTCTGAAGATTGTGTCAACGAAACATATGGGCGAATCAACAAACCGGAAGCCGAATTACTAGTAAAACAATTACAGGAATATATCGAGAAAATCGGCATCGAACGAGTGCTGGATGAAAGAATCGATTTCGGGTTGATATCCCCTTATCGGGTGCAAGTACAATATATCCGGCAAATCATCAAACGAAACCGCTTTTTTATCCCCTTGCGGAAACTCATCACGATTCACACCGTGGACGGGTTCCAAGGCCAAGAACGGGATGTTATCCTGATCAGCCTCGTACGAGCCAATGATGAGGGAAACATCGGATTCCTGAATGACTTACGCCGCATGAACGTGGCCATCACCCGAGCCCGCATGAAACTCATCATTCTGGGAGACGCTACCACACTCACTTCTCATCCGTTTTACAGGTCCTTGTACGAATATATCCGGAAGAAAGGGAAGATCATCGAGATTGAACCGGAAGCACCTGACACGCAGTCAAAGCAGTAACAAGCCATTATCCCGAATCACCTGCATCTCTTTACTGTACCAGAAAGGTAGAAAGTCATCGTTAAACAAAATCTCGTAATTCCGGCTAAAGTCTTCCAGCAAGTAAGGATTCACGGCACCTACCCCCACTTGCATTAGTGACTCATGGATAAAATGAGCCCAGTCCCCCCTCATTTTGATTGCCATCTCCCGGTTATTCGTATGTAACAATAACACGATCGAATGTTTCCCTTTTTTCACACTCTCTGGTCCGAGTTCCACCCGTCCTCCAAGCCAGTATAGGCATCGGGAACGTAATTTTTCCACCGTTTCCTGTTCCTCCGCCATATGTGCGACAAATCGAGGCGGTATCGTGGTTACCGGAATCTTGCAGTCAAACCATTTTTGTAAAGGCAAATCAAACCCAACACCCCGCATATAATTATATAGAGAACGACTTAATCCATCGCCCAACTCATCATGATCACCACCTTGCAAATCCTCGAACGCCACATCATTCCGGGCAAAGCCACCGAAAGGCGGTTCCGTTACCCGGGTTCCGAATCGTTCGGGACACAAACCCACCGGACTATGCGCCGTCATGGCAAAACGATGCCAAAAACCGGAATGGATATATCCCAGCTCGAATAACTGGCGTACCACTTCAAGCGAATCGACAGTTTCCTGTGTTGTCTCTGTCGGGAAACCATACATCAGGTAAGCGTGGACCATGATTCCCGTCCCCGTGAAATGATTGGCCGAGCGGGTCAGTTGCTTCAGAGTTACCCCTTTATTAATCAAACCCAACACCCGGTCAGACGCCACCTCCACCCCGCCCGACACGGCAATACAGCCGGAAGCCTTCAGCAAACGACACAGATCCCGTGTATAAGCCCGTTCAAAACGGATATTTCCCCACCAGACAACCGTCAGTTGTCGTCGCAATATTTCCAGTGCCAGCTCTTTCAATAGCGCCGGGGGTGCCGCCTCATCAACAAAATGGAAACCACCTTCCCCCGTCTGTGCCACCACTTGTTCCATACGGTCAACAATCGTTTTCACCTCGTTCGGTTCATAGCGCCGGATATAATCCAAGCTCCCGTCACAGAAACTACACTTTCCCCAGTAACACCCGTGAGCCAATGTTAGCTTATTCCATCGTCCGTCACTCCACAATTTATGCATCGGGTTCACGATCTCGATCACCGAAATATACCTGTCTAATAACAATCCCGAATAATCAGGCACACCGATCTCCTTCTGCGGGATAATCCCTGCCGACTCATCATTCAAAAACTCGACCCTCCCGTCTCGTAAACAAAACGTACGTACCAGCTCGGAATCCCCAATCTGTCCCGTCACGTGTTCAAGTAAACGTGATAACGGCAGCTCACCGTCATCCAACAACAAATAATCGGTAAAGCGGAAGAAACGCACGTCTGTCAATGACCGCAATTCCGTGTTGGCAAATCCCCCACCCATCGCAATCGTGACTTCCGGGTAATTAGCCTTGATCCACTCCCCGCAACGCAAAGCACTATAAAGATTCCCGGGGAACGGGACAGTGATAGCCACCACCTCCGGACGATACGCTTTCATCCGGTCCGCAAGCAACCGGATCAGGTAATGATCCGTGAAAGTCAAGGGCTTTGCCAGCTCCGTATCCAACTCATCAAAAGAAGAGGCCGAACGCCCCAAATGTTCCGCGTAACGACTAAACCCGAAATGCTCATCCACGGTCTCCTGCAAAAAATCAGACAAATCTTCCAGGTACAAGGTAGAAAGATAACGAGCTTTATCCTCCAATCCCATCGCCCCGAAGGCCCATTCCGTATCTTCCTCCTGTTCGAACCGACTAGCCCGGGGCAGAAAATAGGGCTCGCAAATCGAGTAAGCCAGCGTCCGGTTCCTTCCTTGCAGAAAAGCCATGACCGCATCAATCGTGCGCTCGTATTCCTCTTGCAAGGCAAAAATACGCCGGGCGTTGTTCGACAAACGGATTTCCCGGGCTGCCACTTGTTGAAAAAGCTCATGTAGCCCCCGGGATGAAAATATTTCCAGAATCACTTCCAAGCTCAAATCAACTTGCATGGAATCAACTCCTTTCGTGTTCAAAAAACCTTTCAAATACATCATCGCCGGATAAGGTGTATTCAACTGCGTAAACGGTGGTGTCACCAGCAACACCTTAGGGGAAATATTCATTATCTTGAATTTATGATTAAACAAATGTACACTTTTTTAATTCCAAGACAAAATTTAGGATATGCCACTTTTATTTCTTAATTTAGCGAATCGTAAAACTACTAACATTTAGCTATTATGAGTAAAAAGGAAAAAAGCATTGAATTATTAAACAAAGCAGTTGCCGACGAGTTGCTCGCCGTACACCAGTACATGTACTTTCATTTCCGCTGTGACGATATGGGCTACGACCTGTTGTCCGGGTTATTCAAACGTACCGCCATCCAAGAGATGATGCACGTGGAACAGCTTTCAGAACGTATCTTGTTCTTGAAAGGAGAAGTGGAAATGAAAACGTCCGGAGATGTTCAGAAAATCCACGAACCGAAAGAAATGCTGGAATTGGCCACAGCCATGGAAGAAGGTAGTGTAAACGACTATAACGCTTGGGCTCAAGAATGTGCTGCCAATGCGGATGCCGTATCCAAGAAACTATTCGAAACGCTTGTTGCCGAAGAAGAAGTTCACCAAGATCAGTACGAAACAGAACTGGACAACTTGGAGAAATTCGGAGCCAATTACTTGGCCCTGCAATCTGTTGAACGCAGTAAAAGCGTGGCCGTGGGAACCGCTCCCGCAGGAGAATAAATGACAAGAGGAGGTGCCAAAAAATCTTGACACCTCCTCTTAACTATACACATAACACTTGATTAGAACCGGTAAGAAATACCAATCGATGGCGAGAACGCCGTGGATTTATATTTTCCCTCGAACATTTCATCCACTCCCGTGACCACGTTCTTGTACGGGTACTTTCCATGCTGGCTAAACCCTTGAATGTAAAGGAATGCCACGTCAAATTGCAAGCCTTTGTAAGGTTCGAACGTTAATCCGGCAGAAAGCCCTAATTTGTCCATTCCCGGAGTTTCCGGGTTGTACAATTTCTTGCGAATCGGGCTCTGATCATAATATACCCCGGCACGCAACACCAAACGATCCGTCGTTTTATAGCTTGCCCCGATACGGTAAGTCATTGAGTTTTTATAATCTTTCTCTGCTTTAATCGGGGCTATACCCAATTCAGCCTCGTTAAAATACACGTTCAAAGAATCGTAAGCATTCCATCCCACGTACTGCAAATCCAACGCCAACTCCCAACGATCCGTGGGACGATAACTTACACCCAACGTCGTGTTGGAAGGCAGGGGCAATTCTGCATGGAAAGATCCCTCGTCATACCTGGGAATAGAGATATTCGGAATCGTCACTCCCGGCATCTGGTTCAACATAGGACCATACTTTGCAAGCAACTCTTCCATATTGGCAAACAAATCCTCTATACGACGGTTGGCATAATTTAATGAAGCTTCCCCTTCTTTTACCCGCATTTTGATCTTGGAACGATAAGACAAACCGACGGTCACCTTATCACACACATCATACATGATTCCCACGTTAAAACCCACTCTCATGTGTGCATTCCCTTCCAACCGGGCATAGGCAGGCGGAACCTCTGTATTTTTCATTAACGTAACCATCTCTTGCATTAGCTGTTTATCCGCATCTGGAATTACATTCGAGGGAACACCTGCCAATAAAGGCAATAAACTCTCGAACTTCGTTCCTATCCCCTGCAAATCACTCGCTCCCATCAAAGCCCTAGAAAGATTCACGTTTCCCCAAGCCAGTTGCAAACCGACACCGATACTCAAACGATCCGTGATCTTGTAAGAAAGCGTCGGTTGAATCACGTATGATTTCAGGCTAATATCTTGAATCAATCCAGCCCCGGCCCAATTCTTCGGCCACTTCAAGGAGTTCCCGTAAGGAGTGGTCAGGCTGATTCCGGCAGCCAAATTATCGTAAATCTTAAACCCAGCGTAAGCGTATAACGGTGTTCCTACCGGATTATCCGTCTTGGCCGAATACCCATCATAACTATATTTAGCCTTGGCCATGATAGCAGATATACCCAGCGAAAAATCCATATTGGTACGCAAAAACACCAGCCCTGCCGGGTTAAAATGCATACTCTCCGCACCCAATTTCATCCCGGTCCCCACGTGTCCCATTCCGGTCTGTTTCGTGCTTAACAAATTGACTTGGTATCCTTCGGCAAAAACCGTCATGCTCAAAATAGAAGCCAACACTACAATGACTAATCTCTTCATAGAATCTTTTTTACATTATTACTTAACGATCAAATCGTTAAAACAATCTAATCATTATTTTCTAAATTTTAAGGCGCAAAAATAACATTCAACTCCTTTAGTTGTTTCTACTTTACGGTATGCAACAAAAATTGGTTACCTTTGCATCCAAAATGCAAATACCATGATCACGTTTGAAATAGACACCGAATACATTGAATTAATCAAGCTGCTAAAGGCCACCCGCATCGCCGAAAGTGGCGCCATGGCAAAGATTCTCGTGGAAAATGGAGAGGTTACCCGCAATGGAGAACCCGAATTCCGCAAACGGGCTAAAATCACCAAGGGGGAAATCATCACCGCTCTGGGACAAAGCGTGAAGGTAGTATAAGTACTTTCCATCAAAACTTATACAGAAGCCTTACACTCAAACCTTCAAAACTGTATTCAATCCGGAATCCCAGATCGTGATAAAAACATCCCCCACCCCAAGATAAATTATGACTTCCCGTGTGGAAGGATGCCGAAACAAATTCAGTGATTCTACATTACCTTATCTAAAATCACTGAATCATAAATCAAAAATTAACCAAATCTTACCCCAGTTTCTCGGCCTTAAACCCAGCCTCTTTCACCAGTTCGATTACCCGGTCATCTGACAAATCGGAAGTAATCGTCAACACCCGGTCGGGAGTGGAGAGATCGATATTCCATTGGTCACGAGCGACTACTTTATCCAGCGTTTCACCGATCTTGGCAACGCATCCGCCACATTTGGCGGTAGTTTTGAATTTACTTGTTTTCATATCCTTCTTATTTTTAATTATGATCCATTTCATGTAACTAAATTATAAAAAACAGAACGCACATGAACATGATTCCAGATCATCCCACATGCGTTCCTCCGAGCTGACACTCCATAGTTGATTATTTTACCATCACTTCTCGATGTTTCATGATCTCACCCATATGTTCCAATGCCCAATCCACCAGCATTTGCACCCGCGGCATCAAGCTTTCACCCAACTCCGTGAGCCGATATTCCACCCGCGGCGGCACCTCGGCATATACCTTTCTCGAAATTAGCCCGTCGGCCTCCAACGTCCGCAGGGTAACCGTCAGCATACGCTGGGATATGTCGGCAATCGCTTTATGAACATCACAGAATCGCATGGTTCCGTTCGCATTCAACGTCACGAGGACGAGCATTGACCATTTGTCACCCAAGCGACTCAAAACATCACGAATGGGACAATTATCGTTCGTGTAAAAATTTTCCATTTTTTCTTCCCTATATATGGTTTAGTATCAACAATAGTTATCTCCGTGTAACTATCTTACTTATAAGTTCGTTCTTGTTTATGCAAATCAAATAGCTTACATTTGCTAAACAAAAGTAATAAACTTACTTTAAAGAACTATTGTTTAACTAAAAAAATTATACTCATGGCAAAAAAAGTAGCCGTATTGGCAGTTAATCCGGTAAACGGGTTCGGTTTGTTCCAGTATCTGGAAACATTTTTCGAAAATGGCATTTCCTATAAAGTATTTGCAGTGGCAGAAACGAAAGAAATCAAGACAAATTCCGGCATTGCCCTCGTGGCAGATGATGTGATTGCTCACTTGAAAGGACACGAGGACGAGTTCGACGCTCTTGTGTTCGGCTGTGGTGACGCTGTACCTAAATTCGGGGAAAACGCCGGAAAGCCTTACAACCAGGATATGTTGATCGTGATCAAAGCTTTCGGGGACAAGGGTAAAATCCTGATCGGTCACTGCGCGGCCGCCATGATGTTCGACTCCGTGGGCATCGCCACCGGAAAGAAAGTTGCCGTTCATCCTCTTGCCAAACCGGCCATCCAACATGCAAAAGCCACCGACGAGAAATCCGAGATCGACGGCAATTTCTACACCGCTCAAACGGAAAACACGATCTGGACAATGATGCCGGAAGTGATTGCAACGTTGAAAAAATAAGGGGTTTATAACCCCTCCCTCTCCCCCAAATAGGCCTCGATTACCCGGAAAGGAGCATCTTTCAACAAAACCCGCTTCTCTCGATCCAACAAATAGAATGTCGGGATCGCCCGTAAATCATAGAGACGTTCCTCCGTGATCACTTGACCGTCATCATAAGTACACATCCATTCTTTCGGTTGTTCCGGCAACATTCGCCGCCACACCTCCAGCTCGGGATCAGGGAAAACAGATAAGAACACCAGTTTCTTCCGGTTATCCTGTACTTTGACATTCAACCAACTCTTCACCAACCCGGATGCCTCCACCTCGGCCTTAATGGCCCGGCAGGCATTACAATCGGGATTATTGAAAAAGAGAATCGTGTAATCCGCATTTATGCCCGACAATTTCCCTTTCTTCCCGGAAGGTAATGTATAGGTGAAATCGGTTGCCGGATTCCCCACCCGATTCTTTAGCGTCATCTCCAGCCGAAAAGCGGGACGCATTTTATCTATCTCTCCCACCCGTTCGGAATTCACGATGTATTTCAACACAGGAAGATAAAATTCCTCATTCAACATCGGGGAATTCGGATTATAAAGATATTTATCATACAATTCCGTGAAATAAGCAAACATCAACGTGTCGGCCAACAACGCCTTATCCAGCATCCCGGAAATCTCTTTCTCGACATCGGCATATGGGACATAAGGTAATACCTGCAAGAAGTCCACGAAAGCTTGTTCGGAGACTTCCGGCACGTGAATCAGGGATGTATCGGCAAAATTGAATTTATCCCAGTAATGAGCCACCATATACTTGGCCCGTTCCCGCTGGTCGGTATAAACAGGTGGAATTTCCGGAAGCTGGAACGATTTACTTTCTGTACTTTTAGATTCCTCTTTTCCCTGTTTCTTATGGGAAGAAGAACAAGCGGAAATTACTAGCGATAAACACGCCGCAACTATCCAAACCCGAACGATCCTACTCTTACTCATAATTCAATCTTTCATTTTCCTACACAAAGATACATTTTTATCCGAAAAACGAGGAACAAAAAAGAATCCGGGAGTCACCCCGGATTCCATCCTAAAATTTACACGTTCACACTATAACGCGTCTACTACTTTCTTTTGCTCATTAAAAAACATCATCCGTTGTATCTCACCACTTTGCGAGATCAGAGTGGAATGCCTCTTCAACGAATGAATCCATTTTTTTTGGTAATCGCATATTTTACTGTCTCGTGAATCCATCGAATTGATCGAATAAACTCGCAAAAAGCATATCTGGAATCCGGCCTTTTCCACGTAACTATATGTCGCTTCAAAATTCACGTTAGAAAGATAAACCGACAAGCTGTTTCCATTGTGATATGATCCTTTTTCAGACAATATTTCCAGCTCGCGTAAAAGCTGGTATAACTCCTTCTTCATGTCCTGCACGTCTGTCGTCGAAACCAGTCCCAATTCAGAGAAATACTTGATCTCCTTAACGAACGAACTGAAGAGATTTTCATCCAGGACAAAACAAGTCTTCTTGACAAGTCTTAAATCTTCAATTAATTCTTTCTGAATTTTTACTAATTTTTCCGGAAGAACGATATCGGACAAGGACGTGGGAGTTCTCAAACGTTCGTTCTGATATAACCACCTGCCAATCCGGAACTTTGACAAATGTTCATAAGGGGCGTAAAATGTATAAGGAATCGTGTTCGATGCGGTCACGACCTCCGTCGTCGGATCCGCTTTCACGTAACGGAAAAGTCTCTGATAACGCACCAGAATCTCGCAATAGGTATCCATGGGATCCGCCAGATTAAGCACGTTCAGATCGAACATCGCCCCACTAGACATACTGTTACCGATAATCTTATCCAACGATATGCCCAACTGGCCGGCGATGATCGCAACCTCGCTGAACGTAAAAGCCACCTCCCCCCTTAATCTCCGGTAAATCGCCTCCTTACTCATGCACAATATATCCATAAGGATATTAGCAAGATTACCCTCTTTAGGGGTAACCTCGCGCATCGTGCTGATTAATTCATTTACCACGGCTTTCTTCATAGGGGTATTATTCCTTAATCAAAAAAGTATTTACCTATAGAAAACTTAACTAC
>DYVS01000301.1:0-14853 GCA_020743075.1 Butyricimonas virosa | reverse complement strand
TCCCATGTGAGATACTCTGGATCCAGATAACAACTTCCTGTTTCTGTGATTAAGATAATCTTATCTTCCGTACTACTTGCGCCACTACTATAATTTACATTCATGAGAATACGTTTGGGCCCTTTTTTATTTGGTAGGTTGAAATCTTTGAGCAAGTTTCGAACCATGAATTCGTCCTCCCCGGCTTGGGAGATCATGTCTAGTTGGGTCATCCCTGCCTGATCGCTTAGTACGAGCCAACCTGACGTAGTGGCAGTAATTACTTCTAGATCAAATTTTTGTCTCCAAGTTACTTGAGTCCTTTTATCCAATACTTCCAGATAAACGTAGTATTTTGCGAGAGGAAGTTTGATAAAATAATTCAGATCTTTTTCTTTGCCAATTTCAAACTCGAATTTATCATCTATCTTGCCGTCCTGCAGTATGGCCGTCCAAGTGTACTCGTAATTCCCGCCTGCTTGTGTATTTTCCAGCGTCGGTTGAATTTTTAGTGTATCAACGTCTTTAAATTTGGTAACAATTCCACTTGGTAGACCGTTGATTTTAACTTCGTTAATCTCCTTATAATCGTAATTCCCTTCGTCTGAATAGCACGAGTATAGTAATATAACGCAAAAGGATAGTAATGTATATACTTTTGTTTTCATAATTTTCCGTATTTGTTATTGAGCTTGTGGGCCCATAGTCATTTCAGTAACTCCGTCTTCTTCGTAAATTGTTCTACCCGCAGCTTTTTCGTCAGCCAGATATTTTTTCATGTATTTACCGATGTATGAAGTTCGATAGCTCATGTAAGAGGCATCTAGAAATTTCTCTCGTTCGATACCCATCACGTCACATATTAGTTTGAACTTTTTGGGAGTGAACGTGCCTAGTACATAGGGATTCCATTGTTGTGGCCGTTGTGTCATAAACTCTGAGAAAATTAAAGTTTGTCTCAATCTGTCTGTCTGTACCCACGTGGTTCGGTCGTTGGAGCCAAAATCGTAGTAAGTCTTGAAATACTCGTTGTCCAAAAGTTCCATGTCGATGATTTTTTCTTCTGTTTGGAGGGCATCCGTACGTATCATAACAATCGGGATAACAAGAGTCGTTTCCCCGGCTTTTACCACGTATTGCTCGGCTAATGGTTCAAAGTCTACTCCTTCCACCGCATTCTTTGGGGTAAATTTTATATTGACAACCCGGTCATAATCGTAGACTTTACCGACAGCTTTGATATTTATCTCTTGGGTTTGCCTGTCGTATTTACTATCGACATAGGTAAAAGAGAATCGGGTGGTATCTGTCGTTTCGTTCATATAAATAACGTCTTCCCCGTTATAGGTTTCGTACTCGGAATCACAACTGTACTCTAACCAAAGTAGGGCAAATAGTGTAATAAGTAGATATTTTTTCATAAAGCATTCCATTTTAACGGTAATCAGTTTCACTTAACGGCAAGGGGATCACATATTTTGTTGCATCCATTGTGATGGATTTTCCTTCTGAGAAAGAATATATGGAAGGTTCGTTTACCCTTTTGTAGTAAAAAAATAATTGTCCTTCTCCCCAGAATTCTCGTTTATACTCTTCCTGTACAGTCGAAGCCAAGTTATCGTTATGGGGTAATTTTGTTAATCCTCTGTTGTATAGTACTTTGTTTATGGCATCTAATGCTTCGGTAGCGTCAGTGGAAGCTTCTGCTATAATATAATACATTTCGGTGATTCTTAGGATCGGGATTAGATGATTTAAGTTTGTCGTGGTTGATACATTTTCGTATTTGTGGAAACATTTATAGTCTCTTGTTGAGGCTTGTAACCATGTAGAAGAGTAGCGCCAGTCTTTGTCGGTCTCTTGTATAAAAAATTTGTCGAGATTTTTCTTGGGAAGATAAACAGCTGAGGGTTCTAGGTCCGGACTGAAATAATCCGTGAAGATATCACTTCGTGCAGAATGATACAATGAGAATATAATCTCTGAAGAAAATATACGGTCAGCGCTTTTCGTACCCCCCATGATCTCGCTGTATTTGGTGAAAGGAAACCATTGCTCTTGAACAGCAATGACTGATCTTGCTGCTTTTACTGCTTCTTCGGTATTTCCTGCATATAGATTGACTCGGGCTTGCAAGGCTTTCACTGCGTAATAATTGAATCGTTGAGCCCTATAAGTATAATGATTTAATCCGTCTTCCGAATCTTGATTCTGAGGCCCATTTTCAATGATTGGATCAGATTTTTGTAGTAAATCCTCGGCCGTCTTCAAATCGTTGAGGATTTTCTCGATCACTTGATTTGCCGGAAGTATCGAGGTGGCAGAAATGGAATATTTCGTGTTATAGGGTATTGATTCGGCAGAGGGGAACTCTTTATAAATAGGTCCGAATAGGCGTAAAAGGTCAAAATGGAGGAATGCACGTAAGGCGTAAGTCTCACCTGTGATTAATTCTCTGTTTTGGCCGTTCAACACGTCTTGATTGAGTTCTGCGTATTCAAGTAATTTGTTACAATTGGCGATTAGGGAATAGGCTTTTTCCCAAATTGCGGCGAATTTTGCTTTGGCATAGTCAGTCATGTAATCATAATTTCCGACTTTACTGATATCTGTCGTGTTTCCAGAGAAGTCATAACGTTGAGCCAATACCTCGATTCCCGTGACAAGTAAGTCTCCACCATAGAGTGATTTGTCGTTTAATTCCACGTAGATTCCGTTCAGTGCGGTTCTGAAACCTTGTACGGTACTGTAAAGCTGTTTGTCTGTTACTCGGTCTTCCGGTTTGGCATCGAGCCACGAATTACATCCCATTAACGTAAGTACGAATAGGAAGAGTAGACCTGTTAATTTGTATATTCTTTTATTCATAATTTATTTTTTAGAACATTACCGATAAAGAAAATGAAAACGAACGGGCAAACGGATATTCTATTCCTCGTTCTTCTGTGATTGAAGAAATACGGAATAAGTCTGTCGTGTTTGCTTGTAAGCGTAACGATTGAATACCTAATTTCTGAATTGATTCCGAGTCGAAATCGTAACCGATTGAAATAGATTCTGCCTTGATATAGTTCTCTCTCATAACGAAACGGGATGAGATTGGGGTAGTTTCCGTGAGAGAAATACCCTTGAATTTAGCGATGTCACCTGGTTTTTGCCATCTATCGTATAAGGCCCGTTTGTCTTGATTGTATTTCAGTTGACTTTCAGAGATATTCTCTACTTTTTTGTAGGTTGCTTCGGTAAATACATCTGCTCCCAGACTATATCTGAAATATAAGGAGAAAGAGAATCCCTTGTAGTATAGAACGCTCCCCACGACACCTTCTAATTTGGGTTCGCTATTTCCAACAATTACTTCATCTTCGACATCATATTCGAAAGTGTATTTCCCATCCTTCGTTAGGAAAACCTCTCTTCCGTCCGTGGGATTGATTCCCAAAGAACGTACAGCCCAGAGAGAAGTAGGACTACCACCATCGTAATATCTCACCAAATTTTTATTTCTATTTTCTTGATTGAACTGATCTAGACTATTTCCGATATTTCTATACTCTGCCGTCTGGTGTTTGAAGTTGGCACTTAATGTCCAATTTATGCGATCGTGAGGCCGGTAGATTGGCGAATATTTAATCGTACCGCTGATACCCTTGGTTAGTTGTTTACCTAAATTCGTGAGTACCGTTTTGACTCCGACAGATGAGGGAACTGAAATGGAAGCTAAAAGCGGGTCTGTCGATTTGTTATAATAATCGAAGTTTACGTTTAATCTGTTATCCATTAACGTTAGGTCGAAACCAATATTCTTGTCAAGAGTCTTTTGCCATTTCAGATTCGGATTTCCGAAATTAGACACGATCATGCTGGCACCGAAAGCATTCTGAATCCAGTTATTAAATGTGTAAGTTGTGTAGGATTGGAATGTCGAGAAGTTCTGGTTCCCCGGATTACCAATAGAGGCTCTGATTTTCAGTCTGTTTAACCATTGTACATTTTGCATGAATTTTTCGTTATGAAGATTCCAGGCAAGCCCCACGGCCCAAGTTTCTGAATAACGTTTGTTACTTCCGAAAACAGAAGCTCCGTCCAGTCGGATATTAGCATCAATCAAGTACCTGTTGTCAAAAGAGTATCCCCCGTTAAAGTAAAAGCTATTCGACCGGGTAATGTATTTGGTATAGGTTGGTTTCTCTCCTTCGGCATATCCGGTGGCAAAGGAAGGACGTTTAAAATCTCCGATAGGAAATCCCGTGGAATAGTTTGTTTCGGAATTACTTTCGTCCGAACGCATCCGAGTTCCGATGACGGCATTCACTTGATGTTTTTCTCCAAAAACTTTACCATAACTTAACGTGATATCTCCATCGTAATAGAAATCTTTTCCACTTCCACTAATATAACGTCCCTTTTTGTCAAAAGAAACTTTGTCGTAGGAGGGGTCGAGAGGGAAAGTAAAATCATCGGATTTTGTCTGACTTAATCCTAAAGCGAAACGTCCTCTAAGTACGAGTTCTGGTAAAATTCGGTATTCCGCATTCAATTTGTTATCGAATTTGGATTTATCGCTTTTTTTAAAGCTATTGAGATTGGCATTGTAGATCGGATTTTCTACGGTATACTGGCCGTTATAGGTGTTCATGTCGACTAGATACCGTTCAATTTCTCCCGAATTGGAATCTTTACGGTAGTAAGGGTTGGCTTTTGCAAATTCTGAAAAGGAAACGATGGGATCTTCTTGTTGGTAATAATCGTAGGACATTTTGTTATTTAACAGAAAATTTCCTTTCCGGTATGTGAGGTCAAAATTTGCTCCTACAAGGCTATTGCTGGATTGTTTCATTACTCCGTCTGTGCCATTGTACGTGAAACCAAGTCCGTAACGAACGGCATCATCTCCTCCTTCAGCGTATACATTGTGTTTATGCGTGATTGCAGTGCGGAGAGGTTCGCTTAGCCAGTAAGTATCAACACCTCTTGCAATTTCTGCTTGATTCAGGTTGTAGAGACTGTCTAAGAAAAGTTGTTCATTACTGTTTCCGAGTTGAGAGGTATATCTGCCTGCTTTTTGTTCAAATTCAAGTTTTTCTTTGGCATTCATCAGGTTATAGTCGGAAAGGTCTGGAATGGAAATATATAGGTTCCCGCTATAAGTTACCCGGAATTTACCTGGTTCTGGTTTTTTCGTTTCAATGACGACGATACCATTGGCAGCCTTGGCTCCGTAAATTGCTGTCGAGGCAGCATCTTTTAGAATGGTAACAGAGGCAACCCGATCCATGTTCAGATCGACAATGGTTTTCAGATCTGTTTCAAAACCGTCAAGGATAAATAGAGGTTGGTTGGGATCTGTACCGAATTCTTCTTTTAGACCGATCACGCTACTTTTTCCCCGGATTTCAATATCGGGAAGACGATTCGGGTCAGAACCGTAATCACGACTTTCTAAAATAGAGAACGAAGGATCTAGTGTTTTGAGGCTTTGGAGAACATTCTGGCCGCCAACTCTTTTTAATTCTTCTGCTTTGAATGTCGCTGTTGCTCCAGTGAAACTTTCTGATTTACGTTCAAAGATACCGGTAACGACAACTTCATCAATCTCTAATTTATCTTCTTGAAGGATAATGGTTATCTCTTTTTGCCCGGTGTATCGGAAATATTGTGTTTTCATTCCGATAAAAGAAAACACAAGAGTATCATTCGGTTGAAGTTTGATCGTGAAATTGCCTTGGGGATCAGTAGTAATTCCATTGCTGGTTCCTTTTACCAAAATTGTCACTCCCGGTAGAGGCAGATTTTTTTCATCTTTGACGGTTCCTTTCAATACAGGTTGTTCTTGGGAGACTTCTTTGGGTGCAATAATGATAATGTCATCCTCGAATTTGAAGGTATATTGCGTGTTATGCAAAATATCCTTCAATACGTTTTCGACAGTTTCTTCTTGTACATCCAAGGAGAAGACTCCCATTTGTTTCGCTTGTTCTGAATTAAACACGAAATAATATCCGGTTTGCCGTTGAATTTCGTCAAATAGAGTTTTGATCGGAACCTCCTGTAAACGGATGTTCACCCTCTTTGATTGCGAATAGGTCACAGCGGATAAACTCATGTTAAAGAATAACATAAATACGATAAAGATTTTCATGATTAATGGAAATTTGTGCCGGTGTACTATGCGGCAATGAGGCCTAATCCAATAATTTTTCATAACTTTGTGAAGTTTTATTGTTATTAAAATGAACTTGATGTTACTGGAATAACGTCAGTTCGTGATTTAACTAATGACGGGGAATGCTGGAACATTTTCCGTCTTTTGTTTATTACTATTTCATTTCATTACTCGTTACAAGGATTGTTTTTCCTTTTATTTCGAATGATACGCTGACGGTTGAACCAATAGCTTTTAGTATCTTGTCAATTTGTTCATATCGCTTTAGATAACCCGTAAAACGAATGTTGCGTGATTCTTGGTTTGTGTAAAAAACTTGACAATCGTACCACAAGGCAAGTTTATCCATGATTTTTTCCAAAGGTTCTTCTTCAAACACGAAGAGGCCGTCTTTCCAGGCAATATATTGCTGTGGGTTTATATTCTGAATATCGATTTTGTGTTGTTTTTTATCAAACAAGGCCAATTGAGACGGATTTAAGATTATTTCCTCTTTTTTACCGACGATACTAACACCAACTTTACCTTGAACTAGAACGGTACTAGTATAGTCAGGATCGTGCGTGTTGACGTTGAATGTTGTTCCATACACTTTTATCTGTATGTTATCGGTTATCACGTAGAATGGTTTATTCGGATCTTTTGCCACCTCAAAATAGGCTTCTCCGGATAAATGTACCTCGCGTTTGTCGGGATCGAAACAAGTCGGGTATTTTAGCGTGCTGGCGGAATTGAGATAAACGAATGTCCCATCTGGTAAAGTTAGTTTGTATTCGCCTCCACGTGATACCTGCAATTCGTGATATTCTTTTGGTGTGGTAATGTCTTGCTTTTTATTGTATATCAGTTGAGAATTACTATCCACGATTTGTACGTAGGAGGGAAGTTCGTTTGTCGTGTGTTCCTGTGTTTGAAGTTGTATACTTTTGCCTCCGGAGACAAGTAGTACAGCTTTTGGGCTGCCTGTCTCAATTTTTTCTGACGTAGTTTCGATCGCCTGTTTCTTGGGATAGAGAATGAGACCGATTGTGAAAAGTACGATGATGATAGCGGCATAACGGCAGACGATCTTCAAGTGTAAAGAAAGTCTTCGTTTGCGGGTGTGCTGTAAAAAGGTCTTTAAAGCATGTTGTGTATTCACGTGACGGTACATTTCCCTTTTGGCGATAAAGGTTTTGTTTGAGGTTAATTTCTCAAACAAAAGTCGGTTGGTTTCATTTGATTCTTTCCATGAATGAAGTTCTTCTTTTTCTTCTTCCGTTAGATTGTTTGTCAAGTAACGGAAAATTATGTCAATGATTTGATTTTTATTTTTAAGCATACATTTTTATCTCCTATTTTATATAGAGACAACAAGAGGTACTAAAAGTAGCACGCTGAAAATCGAAAAAATCAGATTATTTCTAAAAAAAGAAGGATATAAAAGAGATTTCCCATCTTTTCTTTTAGTTGTCGGAGAGCCTTTTGTTTTTGGCTTTTTACAGTAAGTATTGAAATCTGAAGCGTTGAGGCTATTTCCTCATTCTTCTTTCCTGCCAGATGTAATTCGAAGACAGCCTTACATTTTTCGGGTAATTCCCTGATTGCTTTAAAAAGTAAACGATATACTTCTTCTTCTATCTCCTGTTGTTCATCTTCATCTGAGGCATTGGCATGAGCCATCGTGTAAGAAATATATCGTTTCTCGACTTCTTTATGTTTTAAATAGTTGAGGCAACGGTTTCTGACGGAATGGTATAGAAACGAGCGGAATGCAATAAAGGATGCATATTTACTTGGGGATTCCCAAAGATCTGTGATTAGCTCCTGCACAATATCTTCAGCAGTTGATTGTTCTTCCACGAATCGGAGGGCATATATAACTAATGGGGTATAAAAATCCTCAAACAAGATTTTAAATGCTCTTGTTTCCTTTCGATTGATTTGGCTCATAAATTGATCCTCCGAAAACATACTTCTAATCCCCACGAATTTACGAGCAAATGTAGTAAATCTTACATTGAAATCAAATCTCTATTTAATTTTCCCAAAAGCCCCCAACCCGAAAAGTGAAAAATCATAGCGAATCGGATCGACAGGATCCATTTCCCGGAGACGTGCAGTAAGTTCTTCCACGGCTTTCCGGTCATTCTGGTTACGGGTAAGCAGGCCTAGTTGCCGACTCACGTTACCCGTGTGCAAGTCAAGCGGAATCAATAGGGCAGAAGTGGGAATATCTTTCCACAGGCCGAAATCCACCTTTCCGTCGTGTCTTACCATCCAGCGCAAAAACATATTTACCCTCTTCGCTGCTGACCCCTTCTCCACGTTAGCGATATGTCGCAGTACTCTTGCTTCGGCAGGTAAAGAGGTGAAAACAGAATACCACTCTTTTAGAACTTTAAACATATCTTGATGTTTTTGGTAGGCCCGTGTGAAAACGGTTTCCAATCCCCCGTGATGGCGATAAATATTCGCTAGGGATCTCAAAAAGTAAACACAGTCGTAGCTATTAAACGTGCGGTGCTTGAAATTACAGAAACGTTCGTAGTCTTGATCTTCCGCCTGTATAACGAAATCATGGGGTGCATAATCCATTAATTGCATCAACTCCTTGCATTTCTTGATAATCGTGGGCCGTTGTCCCCATGCTAATGATGCTGCCAGGAATCCGGCAATTTCGATGTCCTCTTTTTCCTCGAAACACTTCGGTATCTGGATCGGATCGGTTTCTATAAAGAATTCTGATTTATTGTATTCTAAATACTTCTCGTCAAGTAATCGTTTTAAGTCTTTGGAAAACATTCGAATAATTTACAATTTATGAATTCCGATTTACGATTGAAAAAGCGTTAATTCGTGTGGTTGGAATTTAAAATTTATTTTACCGCTCTCAACATTTCCCGTTTCCCCGGGGGACCGGGAAGACGTTTCAAGTTAAAACCGATATTACGGAGAGCTTGTTTCACGCTTCCTTTCACGCAGTAGGTCGTGAGAATTCCTTCCGGTTTAAGCGCTTTGTAAAACTTGGTAAGCATAGATTCCGTCCATAAGCGAGGTTGTACGTCGGGGGCGAAAGCATCGAAAAAGACCATATCGAAATATTCATGAAAATTAACTTCTTCGAAATCTGCCTGATGCTTGTGGAGCGTGAAATAAGGGGTGATGACAACATCCTCTTCCCAAGGTGCGTCATGTAATTGTTGAAACAGGGGAGCAGCTTCCGGGGTGAAGAGGTCGGAATAATTAATCTGTTCCACTTCTTGAGGTGTCAGCGGGTATTTCTCGAACGTGTGAAACACCACTTTGCGTTCATTATCTCTCGCCTCAAGCAACGTTAGAAAAGCATTTAGGCCTGTTCCAAACCCGGCCTCCAGAATCCGGATATTCTTCTGCCCGTAGTATTCAATTCCTGCTTTTATAAATATATGAGTAGATTCCTGTATGGCCCCGTGAATAGAATGATAATGCTCGTTCAGTTCCGGTATATACAGGGTGGTACTTCCGTCTTCAGTGGTAATAATTTCTCTATCCATCTTCTAGCATAATTCTTGACGCAATAGGTTTGCGAATTCGATGACATCATTTTCCGTGGTGTCAAACGAGCAAACCCATCTTACTTCGGCCGCATCTTCATCCCATACGTAAAAGAAACACTCCTCTTGAAGTTTGGTAATCTTTTCTCGCGGGATGATAGCGAAAATCTCGTTTGCCTCAACTTTCTGTGTGATGCTCACGGAAGGAATCTGCTCTGCTGCATTAGCGAGCTTTTGTGCCATGGCATTTGCGTGTGCGGCTGATTTCAACCATAAATTATCTTTTAGAACAGCCGAGAATTGGGCAGCGATAAAGCGCGATTTGGAATGTAACTGCATCAATTGTTTCCGGATATATTTAACCTCTTTCGACATTGTGGTATTGAAGAAAACAACAGCTTCCCCGAACATCATGCCGTTTTTGGTTCCTCCGAAACTTAAAACGTCGATTCCCACTTCTTTCGTGATGCTGGCTGGGGTACATCCCAGGTATGCAACGGCATTTGCCAGACGGGCTCCGTCCATGTGAACATACATATTGTGTGCGTGTGCGAAGTCACAAATTTCTTTTAATTCGTCATGCGTGTAGACTGTTCCGAGTTCCGTACACTGCGTTAGCGAGATGATTTTCGGTTGAGCGTGGTGTTGATCATCAAATCCATGCATATGATTGTGTATCAATCCTAGGGTGAGTTTTCCGTCAAATGTGGGAACGGTCAACAACTTACTGCCGGTTTGTTTCTCGATAGCCCCGCACTCGTCCACATTGATATGAGCTGTTTCTGCACAAATGATCGCATTATATGAATGAGTGAAAGCCGAGAGACTCAATATATTGGCGCCTGTTCCATTATAAACGAAATACACGTCAACGTCGTCTCCGAAGATTTGTTTGAAATCCTCGATGGCTTTTTCCGTGTACTTGTCTTCCCCGTAAGAATGTTGATGTCCGAAGGCGGATTCTTCTAGTGCTTTGAATACTTCCGGCAAAACACCGGAAAAATTATCGCTACCGAAACCTCTAAGTCCCATGAATAGAATGAATTATTTAATGTCTAAAAGAAAATAATGTATAATAAACAGAGTATAAAAAGACTACCTCAAATTTATTTTGAGGTAGTCCAAGATATTAGGTTATCCTAAGAATGACAATAATATACCGGCTGCAACTGCAGAACCGATAACTCCGGCCACGTTCGGACCCATGGCGTGCATCAACAGGAAGTTTCCTGGGTTAGCTTCTTGTCCCACGTTTTGTGATACGCGGGCTGCCATCGGAACTGCAGAAACTCCGGCAGAACCGATCAACGGGTTGATCTTGTTCTTGGTGAACAAGTTCATAAATTTTGCCAGTAATACACCGCCGGCACTACCAATACTGAAAGCCAGAATACCAATGACCAGAATAGCCAATGTCTGGAAATTCAAGAATGCGGTAGCAGTAGTTGTTGCTCCAACAGAAATTCCTAAAAATATCGTACAGATATTCATTAACTCGTTTTGAACCGTTTTACTTAAGCGATCAACCACTCCACATTCACGCATTAAATTACCTAGCATCAAACATCCGATTAGGGGTGCTGCCGAGGGTAAAAGTAATGATACGAAAATGGTTACAACGATCGGGAATACGATTTTCTCTTTTTTAGAAACTTTACGCAATTGTTTCATTACAATTTCCCGTTCTTTTTGAGTGGTCAGTGCTTTCATAATGGGCGGTTGGATCACTGGAACCAATGCCATGTATGAGTAGGCTGCAACTGCGATAGGGCCAAGCAATCCAGGTGCCAGTTTAGACGTCAAGTAAATGGCTGTAGGACCGTCAGCACCACCGATAATACCGATAGAGCCTGCTTCTGCATAGGTAAAACCGAGGGCAAGGGCTCCCAAGAATGTTGCAAAAATTCCAAGTTGGGCAGCTGCTCCCAGAAGGAAACTCTTGGGGTTTGCCAACAGCGGACCAAAATCCGTCATTGCTCCTACACCGATAAAAATAATACAGGGATAAATTCCTAGTTTTACTCCTAAATAAAGGTAATCCAGCAAACCAACGTTATTGGAAATCGAGAAATTTCCCCAATGTACATGTCCTCCTTCGAAAAGTTCCGGATGATATAACCCTGCTCCGGGTAAGTTCGTCAATAACATACCAAAGGCGATGGGTAATAATAACAAAGGTTCGAATTTCTTTACAATAGCTAAATAAAATAGTATGCAAGATATAACTATCATGACTAAACATAGCCAATCCCCGGCAAAAAGTTGAGCAAATCCAGTGTCATTCAAGAATTTGGCTACTTTTTCTCCCATATCAATCTCTTCTGCACTGGCGGCAAAAGGCATGATAAATATTCCGAGTAATAAGGCTACTTTTAGCAGGTATTTTTCTACTTGTTTCATTTTCAAATGTTTTACGGTAATTAAGCCAATTCAACAAGTGGATCTTCCTGTGAAACACTCTGACCTACGGTAACATGAATTGTTTTCACTTGACCGTCGCTAGTTGCTACAATATTATTTTCCATTTTCATGGCTTCCATTACAAGCAAACAATCTCCGCGTTTTACCTGGCTGCCAACTTTAACGTTAATTGCGGATATGGTACCGGGAAGCGGAGCCTTAATTGTGTTCGTCTTGTTGGAAGTTGTAGTTTGTGCGGAACTCTTATACGTGGTTGATGTCGGTATCGCTGCCGGTTTGCGTGTTACGGCAGGAGCTACCGTATTCTTGCTTTCGTAAGTTACGTCATAAGATATCCCATTCACCTCAACCGTAGCTTTGTCATGATCCGTTATATTTACAGTTACGTCGAAATTATTTTCGTCTATGGTGATTTTGAATTTATTCATAATCTGTTTATTTTACTTATTAAGATTTCTCATGCCATAAATTTTAGAGCTCCACGGAGAATAACGTTTTTCAACTTCTTCGATCGTGATTACATGAGGCTCTTCATCATGAGCGTTAAAATATAGATGCATAGCCATAGCAATGGCAGCTTGTTCGTGTGGGGTGGGATGAGTATCCGTTGTCACGGCTGCTTTTTCCGGCTCTTGGACTGTTTTTGTATGACCTCCTACTTGACTCGTGAGTTTTGTCTGAAAATTAATAATCACGATCAAAAGAACCAATAACAGGAATACTGTCAGCATCCCTACGCCTGTAACGAGGAGTGCGTAACCCCAGTTTATTGCTAATGTGATCATATGGCTTACAACGGTATATTTGAATGTTTCTTCATCGGGTTAACAACGCGCTTGGTCTGTAAAGACTGGAAAGCACGGATAATACGGAAACGCGTGTTGCGCGGTTCTATAACATCATCGATATACCCGTATGAAGCGGCTTTATACGGATTTGCGAAAGCCGAGTTATACTCATCTTCTTTTGTGGCAATGAATTTAGCTTTTTCTTCCGGATCAGAGATAGCGGCTAATTCTTTACCGTACAATACTTCAATAGCTCCTTTGGCTCCCATAACGGCGATTTGTGCTGTGGGCCAAGCGTAATTGAAGTCTCCACGCAATTGTTTACATGACATCACGTCGTGAGCACCACCGTAAGATTTCCGTAAAGTAACAGTTACTTTAGGCACAGTCGCTTCTCCGTAAGCAAACATTAATTTTGCTCCGTGAGTGATAATACCACCATACTCCTGTACACGTCCTGGTAAGAATCCCGGTACGTCAACCAAGGTCAACACCGGAATGTTGAAACAGTCGCAGAAACGAACGAAACGTGCAGCTTTACGAGATGCTTCAATGTCAAGAACTCCGGCATAGAAGTTCGGTTGGTTAGCGATAACGCCAACAGAACGTCCACCCATGCGGCAGAATCCGACAATGATGTTACGAGCATAACGTTTGTGAACTTCCAGGAATTTTCCGTTGTCCACGATGGCTTCAATGACATCCATCATGTTATACGGTAAATTCGGATTATCAGGAATTATCTCGTTTAACCGATCTTCCAGACGGTCAATCGGGTCATTGCATATAGCAATCGGGGCCTCTTCCAAGTTGTTGGAAGGTAAATAAGAAAGCAAATCGCGAATGATAGAGATACCCTCTTCCTCGTTTTCTGCCAAGAAATGAGAAACACCGGATTTCGTGGAGTGAACTTCTGCACCTCCTAATTCTTCGGTTGTGATATCTTCTCCTGTTACGGTTTTCACTACTTTCGGACCGGTTACAAACATGTATGATGATTGGTCAGTCATCAGGATGAAGTCCGTCAAGGCTGGAGAGTACACGGCACCTCCGGCGCAAGGACCGAAAATGGCGGAGATCTGCGGGATAACTCCTGAAGCGAGAATATTCCGTTCGAAAATTTCTGCGTATCCGGCTAAGGAGTTAACACCTTCTTGAATACGGGCACCACCCGAATCATTCAATCCGATAATGGGAGCTCCCACGGTCATGGCTTTGTCCATCACCTTGCAAATTTTTTGAGCTAACATCTCGGAAAGGGCACCTCCGAAAACAGTGAAGTCTTGAGCAAAAACAAATACGAGACGTCCGTCAATTGTTCCTTGTCCGGTTACCACACCATCGCCCAAGAATTTGGTTTTTTCCATCCCAAAGTTATAACAACGGTGTGTTATAAACATATCAAACTCTTCGAAACTATTTTCGTCCAGCAACATGGCGATTCTTTCGCGAGCGGTATATTTCCCTTTTTTGTGTTGGGATTCTATACGCTTTTCCCCTCCGCCAAGCTTTGCCTGCGCACGTAATTCGATTAACTCTTTGACTTTATCTTGATTTGTCATATTATCAAAATTTATATGAGCTGATTATTTAAAAGAAATTATTTCGTTCCGCAAAGTTCAGTTAATACTCTGAATGTTGATTTCGGGTGAAGGAATCCAATTCTCAATCCTTCTGCACCTCCGCGCGGAGCTTTGTCGATTAACTGGCAACCTGCAGCTTGTGCATCATTCAATGCGGCTTGAACATCTTCAACAGCGAAAGCGATGTGGTGCATACCACCTCCGTTTTTCTCAACGAATTTACCGATAGGGCCTTCCGGGTCAGTTGATTCCAGTAATTCGATTTTAGTTTGTCCTACTTTAAAGAAAGCTGTTTTTACTTTTTGATCTTTTACTTCTTAAATAGCATAGCATTCTAAACCTAATACTTTTTCATAGTATGGGATTGCTTCATCTAAACTGGCAACTGCGATGCCGATGTG
>DYVS01000300.1:0-9363 GCA_020743075.1 Butyricimonas virosa | reverse complement strand
CCCATTCTCTTCCCACGAGTGGCCTAACCAATACAGGAAACCAAGTGAACGAGTACCTTGCATTGCAACACCCATTTCCATTTCAGAATAGCCCGACCAGCATGACACCCCCAAACGCCGAGATGAGCCATGCCGTGTATGCCGCCGGTATGTCCGAAGACAAGTCTTTATCCTTCATACAACCTCTTTTTGCATCGCAGCAAATATAAAGGAATAAATTGGAAATGTACTCTCGGAAGTATCTAATTTAAAATTTATTCCAGATTCTTTCCAGAATAAATTACTATTTTTGTTTTACAAAATTTCAATACCATGAAGATATTAATCATTGAAGACGAAAAAGACTTGCGAGAAGTGATGACCCAATCACTGGAGAAAGAACGCTTTGTCGTGGAAACGGCAGCAGACTATTCTACTGCCCTGCAAAAAATCAATGATTACGACTACGATTGTATCTTGCTGGACATCATGCTTCCCGGGGGTAGCGGGCTTTCGATTCTGGAAGAGCTGAAAAAATTAAAGAAACGGGAAAGCGTGATCATCGTGTCGGCCAAAGATTCTATTGAAGACAAGGTTACGGGACTTGACCTCGGTGCCGATGATTACCTCGCAAAACCATTCCACTTGGCAGAATTGCATGCGAGAGTGAAATCCGTGATCCGACGACACCAAACGGATGGAAACACAGAGATCGAAATTGAAAACCTAACCGTCCGTCCCGACGATCATACCGTGTTTATCAATGGAGAAGAGCTAAAACTCAATCGTAAAGAATTTGATTTGCTCTATTATTTTGTCACGAATCCCAACCGACTGATCAACAAAACAACGTTAGCGGAAGCCGTGTGGGGCGACAACATTGACCAAGCCGACAGTCTTGATTTCATTTATTCCCAAGTTAAAAATTTACGTAAAAAGATGAAAACTGCCGAAGCCATCCCGGAAATAAAAGCCGTGTACGGGTTCGGCTACAAACTAATCACAACACCGGAAGCATGAAACTCATCCACCATACCATAAGCAAACTCTCGATCGTGATGATTATTATCCTCACGTTCTGGGCAGGCTTTTTCTTTTATAGCATACTGGATGAAATTCTGGACGAGACGGATGATAGTCTCGAAAACTACAAACATCTCATCATTCAACAAGTCCAAAGAGATACGGCAGCAATCAACAATAGTAGTGATTTAATGAGTCAATACTTCATCAAGGAAATATCTGAAAACGAAGCTATTCACTACAAAGAACGTTATTTTGATTCAACCCGCTTCTACGAGCTCGAATACGAGTTCGATCCCGTTCGAGTCTTAAAAACGGCTTTTCGAGGACAGGACAAAAAGTTTTACGAGTTGACCATCATGATCTCAACCTTGGAACAAGACGATATGATCGAAGCGATATTATGGTCGATCGTGATCTTGTACGTCACGCTACTTATCTGTATACTGATTGTTTCCGAGGTTGTTTTCAGGAAAAGCTTAACCCCTTTCTATAAACTACTGGGCTGGCTAAATAAATTTACCCTGGGCGGGAAAAATCCCCCATTGGAGAACCCGACCAAGATAAAAGAATTCCGCCAACTAAACGAAACGATACTTAAAATGACCCAGCGAAACGAAGAAATGTATTCCCAACAGAAACAATTCATCGAAAACGCCTCCCACGAACTCCAGACCCCGTTAGCTATTTGTCGGAACAAACTGGAATTACTGGCTGAACGATCGGATTGCACGGAAGGACAACTGGAAGAAATCGAGGACATCCACCGGAATCTGGGACGTATCGTGAAACTCAATAAATCCCTGTTGCTCCTTTCCCGCATCGAGAATGGCCAATTCCACGAGACGAAGGAAGTAGAACTGAACCCGATCATCAAAGAACTCGTGGAAGATTTTCAAGAAATTTACGAGCATAAAAACCTACATGTAGAAGTGGAAGAAAATGCCATTTGTAAAGTGAGTATGAATGAATCACTGGCAAACATATTAGTCACGAACCTGTTAAAAAATGCCATGATACACACTCCAAACGAGGGAAGTATCACCATTCGCCTACAATCAACCGGGATTACCTTCACCAACAGCACGGATAGAGGTGCTTTGGATCAATCCCGCCTTTTCACTCGTTTCTATCAAGCCGACAATAAAAAAAGTAATTCTACCGGACTAGGATTGGCTATCGTTCAGAGCATCGTCCACCTTTATCATTTCCACATCACCTACACCTTCGATGGCAAACACCGATTTGATTTACGATTTTAGATTTATGATTTACGATTGAAAAAATTGTCGTTTTATACGGCTGAAATCTAAAATCGTAAATTTTAAATCCAAAATCAATAAATTCCCAAATCTTTCCCAAATCACCCCTTTACTTTGTTCTCAGAAATTAGAACAAAGAACACAAACATTAAAATTTATATGCCATGAAAACAAGAATGACTATTTTCGCTTCTTTATTGTTAGCCGGATTTGCTTTCACAAGCTGTGATGACGATAATGACAACTACACCCCGGATGAAAAAATCGTGAACGTATTATATGAAAAATACCCGAACGCACAACGTATTGACTGGGAACTGCAACACGATCATTACGTGGCTGACTTCTATGACAATAACATCGAGAAAGAAGCATGGTTTAACACCAAAGGCGAATGGGTGATGACCGAAAGTGACATCCTGTTCAAGAATCTCCCGGAAGCCATACAAACTGCATTTGGAGAATCGGAGTACAAAGGCTGGAAAGTTGATGACGTGGACATGCTGGAAAGAGTTGAAATGGAAACCATGTACGTGATCGAAGTTGAAAAAGGCAAACAGGAATTCGATCTATTCTACGCAGAAGACGGAACTTTAATCAAAGCCGTAGAAGATCTTGACAACAACAACTATCACCCCAACACGGTTCCTGAAGTCTTGAAAAACTTCATCAACAACAATTACCCGCAAGCCATGATCGTGGATATTGAAATCGAAAAGGGAATTACCGAAATCGACATCCTACACGATAACAAAGCAAAAGAACTACACTTCAATAACGCTAATGAATGGTTATACACAACTTGGGATGTTAAAGAAAGAGAGATTCAGGAAATAGCCGACAAAGTAAAAGCCGCAAATCCCGGTTTCCACATTGATGATATTGACTACAAGGAAAGTGCTGACAACAGCAAAGTTTACATATTCGAACTGGAACAAGGTGATAACGAGAGACAGGTAACAGTAGACATGGATGGAAATATTATAGGATAATAAACAGGTAACATTTAAATTGTTGTAACGTAAAACAAGAGGATCTTAAAATAAAAATTATGAAAACAACATTAGTTACCGCATTAATCCTGCTCACAACCACATTTGCTTTTAGTAGCTGCAAAGACAGCAGCTACACTCCACCCAAAAATGTTGTGAGTGCCTTTAAAGCAAAATACCCCTCGGCAAAACGAGTAGAATGGGAAGTGAAGAACACGTATCAAGTAGCCGAATTCCATATCGACTTCACGGAAGTCGAGGCTTGGTTTGACAACAATGGCCAATGGGTGATGACAGAAAGCGACATCAAGTATAGTTCTCTCCCCGTGGTAATTCGCAACAGCTTTGAATCCGGAGAATACGGAAAATGGGAAGTAGAAGACGTTGACAAGCTGGAACGATCCGGAATGGAGACCATCTACATCATCGAAGCAGAACTCGGAGAACAAGAAGTTGCCCTGCATTATCTCGAAAATGGAACTCTGGTGAAAACCCTTATGGATAACGGCCGGGGCTATCAACCGGAGAGTGCACCACAAGCAGTTTTACAATTTATCCAGCAAAAATACCCACAAGCCAATATCGTAGAAATCGATCAAGATAAAGGGGTGTTAAAAATTGATATTATGGATAAACAAATCATGAAAGAGGTAGTATTCAACCACCAGAATCAATGGGTTGTCACCACTTGGGAAATTCCACACAATAATGTACCGGCCAACGTGATGAATGTACTGAAAACTTCTTCCTATGCGAATTACCGGATTGACGACATTGATTATGAAGAAAGAGCAGATGGTTCGCTCGTTTACATTTTTGAAGTTGAACAAGGGGATCGGGAATTCGATGTCACGATAGACGCAAATAATCTCAAGATTATATCTGCAATACCCAAGAATTAATAAACAAAAGGGCGGCCTCAAGAACCGCCCCTTATTTTTTTACAAATGTAATTTAACTTCTACCGGTTTTTCTTTCACTTTCACTTCTTCACCAACCCACTGACCGTTTTTATCGAAATAATTCAAAGTATACACTTTATTTTTTTCCACCATAAATTCCAACACGTCATTCATATCCTGTGTCGGTCCGGCAGTGCGTCCACCACCAATTTGATCTTTACCGCAGAAAATATCCACGTTGGCAGCTACCCGATCGTCAGATTTGCGCATATTACGTTTATCTTTAAACATCATAACCTTTAAAGGCACGTAATTTCCCCCGGCCAACTGAGATTGATAAACCTCTTGATAAATATCCAGATAACGTTGAGTTACATTAATAGCAGGCACATCATTATTTCTAAGGTCCCAAACTAACGGGAAACTCTCCCCTGTCGGTTTGAAAGAAGAGGCCCAGATGGCGTGCATACGATCTTTGGGATCAGCTTTCCCGGCATCGGCAAGGAACCACGAACGATCAAGCTCATTCGGGTAATACTCGGTAAAATACCATTTACCGTCCAACCAAACCTCGCACCAATTATGATTTCCACGGTTATCATGCCAGTTGGCAGTCCCGGCAATACGGGAAGGAATACCCACTGATCGCAAAGCATCTGTCAATAAAATAGACAGACCGCTACAAGAAGCCATTCCCTGACGAATAGACTCCGAGGGATTTTGATCCGGTTTCTCGCGAGCCGTATTGTAATCCACCTTCACCTCATCTCGGATATTCTTGTTCACAGCCTTAATCGCTTCTTCCAAAGTCTTGCAATTCTCCACGTAAGGTGCGAATCTTTTGTAGAAATCGGCACGCCATTGATCTCTTTCCTCGTTTAGTGAAGCATAAGGCAACACGTCATTCAAGAAAATAGAATCCGGCACGCTCTTCGCCCAGACAAAACGGTTACGAGCTTCATACGCCAATTTTACGTTCGACAACAAATCGTCCCCTTTCATCGTTTTCAAATCCCGCTCCGGCATATAAGAAATCAAAAAGGCCACGCCCTCCTTCACTTCCGGAGTAGCACTTTCCAAGGCTTTCGCCAATTCCGGTTGATTCGTTCCCGAGGTTTCTAGAGCTTTATCCAACAAAGCATGATATTTTTCCGGTACTCCCGGATATTTCGCACATGCAAAGCACATGCAACACAACAACAAGATAAATGTACTTCTCATAAATTAATATTGTTTATTACTAAAGTATTTCATGAACTGGGCTCTTTCATAAAGATCCGGGTTCTCGATAGACGAATAAGAAAGCATTCCTCGATAATCCTCAATCGTCTTGAAAGCTTTCGAGTCCATCCATTTCCCGACAAAATTATTTATATCCTCGATCACGTGAATACCCTTCTCGTAAAGGACAGAACAAACCTGAACTGTCGTAGCCCCTGCCAACAACAATTTCACGGCAGCCTCACCACCATGCACGCCAGTGGAAGCAGAGATCTCCAATCTCTTATCCTTCCCGGCCAAAATACCGGTCCATCTCAGAGTTGTCCTCAATTCGGCAGCCGTGCTAAACACCGAAGCGGCCCCCATTTCTAAAGTATTAATATTAATATCCGGCTCGTAAAAACGATTGAATAAAGTGGTCGCATTCGCCCCGTAAGCCTTGATTTTATCCACGAAAGCAGTAAGATTCGTGAAATAGTGACTGATTTTAACGGCAACAGGAATCTTTACCTGACTCTTGATAGATTTTACAATATCGAAATACACGTTCTCCACTTCCGCACTCTCTTTAAACTCGTTCACCGGCAATATGAAAACATTCAATTCCAATGCATCTGCCCCCGCTTCTTCCAGCTGGCGCGCAAACGAAATCCATTCTCCACCACTAAAGCAGTTCACGCTGGCAATCACGGGTATCGTCAAACGACTCTTGGCATTACGAACCAGTTCCACGTACTTCTGTATCGTGTTGGAACGAATGTACGCCTTGATATAGTCCTCAGCCTCCGGATAAGCATCACCCATCCCATAACCGGCTTTGAACACCCCGGAAGTCTCCTCGTTAATCTGTTCCTCGAAAATAGATTTTAACACCACGGCCCCCACTCCCGCTTTTTCCATCTCTACCATCTTCTCCACGTCGGACGTTAAACCGCAACTTCCCGCGATAATCGGACTCCGTAACTCCAGTCCCATGTATTTCGTCTTCAAATCTGCCATAATGATTTATTTAAATAGTTAATAATGAATCTTTCAAATTATATATTCGCATAATTCCTCGCCCCGAAGATGGAACTCCCCACACGTACTATCGTACTTCCTTCCTCCACGGCAATCCGGTAATCACCGGACATCCCCATGGATAATTCCTTGAATTCAGGGTTTCCCGCGAAATAAGTTACCTTCAACTCATCAAAAATCTCTTTCAGATGATGAAATTCCCGTCTGACCTGTCCTTCATCATCCGTGTTCGTTGCCATTCCCATCACACCCACGATCTTCACGTTCTTCATCTGCTTGTAATCGTCACTCTCCAAGAGCACTTTCGCCTCTTCCATATCCAACCCGAATTTAGTTTCCTCGCTGGCAATATAAAATTGTAGCAGGCAAGGAATCACCCGATCGTGTTTCTTTCCCTCCTTGTTTATTGTCTCCAGCAATTTCAAACTTTCCACACCATGAATCAAAGAAACGAAAGCGGCCATATATTTCACTTTATTAGTCTGTAAATGACCGATCATGTGCCATTCGATATCTTTGGGAAGCACTTCGTATTTCTCTGCCAGTTCCTGCACCCGGTTCTCCCCGAATACTCGTTGTCCAGCCTCGTATGCCTCCTCTATCGCCTCCACAGGCTTTGTTTTCGATACGGCTACTAATTTTACTCCCTCCGGCAAATTACCGGCAATCTCTTTCAAATTTTCTACAATACTGCTCATTCCTTTTTCAACATTAAATATGCCCTTGAAAAACTACGGACTTACAAATATAACGTAAAATCAGCATATAATGTCAGGATACCTGCGTTAAAAATTAACATTTATACTCTTCCGTTACAAGTTTACGGGTACAAGTTGCATATTAATTAAATTTTACGCCTGAAAAACATTCCCTCTACCCGGAGACCGGAAAAAGTAAAAAACATTTCATGTTCTTCCACTCTCACGGAATTTTGTTAATTTTGAATCTTGAAAAAGTGGAAACATGCACAGGTATTTTATTGAATTAGCATATAACGGAAGTGGATATAACGGTTGGCAGATACAACCCAATGCTCCCTCTGTCCAAGAAGAAATCAACAAAGCACTTACCCTCCTGCTAAAACAGGAAATCAACGTGACCGGAGCCGGACGAACAGACACGGGAGTACACGCATCGTTTTTCGTGGCCCACTTTGATAGTGATGTTGTCATAGCCCACACACAAGCCCTGACGGACAAGCTCAATCGTTTCTTGGGAAAAAACATCGCGATCAAAGATATTTACGCCGTACTGCCTGACATACACGCTCGCTTTTCGGCTATCTCGCGTACGTACAAATATTATATCAATAAAAACAAGAATCCGTTTACTTACCCGTTTGCCTACCGGCCGCATCCCTTACCGGATATCCGGTTAATGAACAATGCTTGTGAACTTCTCATGCATTACGAGGATTTTACCAGTTTCTCCAAACTGCACACGGATGTAAAAACGAACATCTGCCATTTGATGGAGGCCAACTGGGAAGAAACAGATGAACAACTTATATTTACCATCAAGGCCGACCGTTTCCTGCGCAACATGGTACGTGCCATCGTGGGAACATTGCTGGATCTAGGACAAAAACGTATCACGCTTGAACAATTCCAACAAATTATCGAGAGCAAAGATCGATGCAAAGCAGGGACTTCTGTTCCCGGAAATGCTTTATTTCTTTGCGACATAGAATATCCCCCGTGTAAACTATAATATCAAAACACATGAAAACAAAACTATTCATCATATCCTTGTTCTTGATTTTACTCACGGCGAGTACGTCGGCTTCTATTAAGTTGTCCAAAGATGCCACGATCAGTATCCTGACGTGTTCCCCGGGTAACGAACTCTATTCGCTGTTCGGACACACGGGCATCCGGGTGGTTGACAAGGCAAACGACATGGATATTGTTTTCAATTACGGGACTTTTGATTTTGCAACTCAAGGATTCTATTTCAAATTTGCACGTGGTCTACTCCCCTACCAATTATCGTGTTCCGAATTCCGTCGTTTTTTATCCTCCTACATCTATGATGAACGTAGCGTGTATTCCCAGACCTTAAACCTGGATTCCATTCAAAAACAATATTTAATGGATTTACTTTTCGAAAACTATCAACCAGCAAACCGGGAATACCTTTACAACTTCCTATATGACAACTGTTCAACCCGGGTACGGGACATTATAGAGAAAAGCACGGGCAATCAAATCACATGGATAGCTCAACCTTCCACGAAAAGTTTCTGGAATCTTCTGGACGAATATCTAAGTCGTTCCCCGTGGATTCAATGGGGCATTCACACGATCCTCGGGTCTCCCGCAACTTCCGTAGCAACCATCCGGGAACAAATGTTTCTTCCCGACTACCTCATGTTTCATTTAGATTCCGCAGCATATAATGGAGCTCCACTTGTGCAACCAATAGAAACGGTATACGAAGCCCCGGAACAAGATCTTTCAACTCCCTGGTACTTCTCCCCGTTCTTCGTTTTTGCCATTTGCACGCTTGCACTCATTTTACTTTTACAAAAAGCAAAAAGCCGGCGTTTACTAAAGGCAATCGCCATTCCATTCTTTATAGCGACAGGTGTTGTCGGGTGCCTCATCGTCTTTTTGTGTTTCTTCACGAAACATCCCACGATGTTCCCCAACTTTAATGCCTTCTGGGCAAACCCGTTAAATCTCGTCGCCGCCTTCTTCCTTGGGAAACGCTCTCTTCCGTGGATTATCAACAAATATCTGTTTATCTACCTCTATCTCTTGATCATCGGCTTTTTACTATGGTTCTTGTTCGTTCCGGCAGTTCCATACGCTTCCATGGTCATCATGATATGGATGATATACCTCTGCATCCGTCTTCGACAAAGCGGAAAATAATATTTTTCGAGATTCTTTGCCTCAGCTCTTGCAGATTGAAATAAAACCTCTATATTTGCACTCGCAATTCAGTAATGGTACCATAGCT
>DYVS01000299.1:0-4135 GCA_020743075.1 Butyricimonas virosa | reverse complement strand
AACTGAGGTAATAAGGATCTCCCGGCACAACACCGATCATCGGAGAACTCTGGAAACTGGAACTAAACGATCCGTATCCTTGCTTCCGATTAGCCAAAGAAGCATTCAGTCGTAAATCTACGGTCAATTTATCTACCGGCATAATGTTCATACTGGAGTTCAAATCTATTCGATTAAAGCCGCTTCCCTTCAATATACCCGATTCATCGTAATAACCTAATCCCAAACTATAAGCTATTTTTTCTGAACCACCGTAAGACTGGATATTGGCATTCGTCACTTTCCCCTTGTGATAATACATCGGGAAAAAGTTCGTGGCATTGTTATAAAAATCGTTCAAACTGTCCTGGAAAAAAAGCCCGTTTGAAGTAGAAGGAACCGGGTGCATCAAAGCATCCATCGTCCCCCCGGGATGCAAGTAATTCTCTTCCCAAGTTTCGGGATATTTATAACGCAAATTTTCCATATCCAAATAAGCGATCAATTCGTTTCTCAGTGCCTTTAAACGAAAATCTCTTTCATAACACCCCACCATGATCGTCGGTAATTCCGGCAACACGCTCCAGCTCTGTGAAACATTCACCGACAAAGAGCTTTTTTGGTTTTGACGTCCCTTTTTCGTCGTCACGATAATCACCCCGTTGGCAGCCCTGGAACCGTATATGGCTGCAGAAGATGCATCTTTCAAAACTTCAATGGATTCAATCATATCGGGATTAATATCTGACAACAAGTTCGTTCCCGTGATCGGAGAAGTAAAAGAATTCAATGGAACACCATCGACAACCCATAATGGATTCGAAAAACGTCTCTCTAACTCGATATCCAAAGAGTTATACCCCCGAATGGTGATTGCAGCTCCACCACCTCCCGGTGCCCCGGAAATATTCGTAATATCCATCCCGGCAACCCTTCCTTGTAATAAAGTTGCAATATTCGGGGAGGGAATTCCTTCCAAATCTTCTCCTTTTACCGTGGATATTGCTCCCGTCATTTCACGACGAGTTGTCGTTCCATAAGCTACCACGACAGCTTCATCCAACGCTTGAACATCTTCTTCCATTACAACACGCAAAGTATCGGATTGAGCATTAAAAGCTACCGTTTTTTTCTTAAAGCCCACGAAAGAAAATTCTAACATACCACTCGTTACAGGCAAATCCATGGCAAACCATCCCCGGGCATCCGTTGCCGTACCTAAAGACACACCTGCCACTTTTACTGTCACCCCGGGAATAGGAATTCTCTGCATATCATACACGAATCCTTTTACCCGCAATGATTTCTTTTCCGGACTATCGAGAGAGGCAGGCTTGATTATCACCATCCGATCAATATATTCCCAGGTAAATTTACTACCAAGCAGCCGTTTCAAGACCTCGTCAATCTTCACATTTTTAACGTTCAAGGAAATCGTTTGATTCACGTCCACCTCGTTAAAGCTGTAAAAAAAGTCCAGTTGCGTCTGACGTTTCAGTTCGGAAATAACCTTGGTAAAAGGCGCCCCTTCCACTTTCAGCGTCACCATCTGATCCTGTGCCCGCACCCTTGCCGACAGGGAAAAAACAAAGACACACATCATCAAAAAAGTCAATTTCATAATCATCAAAATTTTAGCACACCGATTTCTTAACGGAATCCTCGTGCCCGTTCGATTTTTTTTCATACTTTTGTAATAAGAGTTAAACAATTATCCTTCAGGGATTGCGAGTCCTTGCGGGATGTTTATCACACCGGGAGTTGTTGCTGCAATTCCCGGTCTGTTTCAATTATTTCTGTTTATTATTTATTTCACTCACCGTCACCACTCGACCGTTCACGTTAAAGTGAACCTGCGTGGTCTTCTCGATGATCGAGAATATCTTGTTGGCAGAATACTCCTTGTTAATCACCCCGGCAAAGGCAAAATGTTTCACGTTCTCGGAAGTAAAGAAGAAATCAATGTCATACCAACGTTCCAGTTGCGCTGTAATTTCCTCCAACGTGGCTCCCTCGAAATAGAACTTCCCATCAATCCACGCAGTATAGATGGATGTATCCACTTCTTTTGTTGCAAAAACCCCATCTTTCCACTCAACTTGTTGCCCCGGTAAAATAACCTCCCCTTTCCCGGTCAGCCGATCTCCAACCCGCACTTTACCACTCACCAGTGTCGTTCGGATTGCCCGTTCCGAGACATAAGTATTCACGTTGAAACTTGTTCCCAGCACTCGCACATCCACCTCTTTCGCCTCCACGACAAAAGGCTTTGCGGAATCTCTCGCAACCTCAAAATACCCTTCTCCTTCCAGATACACCCGCCGTTCCTTCCCCTCGAAACAAGTCGGGAAACGAAGTCTCGATTCCGAATTCAAGTACACTTTTGAACCATCAGCCAGAATCAATTGATACTCACCTTTACGAGGGACAACAATCGTATTGTACTCAACCTTAGCAGGAGTCCCTTTTACTTGTTCATACGTCACGCTTTTAGAAGAATCGAGCCGGATGCGAACATCTCCTTTATTTAGGATGGTGTCACCGGCAAGCAAGGACAAATCTATCCTTTCCCCCTGTTCCATAAACAACACGGCACGAGGTGTTCCGGCTTCTATCTCCGGCACCACTTCCGCCACAAGAAGGTCCTTTTTCTCCCGTAAATTTATCCATAAAATTCCTCCCAATAACAAAGGCAACAACACGGCTGCCACCCAACGCCACGCAGGCACATGCCTCCGGTTCATCCCCTCTCCCCGATACTGCTTGATGACCCGCCACATCTTTTCACGATCTGCCACCAGCTCATCCTTTTTTCGCATCCCGACCTCTCTCAACACACGCCTCACCCCGGTAAAATTCTCATCCTGCCATATTCTCTCCCACTCGACATCTCCCGGCTTGACCCTACCCTCCAATATCGCCCGTAACCAATCTTTTTCATCCTTTGTACTCATAATCTCGTTTTTTAGAGTAAAGCCTTTTCATCCGGCTTTCCACACGTAAAGCGAGAAACAGATCAATTCGGGTGAAAAGAAATCGTGATTTTTTTAGAAATTTGTAATATTTCTTTTTTTTGCTCGTCGATAACTATGATAGCAACCAAAACCGGCACGAATCGCCAATCCCGTCATGCTCTCTCCCGCATAAGTCGAATCAGCCAATAATGCCTCCATCTCACGAAGGCGACAATCATTAATATAAGCCTTAAAATTCATCCCGTACGTGCGATTTATAAACGTGGAAAGATACGTGCGATTGGTCTGTAACTCCCCGGTCAGATCCGTTATTTTCAATTCCGGATTCAAATAAGGCTTGTCTTCTTGCATGTATTTCTCGAACCTTTCTTTGTTCAAAAGAGACGGCTTTTTGATAACCGACCTATCGCCGGAGAGACTCCTCTCGCAAGGACACAAAACATAATTCCCCACGATAATATTGTAGGATATAATCGAGAATTGTACTAACAAAATACCGATTGGAAGAAAATCGATCCAGTAACTTTCGGCAAAAAGAGGCTCCAACAATGGCATACATAAAGAAACGAGAAACAAGAGCAACACGCTTCCCAGCCAACGCAAGGGAGGCTCTTTCATATCTCCCGAGCGTTCCCGCATAACACGCCAGTAGCGGAACAGGCGCTTCAGTCCCAGCAAGGTATAACAAAGACAAAACAGAAACGCAACCATCAACTGGGAGGTAAAAAAACGAGTAAAATAAAAATAAACCTCCTCCATCGGACTATCCACGGCCACGATCATCACCTGCACGTCCAAAGGCACGAAAAGACTCCATACCAGAAGAGCGAACGGGATCATTACGGGTAACCCGTAATGTCGCAAGGAAAAACGCTCGGAAGAGTCCACCCGTGTCAACCAAAAAACAACATGATAAAAAGTCACAGACATCATGATAAACGAACAATAACACAAACTATTCAAATAAACAAAAAGGCGAGGCGACCACGTGTACACGATCACGCAAGCCCATCCAAAAGCAACCGAAAAATAGAAAAAGAATAGTCCCCGTTTCAAGTAACGCTCTTCCTCCCGCACGCTATCTTTATAAGTAAGTATCATTAACAGGCAACAAGTCAGAGCCGAGATTACCGGAAACAGATTCGTGAGAATTGATATCCATGTTTGCATACTCATACATG
>DYVS01000298.1:0-18622 GCA_020743075.1 Butyricimonas virosa | reverse complement strand
AAAGGGTGGATTTGTCGATGAATGAGTTAAGTGGGGGAATACCTGCCGAAATCGGTTATTTGGATAAATTGACCATTTTGGCTCTCCGAGGGAATAAATTGACTGGAACGATTCCTGTTGAAATTGGAAATATGCGAAGTTTGAACATTCTCGATCTAGGGAATAATATGTTGAATGGAGAACTGTCTGCCGAGTTGAGGTGGCTTTCCGAGTTGGAGGTGTTGGATGTCGGAGGGAATAAGTTGACAGGGAAATTACCAGTGGAATGGGGAGAATTGAAAAAACTGAAACGGTTGTTTCTCCTTGGGAATGAGTTTAGTGGGAAAATCCCAGGGGAATGGGGGGGAATGGAATGGTTGGAAGATTTCTTGGTACAGGGTAACGAGTTGACGGGCAAGGTGCCGGATTTCCTTTTTCATTTACCCACGTTAAAACGGTTGTGCTTGCTAAATAACTTCTTGGAGTTGACTGAGGAACAGAAGGAGTTGAATGGTAAAGATAGACGGTATTTTTTGTTGCCACAAAGGAAAAAGTAAAGGGCGATGCCCTTTACTTTTTTTGTGTTGTTGTTGAGTTTACTTCACGTTTTTATTTCGTGGTGGATTACTTGATTACGAGTGGTTCTTCGGTAATGATTGTTGTGCGACTGATATTTTCTACTGCGATTTTCGGTCCCGGGATAAGGGGACTGTAATCAAGGACGTGCCTGATGCGGGCTCGCTGGTCGGGGGTGATACGATCACGATAACCATATTGATAGTCCATGATATTATAGGATGTGAAAGTAGTAGTTCCATTGCGGCTTTTACGTTGTGTGGCTTGGGCAAAAGTTAATCCAGATACACTTTTCAGCCAACTTTCGTATGCCGGGCGGTCGTAATCGGGTGTGTCCTCGCAATAATCGGTTGTTTGTCCATTGTCTCCACCGGAAAATACGTGGAATAATCCGAGATAATGTCCCAGTTCATGGGCGAGAGTATTGGGCCATACTTGTTCTTGACCATGAGCTCCGACTTCTGTTTTATCTATGAATGCGCTGTTTATCATCACGGCTTGCACGGAGGTGGTGGGAAGACTCGTGTAAAATGTGTCATTTCTCCTTAAACCAGGTAGGGATTTACCTTGCGGTGTGTATGGAGTCATGGCGATTCCTGTTACGTCTTTTTCGGTAAAGGAGCAGACGATGATATTGATGTACTTGTTGGGATCCCATATTATGTCAGTCCCTTGGTAATTATTTTTAACAAGGTAATTATTAGCATCGAATAGGGTGGATGGATTCCAAATGATGTTTACTCCCGGCATTTCCAAGGGAGTTCCTTCGGGCGTGGTGGTGGCAAGGATAAATTGCAGGTTGAGATTCTCGCTTTTACCGTTATTGCCACGGTAGAAATTGTTTACGTAATCCATACATTCTTGGATATAGTCGCCCATGGCTTTCACATCGTTTGCAGAACCATTAGTGTACACGTGAAAAATGACCGGAAGTTCGAAATAGGTTTCTCCCTTTTGGGTTATAGAGAGGATTTGTTGTTGGTCTGAATTGGAGATCGTGACAGTACCCGTGCGTTCGGTTGTGGTCGTGTTGACTTGCGTGTTGATCACGAGCGTATCTCCTCGTGAGGAACTTACTTTGCTTGCTCGGCACCAAGAGGTGGGGCTGGCAAGTGACCAGTCGGAACCACTTCGAAGAGCGATGCGGATGGTTTGTCGCTCGCTGCTTATGCGGATGTCATTACCAGTTGATAGTTCTATTCCCTCGAATTTGTCCTTCTCGCAGGAAACAGTGAGTAGAAACAGGAGGCAGATAAGAATGTATTTTTGCATGTTCAAGGGTTTTATTTTTTCATGTAGCGGTCCATTTCCCGTTTGGCATCTTTCTGTTTTAGGGTTTCTCGCTTGTCGTATTCTTTCTTTCCCCGTGCGAGGGCGATGCGGAGTTTGGCGAAGCCTTTCTCGTTAAGAAAGAGACGGACGGGGACAATGGTAAGTCCCGATTCCTTGGTCTTGCGTTCGAGCTTGACAAGTTCTTTCTTTTGTAGCAAGAGTTTACGTTCGCGGCGTTCGATGTGGTTGTAGTAGGTACCCAGCTTGTACTCGGCAACGTACATACCCTTAATCCACAGTTCGCCGTTGTGGAAATAACAGTAGGAATCCACCAACCCGGCTTTCCCGGCCCGGATGGATTTGATTTCGGTACCGGTGAGCATGATTCCGGCGGTGTATTCTTCCAAGAACTCGTAGTCGAAGGATGCTCTTCTATTTTTTATATTAATGTCGTTTTGCATAGGTCTTGACGTTTAAGCATAAATAGTGGGTATTCTGAACATAATCATCAATAGTTGCTGGATGATGATCGGGGATACGATCACGAGTAAGCCAATGATGATGATGGCGCTTTTGCGGTATTGTACGTCGAGGGCGGTCAATTGGTTCAGTCCGACGTAAAGGGTACGTAGGCACAGTAGGCTACATATTGCCATGAGTTGGGATATAAATCCTTCCGAGAATCCACTGGAAAGGCAGTGAAACGGGATGAAGACGGCCGAGCTGTACACGGCAAGGCGAAGGGCCATCTGGTTGGCTGCAGCCACTTTGTTAGAGAGGTATTCACGGGACACCCGGTAAGCGATGTAGCTCCCCACGACGGAGGCCATGAACAGGATGATGCCGGTTCCAATGGCATAGAGAGGTGAGGTTGACAATAGACGTAGCAATATCGCACATACAGAAGAAAGCACGGATAAAGGCACGAGGAAATTCTTGAAAAGTTCGATTCCCTCGATGTTCTCCCGACCGATCACCTGCCATTCCGTTTCGGGGTGAAGTAGTAGTTTCCGGGGCCTTGTGAATATGCCTTTGATGTCCAATTTCTTCATAGTAACGCGAAAATACTGTTTTTTATCGAGATTGGTTCATAAAGTTTGTAAAGTTTATAAAGGCCGAGAATCCTTTGGATCAGGTTTAACGACAGATTGGGGTGCAGTGGACAAAATACCTCTAGAGATCATTATTTGGGGAACCTTATGAATTTTTACATGAAAATGTAGCAAGCCTGTAACAAATATTTCATTTCTTCGTTAAAATTTACGAGAAGCAGTAGATTGGGTATTTGGCTGGCGAGGTGAATGAAAAGAAGTTTAATATTTAAAACAAAAGGTGTATGGGAATTTTGGAGGCTATTCTGGCTTTTCATACTTCGATTCCGGACACGGTGAATTCTTTTCGGCACGGGATGTTGAAGGTATTGGTACCTGTCTTGTTTATTAATAATCTGTAACTTGTAACTAATTAATATAGTATGAAAATAGGATTATTTATTCCCTGTTACATTAATGCGATTTATCCGGGTGTGGGGGTGGCCTCATACAAGTTGCTGACCTCGTTGGGATTGGATGTCGATTACCCGCTGGATCAGACTTGCTGCGGGCAACCAATGGCGAATGGAGGATTCGAGAGGGATTCGACCGGGCTGGCCAAGCGGATGGAGGGATTGTTCGAGAAGTATGATTACGTGGTGGGGCCATCGGCCAGTTGCGTGGTTTTCGTGAAGGAGCATTACCCGAGGTTGTTGAACCGGGAGGAACATGCTTGTATTAGTAGTCGTATTTACGAGATTTGCGAGTTCCTGCATGATGTGGTAAAGGTTGATAAGCTGAATGCTTCTTTCCCACACAAGGTAAGTATTCATAATAGTTGCCACGGGGAAAGGTTATTACATCTTTCTTCCCCGAGCGAGTTGATGATTCCCCGTTATTCCAAGTTGCGGGATTTGTTGTCGCTGGTGAAGGACGTGGAAGTGTTCGAGCCTAAGCGGGTGGATGAGTGTTGCGGTTTCGGGGGAATGTTCTCGGTGGAGGAAGCGGCGACGTCCGTGTGCATGGGACAGGATAAGGTGCATGATCATATGTCAACCGGGGCGGAATACATCACGGGAGCGGATAGTTCTTGCCTGATGCACATGGAAGGGATTATTCGCCGGGAGAAGTTGCTGATAAAGACTATACACGTGGTAGAGATATTAAGTCAAGGGTTATAAAGTTCGTAAAGTGACGGGAGTCCTTGGGGTCTTATAAACTATTTTTGCAAATAACGTAAATCAAATAAATATGAGTTCACACGCTAAAGCTGCCAAGAAATTTATAGCTGATCGGGAGAGAACAGCATGGCATGATCAAGCGCTGTTCTTCGTGCGAGAGAAACGAGACCGGATGGCTCATGATGTTCCCGAATGGGAAGCGTTGCGGGAGATGGCGAGTAATATGAAACGACATACGATTGCCAATTTACCATATTATCTCGAAATGTTCGAGAAGAACGCCACGGCAAACGGGATTCAGGTTCACTGGGCGAAAGATGCCGAGGAACATAACCGGATTGTTTACGAGATTATCCAGAAACATGGGGGAAAGAATCTCGTGAAGAGTAAGTCGATGCTGGCGGAAGAGTGCGGGTTGAGTCCTTATCTGGAGGCTAGGGGAATTGATGCCGTGGAGTCGGATTTGGGTGAACGGATCATGCAGTTCATGGGTACACCGCCCAGTCATATTGTGTTGCCTGCCATTCACGTGAAACGGGAGGAGGTGGGGAAGGTGTTTGAGAAAGAGTTGCACACGGAACCGGGGAATAGCGATCCGACTTACTTGACTCATGCGGCCCGGGCTGCCTTGCGGGAGAAGTTCCTGCATGCAGATATTGCCATGACGGGTGTTAATTTTGCCGTGGCCTCGTCAGGTGCTTTTGTGGTTTGTACGAACGAGGGAAATGCCGATATGGGAACTTCTTTTCCAAAAGTACATATCGCAATCATGGGGCTTGAAAAAGTGGTACCGGATTATGATGCACTAGCCCTGTACGTGCGCCTGTTGGCCCGCTCTGCCACGGGACAGCCTTCAACGACCTACACGTCCCATTACAAGAAACCGGTGGAAGGGCAGGAGATGCATATCGTGATCGTGGATAACGGGCGTAGTGATATTTTGGCCTGCACGGAACACGTGAATATGTTGAAGTGTATTCGTTGCGGGTCATGTATTAACACTTGTCCCGTGTATCGTCGGACGGGGGGATATTCTTACTCTTATTTTATACCGGGGCCCGTGGGGATTAACTTGGGTATGTTGAAGTCGCCGGAGAAGTATTCGGGGAACGTGTCGGCTTGTTCGCTTTGTTATTCTTGCTCGAATGTTTGTCCAGTGAAGATTGATCTGGCAGAACAGATTTACAAGTGGCGGCAGAATCTGGCACCTCTGCATTTGGCAGATCCATCGAAGAAGTTGATGGTGAAGGGAATGAAGTTTATCATGAATCATCCCGGTTTGTTCTATAATGCTATTGCTGCCGGACGTGTTGCCGAGCATATGCCCCGTTTTGTCTTGTATAATTCTTTTGATGCGTGGGGTATCGGACGAGAACTTCCGGAGTTCGCTAAGGAAACGTTTAACGAGATGTGGAAAAAGGGATTGAAAGCCGATTAATTTACGATTTATGAATGACGATTTACGATTGAAAAGGTGTCGGCCTTGTGTGGCTGGAATCTAAAATTTAAAATCTAAAATTAGAATATGGGTAGTAAAGAAGATATTTTAGTAAGGCTGAAAAAGCATGCGGTGGATCAAGTGGAACGACCGGAGATGACGTTCGAGCCGTTGACGTTTTCTGATCCGCTGGTACAGTTCGAGAAGGTCATGAAGGCCGTGGGAGGAAATTGCGTGGTGTTGGAGAATGGGCAGGACGTGAACGAGGTAATCCGGAACGTGTTCCCCGATGCCAAGTCAATTGCGTCAAATTTACCGGAAGTTACATGTGCCACGGTGAATCCCGATACGTTGGATGATCCGCAGGAATTGAACGGTACGGATGTCGGGGTGATCCGGGGGGATTTCGGGATTCTGGAAAATGGGATGGTATGGATTAACCAGCGTACCCGTTACAAGGCTCTCTTTTTTATTTCCGAGGCTTTGGTGATCCTACTTGACCGGAATCGTCTGGTGAATAATATGCATGAGGCATACAAGCAACCCGCTTTTGATGATTTTGGGTATGGTTGTTTTATTTCCGGTCCCTCGAAGACGGCCGATATTGAACAGGCGCTAGTCATCGGTGCGCACGGGGCGAGAGCGGTGACGGTGATATTGGAATAAAATAATAAAGGCCATTTTAAATGGTCTTTATTATTCTTCGTCTTTTTTCTTTAATTCTTTCGAGAAGAAGAAATAGGCAACAATACACACGATTAATGGGAAAACGTAAACCAATCCCGGAGAAAAGATGGCGAAATACCACGGCATTCCCCACTCTTCGTGGGCTGATATTTCCAGAGCTTTATAGCCCACGTGTACAATTCCGATAGAAAGGAATGCAACAGTGGCAATCCCGAATAATTTTTGGTTTTTGGCAGCTTTTGTTTTTTCCATAGCTTGATTTGCCTACGGCGAGTTACAGGTTAATAAGTTGCAAATTATAGGTTACAAAATACAAGTTTGCAGGTTAGTGATAAACTTGTAACCTGCAAACCTGCAACTTGTAACTATTTTTTATAAAGATGTTTGATTCCAACCCGGTGTCCAGCTACCGCAAAGTACAAAATGAAAAGGTAGCAAGGCAACATCATCCAGTAGGCCCCTTGGTATCCCATGGAAGTGGTCAGTGAACCGTATAACATCGGGAGTAAGGCTCCCCCGGCGATGGCCATGATAAGTAGGGCCGATCCGGTTTTCGTGTGGCGTCCCAACCCGAAGATAGCAAGGGGGAAGATCGCAGGCCACATGAGTGAGTTTGCCAGACTTAACAACGTCAGGCACCAAATGGAGATCTCTCCCGGCAATATGACAGTACAGATTCCGAGGATAACCCCTAGGGCAGCACAGCAAGCAAGGGCTTTTTCCTGGCTGATGTATTTCGGGATGGCGATGATTCCGATGATGTAACCGACAATCATGGCGATCATACCGTAAGTTGGGAATATCCGGGCGGTATCCATATCCATTTTCATGGATTGGGCATAACCGATGATCGTGTCAATAGCGATCACTTCAACTCCCACGTACAGGAATAGGGTAACAATCCCGATCCATAGGTGGGGAAAACTGAATATACTTGATTTCCCGCTGTGTTGCAAGCTACCTTCTTCTTCTTCCGGATCCTCAATCTGGGGAAGCGGGGAGAAACGAACGAATAGTGCCAACACGACAAGTGATATCATGATCACGACGTAAGGCACGATGGATTTGGAGGCTAAGAAGTCAAGTTCCGCAGCTTTTTGCACGGCATCCATCGTTTGTAATTTTGCTTCAAGTAAATCTATGTCTTTCAACATGATTGATCCGAGGATCAACGGGCTGATGGCTCCGGCCACCTTGTTGCAGATACCCATGATGCTCACGCGCTGGGCGGCACTCTCGGCGGGGCCAAGCTCGATTACGTAAGGGTTGGAAGCTGTTTGGAGTACGGATAGTCCTGTACCCATGATGAATAATCCAAGCAGGAATAACCCGTAGGTGCGAGTCATGGCGGCCGGAATGAATAGTAAGGCACCGATGGCCATCACGAGAAGACCGAGCATCATACCGTTCTTGTATCCTGTTTTCCGCAGTACCCAGGACGAGGGCAGTGCCATGACAAAGTAGGCAATGTAAAATGCAAAGGTCACGAGGTACCCCTGCCATTCATGTTGCAGTTCGCAGGCGATTTTAAGATAAGGGATCAAAGTGGCATTTAACCACGTGACGAACCCGAAGATAAAGAAGAGGATACCGATAATGATAATCCCCATGCTGTAAGAATTTTTCTTTTGTTCCATCATCTTTTCGTTAAAATATACATAAACACGTAAACACTTTCAAGAGTTCACAAAGTTATTAATTTTTGCTAATGATGGATGAAATTGGGGGAAATTATTCGTGGTGGGGGAGAGATTGGATGTTATAAGAAACCGGGATACGGGTATGTTTCCGTATCCCGGCCATTCAAACTAGAAATAATAATCAATAAGCAACTTACTTATAGAAGTGTTTTTATCTGTTTTTTTCCTCAAGAATGGTTTCAAGTTCATTGCTGTTGTGCCCGGAGAAAATGATGTTTCCCTCGGGGTCAATGATTAGGAATGTCGGAATACTTGTCAAGTTGTAGTCTGTACGGGTTGCCTTACTGAATTCCGGTGTTGCGAGGTACTGCTCCCAGGGTAGTTTTTCTTCCTCAAGAGCTTTTTGCCACTCCTTTTCATCTTTGTCAACCGAGATGCTGATGAAAGTTACTTTTTCCCCGTATATTTTGTACATTTCCCGCAAGTGTGGGAAGCTGGCGCGACATGGACCGCACCATGAGGCCCAAAAATCAATCACGGTGTAGTTTCCTTTTTTTAAGCGGGAGAGCAGTAATGTTTCTTGTTTGTCGGGTGTAATGATTTTTCCGTCTTCCAGCGGTTTGCCTTGTACGTATGTACGGGCTTCCTGTAGGTATTGCCGAAAATCTTTCAATGCGGAGCAAGTATCTTGGTAGGAGGCAAAGAAACCGGTCAATTCGTCGAGATAGGCTTGGTCGTAGGTGAATGGCTCTTTTTTTAACTGGTTGACAAGATGAAGGTTGACCGGTAGGTTGTGATTTTGTCGTATGAACTCTTTCGTTTTGGCTTCCAGTTCGGACTTCGTTTTTGTCAGTGTTTTATAATCTTCGGGTTTCGCATCTTTCAAAAGGTGCTGTTCCAACTGACGGATGCCGTGACGCGAAGGAATCGTTTGTTGTTGATAGCGATAAAAAACCTCTTGGGTTGGAGAGCCTGTCAAGGTGTAGTTCTTTTCTTTTCGGACATCGTATCTCCAAAAAGATTCTGGCAGGCTGTCGATATGAGGTGTTTGAAAGGTTAAGTCTCCGTTTTCGACAAAAAAGTCAATTTCCATGTATCGACTGTGTTGTTGTGAGTCGGAGCGATCAAGAATATCTTGATCGTTCATGCTCAATCGGCAATATGTGGGTTGATCCACTTTGCCTTGAAGTTCGAATTTGCCATTGACGATAAAGCCTTGTGCTATTTTTTGATAGTACTTTCCAGCGGGAGATAAGACAATTTCGGTGCTGTCGGTGGCCCCGGGAATTGTTCCTCGTAAGACGAAATGGTCCATCGGTTTGTTGTTGCAAGAGTAGAGGGCATTCAACAACAGGAAAAAGGGTATATATCTTTTTTTCATGGAATGATTATTTACGATTGGATTCTACATGTTTTTTATAGCCGTCGAAAGTCCATTGGGCATGACTTTTTTCGTCGTCATCGGGTAGGTTGGGAAGTACTTTCTCTCCGAGTGCGATCAATCGGATGTAGTCTTTCTTTTCCAACGTATCATCACCCATGCACATGAGGATAATGGAATACGTGACCAAGTCGTTACTTGATAATTTGTCCGCTTTCTTTTCCATGTTGGCGATGGTTTGTTTGACCAGTTTTTTGCCTACCTGCTGGTAGTGTTTCGGGTGAGGCTTTGGCGTTGTCCACAAGATGGCTCGGAAAGCAAAAGCGTATAACTTTAATTCTTCGGCACTGGTTTGAGGTATTTTCTCTTTTACGATGGCGGCTACCTTGTCAATTTCTTTGTTGCTGACGGGTTCTGCCAAAACTAACATCTTTTCCAGATTCTCCTGTCCTTTGATTTGGAATCCGTGAATTTGTTTTTTTAGTGTTACAACAGGAATGGCGTCCTCTTTGGCATATCCGATGATGTGATCCTGTAATATTCTGGCGTAATGGTTGTAGATGAATCGGTCTACCGTGTTTTCTCCCACGTTCTTTCTGATGGCAGGTAAATGTGCTAGTAAAAAGTCGAACATGGGTGAACCGATCGTGCAACTTCCATCTGTGTAAAGAGACCAAAACTCTTTTTGAGTTTTCTCTTGTTCCGTTAAGCGGTTGAGTAGTTCTTGATACACACGGGCCGCCTCTTTGTCGTTATCGGCTTCCGATAAGGCATTTTTGTATTCCATGAGTTCTTGTTTGCTCATGTTTCCTTTCTCGTATGCTTGGTTCATATAGAGCAGGGAGGTCTTTTCGTTTAATCCTTTTTCCACTCTTGCAATGAAGTTTTCCAAATTGTCACCTCCGACCAGTTTGTGTTGTACCGTGCCATCGGTCCGAATGATGATAAAGGTGGGGTAGGCGTGGACGTCAAATTGCTTGGCGAGTTCTACGCCCTCTCCTTTTTCCATATCATATTTCACGCATACGAATCGAGGGTTAAAGTAGTCGCCTGCGGCTTTTTGCGGGAACACTTTTTCCGTCATGTTTTTACACGGTCCGCACCAGGAGGTATAGCAATCAATGAATACCAGTTTGTTTTCTTGTTTGGCTTGAGCCAAGGCTTCTGTGAATGTTAAATTGCGGAAGTTCACTCCCTCTTGGGCGAATGTTGTTATGGAAGCAAATAGAATTGCTATAAAATATATGTTTTTCATCGTTTTTTTGTTTATTGGGCATCACGCACGTAACGTACGCTTAAATATTTGGGATACACGTTGTCTAAATAGTCTTGTTCGGCGGTAGCGATAATTTCACGCTCGATCTTTGAGGTATTGTAACGAATGCTTCGATAGTATACAGCCGTACCCTCCGGATAGCTTCCTTTTGCTTCCGTGGAGGTCCAGTAGTATCCGGTGGAGCGGACAAGACGCAGGTGTAAGTTCATGGGTCTTCCGGCTCGTACGGAAACATATCCTCCTAATTGAAGATGCATTCCACTGCCTGTCTCGTCTTGCTGGAGTAACTCTCCGATACTCGAACCGCGCCAACCTTTTTGTGTTGCTGTTTGGGCAGACATACCCATGGCTTGTTCTAGTTCTTGCCAATCTTCGTCTGTCGGGAGACGCCAACCCTCGGGAGCGAGATCTAATGCCTGTTCGTAGGTATATAGATTGCCGAAAGTTTCCAGATCGGCTATGGCCAGCTCTTTGTCGTCAATGCCGATCAGGTCGTCGTCCCATTTGTCTTTGGCCTCGTAATAGGGGGTTCCTCCTTTGTAATTGGAGGTCATCCAGTCGATCCCGTTATAGCGCACCCATTGGTATTCTTGTCCGTCCACATCGCAGAAAGTACCGGTTGCTTCCGGGGTTACACGGGGTAGTTTGTCGTCGTCATTACATCCGGTGATAAGAATGACGGATATGATACATAATAAATTGAATATCTTTTTCATACGTTTCCGATTAGAATATATAACCTTTTTGTTTGACCACCTCTTTCATGATATCGTATTTTTGAAGAATGAGAGGATATGAGGCGTATTGAACTTTGAAATCTTCTTCTTTTTGATAGAAGACCGCTTTCAAAAATGAAGTGAAATCACTACTTTCGCTTGGAAATTCTTGGTACCAGGTTGACCAGGTTAAAAATCCGAAGGCGTAGATCTCTTCGTCTGTCGGATCGTCGGATAGACCGGCCGACTCGAATGTTTCTCCGTGAAGTTTGTTGCCCAATGCAATGAAGTCATTCAGTTCTTCGTCATAATAGTTTGTTTTACTGTCGACGATGTTGTAGAATATGTCAATGCAGCGTTCTTTTATCTCTTCTTCCTCCAGCTCGGCGATGCCTTGGATGGCAAGGGCCAGACAACGTTTCCCGTTATAGTAGGCAACGGTATTCCATCTCCAGCCGTACTCTTCCAGTGTCTCCACCAAAAAGATGGAATAAGGGCGTAATTCTTTGTCTAAATGGGGTAGAATGTAGGTTTCCGCATAGCGTATGCCTTCTTTTTGCTTTTGATGATCTCGGATATATGTAAAACGAGTTTCGTTTTTTGTGCTTGTGATGTCGTAAGACAAGTCGAGTAGCTCTGTAAACCAATGCGGTGTTCCATCGGCATACGTACCCCGTTGTTCGTGGCGTAGGGTATCATTGAAGAGAAGATGAATGTTGTGATCTTCGTAAAATTTGCGTCGTAATATGGATTCCTCGTCATTGGCATCCGGAGAGACCGTGAAGTAATCGTACCGAATGTCTGTCGGTTCCAAATCATCCTCCTTGCTACAAGAAAAAGTAACAGTTAAGAGGTTGAGTAAGATGATGTAATATATCTTTTTCATTGTAATGTACTTGTTTATTAATAATTACTTTCTTCCACAGGAAGGCGTTCCGGTCGATTGTTCGTGTTCAACGTGTTTTGGAAATCCAATACTTCCTTGGGGAATGCTAAAGTATATGCCTTATCATTGGGTTCTAGTTCAAAAATGCGGGTTCTTTCCGGAGTCCAATCTTGAGAGCTGAAATCTGTGTAAAGATGTCGGATGGTTTTTGACCACGGGTATTTTTCACATACTGTGTAACGACGTAAGTCAAACCAACGGTGACCTTCCAAACATAACTCCCGTTGGCGTTCTTCTCGAATCAAATCGATCAGTGCGTTTCCGGATTGAGTGACCGAGGGCGCCGTTCCGAATCGTTTGGCTTGCAACTGTTCGATGTATTGACGTGCGGAGCCTTCCTCGTTGTCAAAAGCGCATGCTTCGGCCATGATTAAATAGGCTTCCGAGGTGCGGAACAAAAAGTTATCGGAGACACTGCAAGAGGAACCGTAATGTTTTCTTCCCCAGTAGATTTTTTTGTAGTAATAGCCGTATCCTCCTTCCGAGATATAAAGGCTTTTTCTGAGGTCATTGTTTTCAAAAGCGGCGATTAAGTCATCCGAAATATAGAACGGATACTCTTCATCGTATCGGTCGTCTCCGTAAATGTTGTACGATAGGAAATGCCCTCCCATGCTAAAGATTACTTCGGGATTCTCGGAGGTGAAAACATTATCTGTACCTGCAAAGCGATTGAGGTCAGTTAAGTTGTCGTTACGATCCAATACCAGTTGGGCGTATTTACGGGCATTGGGATAGTCTTGCATGTACAGGTAAACCCGAGCCGTTAATAGGTAAGCGGCCGTTATGTCAGCCCTGTAAATGCTTTTACGTGTTGTTTGAGACAAGCATTCTGTGGCTCGATTCAAGTCTTTCAGCACTTGTTCGTAGATGTCTGCCACCGAGTTGTTTTGGTATTCCTTGTCTTCGATATACGAAGTTAATTTCAACGGAACTCCCGGAGTACTGGCAGCTTTAGAAGGTACGTACGGGTCTGCGTACAGGTTTACCAAGGTGAAATAGTATAACGCTCGCAAGAAATGACACTCTCCCTCTACCCGCATTTTCGTACTTTCTTCTTCGTCGTCATGGATCGTTACTTCGTTTAATTCACTTAGAATCATGTTGGTGGCGTTGATGTAATTATATGTCTTTTTCCAATCTGTATTTTCGGTTCCAACGCTGGTCCCTTTTATGTTGATTCCTACTTGACGCTGCCACGTGTAATACCCGAAAACAGTTTCAAAAACACCATTGGAACCATAGGATGTCTCTTCGTTTTGTTTTAGTTCATCGCTCATGAAGTGAATATATTGATTGTACGGCTCGCCTGTCGTGTATAGGGTATAACCCGATATGTATTTGTATCCGATGGGATAATATGCACTCCCCAACAGTAATTCGTCCAAATCTCCGATGGTTTCAACTCTTGCCAGATCTTGCGAATACTCCTTCAGGAAACTGTCACAAGAGGAGAGAACGAATAAAATGCAACTGATTATGAATATCTTTTTCATGTTTTTCCTGTTTTAAAATGAGACACTCAATCCGAAAGAATAAGTGGGACGGTCTGATAACTGTATTTCACTGAAACCGCCTTGAGTCGGAGTCTGTCCTTTTAGTTTCTTGGAACACAGTGTAAATAGGTTTGTCCCGGACAACGAGAGGGAGAGGCGGGAGAAGCCTATTTTCGACAATAAATCCTTTCCGAATTCGTACGTGAAACTTAAACTGGAACATTTCAGATAGTTGGCACTTACCACTCGTACATCCGAATAGTCGTACATGGTCCAAGCGTCGTCGGCAAAGGTTTGAATATTGTCGAATACATCCGAGTAGTGGTTTGCATAATTCCAGTAAGCATTGCTATACAAGGATTCCAAAGCGGGAATATTTGTTTTTAATTCATCTCCAGGATTTTGCCAACGTTTCAAGAAGTCGCGGTGTACATTGTATTCCGGGGAAAGATTTTTATTAAACATACGGAATAAACGCGTTTTTGCACCCAGGCTGTAGGAAAACATGGCGTTCATACGAATGTTTTTGTAGCGTAACATCGTGCTTAATCCTCCGGACATATAGGGTTCGCGTCGACCGGTTGCTTTTAATACGCGGGTAAATGTTTCGTATTTGTTTAACCCGTACAACTCATGTTTCTGGTCTTCCATGTCATTGAACAACGGACCTCCATCTACCGGGTTGAGCCCGATGAAGTCGTATGAATAGAAGGTGTTGACTGCTTTTCCTTTGATCACGGCGGTTCCGTTCAAGAATTCCGAATAGTCATAGGTTTGAGAACTCGGATCGTTTTTCACTGTATTTTTGTCTTTTGAGAAAGAGGTAGATATGGTCCAGTAGAGATCGGCACGGGTGATCGGAGATACGGTAATGTCAACACTGTATCCTTTGTTCTCCACGTCACCCCCGTTAATCACGTAAGAGTCAACGCCGTTCATGCTGGCCACCTCTTTGGTCATGAAAGCGTCTTTCGTGCGTTTGTAGTAATATTGGGCTTCGAACTGAATGCGATTGTGCAACAGTGAGAATTGTAAACCCACGTTGAATGAACTGGTCTTTTCCCATTTTAGATTGGGGTTCGGATTGCGTTCGATGCTGCTCTTCAATTCGTTATAGAAAGGATCGACGGGAAGTTTTTTTATCAACATGACGGGAGACTGACTTTCCAGCATGTTTCCTTGATAACCGAAAGAGGCTTTGAGTGTCATGTAATCAATCCATTCGGCTTTCAAGGCTTCATGTTCCGAGAAGTTGTAAACTGCCGATGCCGACCAGATCGGTAAGAACTTATCGTTACTTTGATCTCCGAATTTGTTGGATCCGTCCACACGGGCATTCACGTTTGCCGTAAAGTAATTGTGGTAACTGTAAGAGAGGGTGGCGTATCCAGAAAGAGTATTGGTCAGGTTATCGCTCAGAGAAGGTACGTTTTGTGCTAGCCAAACGCCATAATCCGGAAAACTTTCAAGGTCGATTCCCGACACAAAGGTCATGCCTCGATCCGGGTAGTAACAACGATCTGTGCGCTTGTAGCTTTTGTATTTACTGGAATTCATCTCGAAACCGGCACTGAGGTTGATGTTGTGTTGTTCTTCTGCACCGAAGTATTTGTCGGCATTTATTTGTAAACGTGCCGTGTAGGAGTTGTTTCTTGTTTCATTGGTACAGAGTTCGCCTCCGTAGGGTAATGTGGAATAAGACGGTGCGGCTTCACCGTATTCCGAGCCCCTTTCGCAGGCCACATGATACGTTTTTTCTCCCCAATATCCTTCGATCTCCGTATTGCTGTTGGTGTATGAAATGATGGCGTTGGCATTGAGCCATGAATTGATGCCGAAACGCAAATTGGCCGTAACGGTGATTCCCGAGGAGTGTTGGTCCGTGTAACTGTTTTCCAATTCGTTCAATATATTGTATTGGCGATAGTATCGTCCGGTCTGTTTCTCATAGTAAGCGTACTTTCCATTTTCATCGTATGCCGGAATGGCGCGACTGGTGTTGTATGCATAATCCATGGGAGAGATTTCGCTTTGATTGTATTTCCGACGACTCACGTTCCCTTGCATTTGAAAAGAGGCATTCAGCCATTCTGTCAAGGTGGATTCCAGGTTCAAGCTACTCGTGTAACGTTCGTTGTAATTTCCTTTAAGCACGTCGTTGTCACGCGAGTAACCGATGGAAGCGTAGTAACGAGTTTCGTTTGAACCTCCTGATATGCTGACGGTATGTTGGTGAGAGAAACTGTCTTCGGTCAATAGTTTAAACCAGTCCGTGTTTAATGTTTCCAGGTAGGCGACTTTTTCGGCAAACTGTGTGTCGTTGATTTTTCCGTTATACAAGTCATTGAGTAATCCCTCGTATCCCACGTAATTGAAGTGACCGGAGAAGACATAGTGTTGTTCGTTCAATTCGCGGGAGAATTGGATGCGCTCCTTGGAGTTCATCAACTCTATTTTACGATCAGAGTAACGAGGGCGTTGCCGGAATGTGGTCGTCATGTTGTAGTTGATGATGGGGGCACCCACGCGGCCTTTTTTCGTGGTAATCACGATAACGCCATTGGCGGCTTTTGTACCATAAAGGGCTGTCGCCGCGGCATCTTTTAAAACATCCAGACGTTCGATGTCTTGCGGGTTCAAGCCGGCAATGGCATTCCCGATACGATTGATGTAATCCGGATCATTTAACTCTTCGGCCGAGATGGGCACCGGGTCTTGCACGATAATTCCGTCAACCACCCACAACGGTTCGCGGTTCCCGATCAGGGTGGAAGTACCTCGAATACGGATCTTGGGTGCGACACCGACCTCACCGGAGCCAGATACCAAGGTCATTCCGGAAATACGGCCCTCCAGCATCTGATCCAGGTTCGGTACGCCGGCGGTCATGATGTCATCCATTTTCAGGCGTTGAGAGGATCCCGTGTTTTTTCGACGGTTGATGACCTGGTAACCGGTTACCACCACCTCTTCCATCTCTTGCGAGTCTTCTTCCATGACGATGTCCAACTCTTTTCCTTTGTAGACGATCGTTTGGGTTTTCATACCGATAAAGGAGACGATGAGGGTGACATTCGAATCTTTCGGTTGTACGATTTCGAACCTACCGTTTTGGTCGGTTGAAACGCCGATCGTCGTTCCTTTGATTAACACGGTCACGCCGGGTAGGGGAGCTTTCTTTTTATCCGTGACGATACCCCGTATCTTTTTAATCTGTTCTTGTTGCTGAAGTTCAGCCTTACGAATGACGATCACCTTATCGAGAATGGAGTAGGTGTACCCGCTATTCTTCAGGCAAACATCGAGAATGGTTCTTACGTCGGAATCCTTCACGTTCATGGAGATTGATCCGATGTGATCCAGTTCCTCCACGTTGTAGACAAACGTGTAATCGCTCTGCTGTTTTATGATCCGGATGATTTCCCGGATATTGCTATTCTCCACGGCTACCGAGAATTTGGCCTCTTGGGCGTGGATTCCGGCTGATAGGTTCATGCAGAATAATAGCATCAATAAGCTACTTAATTTCATAACTAACAGTAGTTTTTTTAATTTTTCACGCACACAAGCATGAATAAAACAATCTTTTTTCATAATTTTGTTTTACTGATTTATACTTACACTCGCTTTGACCGGGGAGTGTGGTTCACGAATTATAGCGATGGGACGTGCTGCCAACATGTCCCGTTTTTATTTTAAGATTACCGGATATATATGGTTTTTCCCTCCTTTCTGCACTTGACAACGTGCGTTTCTTCAATCAGTTTCAGTACTTTGTCTATGTTTTCGTAACGAGATGTCTCGATAGTGAATTTCCGTTGTTTGAGGCTTTCTTTTTCGAAAATGACGTTGAATTCGTACCAGTGCGATAGTTCTTGCATGATTTCTCCGAGAGGTTTCTCGTCGAAATAGAACATATCCCGCACCCATGCCGTGACAACGTTCGTGTCCACTTTTTTTACTTCGATTCGGGCGTTGCCTGGTGTGGTGACGGCTTGTTGACCGGGAGCGATGATTGTTGCTGCCATTCCATTGCCTATTTCCACTTTCCCGTTCACGAGGGTGGTTGCCACGTTTCCGTCGGGAGCGGAAGCGTTCACGTTGAAGGTGGTTCCCAACACGGTGACCGTGGTTCCTGCGGCTTCGACGATGAAGCGGCGGGTGGTGTCGGGTGTTACTTCCAGGTAGGCTTCTCCCGAGAGGCGGATTTTACGTTCTTTCCCCTTGAATTGAACGGGGTAGGTCAGTGTGCTTTCGGAATTGAGTTTCACGGTTGTGTTGTCGGAAAGGCGAACGGTGTATTCCCCGTATTTGGGAACGATGATGGTGTGATAGATTTCATCAATTTCAACCGTCTCTTTTTCTGCGGTTGCATAGTTGATTTCCTGTTTTTCTGCGTGCAAAACAGCGTTGTTGTGCAACGCCTCCATGGAGGATTGCGGGGCGTCCAGCGTGATTTTATTTCCGTTTTCCAGTACAAGTTGTACAGCGGAAACGGGGTGGGGAGAAGTGATTATCTCTTCGCCCGGTTGTGTAGCATAGTAATATGTTCCCGTTATGGCAAGTACTAACACGGCTGCACTTGCAACCAAACGGTAAAGGATACGTCGGAATTGTCGACGGGGTCTTTTGCCAATACGATATTTTTTCTCGAATAGTTTCCAGCTATCAGCTGCGGATGGCGAGGCAGCATTCTTGTTAATTGATTTTTTGTGTAGTTGTTCGTAGAGAGCCTTGTTCTTTTTGTCTCTTTCCACCCATGCCAAGAGTCGCCGTTCCTCTGATTCGGGCAGGATGTCCAGGCGTTGGAGGGCGACTAGGCGGGCTACTTCTAATTTTGATAAAATATCTTTTTCCATCTTTCCGTTCTGTTTGTTTCTCGTGGAATATCCAATTTTCACTATGAATACGGATGAGGGTGAAAACCGGGTGAGTCAATTTTCATTTTTTTTCGAGAATATGTTTTTTATGCTTTATGTAACCCTTGAACTATACTTGAAAAG
>DYVS01000297.1:0-8285 GCA_020743075.1 Butyricimonas virosa | reverse complement strand
TTCATGATAAAATCAGTCGGCAGATCACCATTCTCTCCATAACGCCCGAAATCTTTACTCTCCCAAAGTGTTTTCAATTTTTCCGGCAAATCGAAATCTGGATTCCCCATGTTCACATCCGCTTTCGCTATCACCCCACTTAATCGTGTCTGGTAAGGTTTCACTGTTCCGTTTCCTAAAGGTAAATCACAAATCGTTCCGTAAGAAAGACGGAGCGTCTTATCTGCATCCGGATAATAATCTTCTTGGTGGAAATTCAATCTTCCTTTGTTATACTGGTATTGAGCTTTTCGAACGACATCCAGTTTTTTGCTAACCAAAGCAAATATCTCCTTACGCTTTTTCTCCATCTGTGCCTCCACCTGATAGGCAATGTCATTTTCAACATTCCATTTCGGATCATTCAACGCTGCCAACAAACGTTCTTCATTAGCAAATACGGATTGATCATACATATTATCAACAAACCGATCAATATCTCCCTTGTATTCTGTTTTTAAGGTAGTGAAAAATTCAGGTAGCAAATCGGCCTCCAGATCATTTTGCATAATCTTTAACAAAGCCTTTGTGACAGCCCGATCAACCTTTTCGGAATAATCTTTATACTGCATCTTGGTATTCACTACAAAGTTTTTCATCGACTCACCTCTTTCTTTCCTAACATAAGGGATAGATCGTCCAAAACCGGAAATAAAACTTATCATCTCACATCCTTCACCAAAAACTTCCACGTAATACCCTTGAGCCAAACGATAACGAGCCGTCTCTTTAATTCCTTTCTCCATTGCCTGAAGCATACCAGCATAAGCTTGACGTACGGAATCATTCTCGCAAGAATTCAAAAACTCTCGTTCTTGTTCAGCCTTTTTCTTACAAACATCAAGGTCCTCAATCCATTGATTTACCCCAATGGAATTCTTACAATAATTGGCTGATGATGCAAATTTTTCTGCATATTTAATACGCAGACTCTCGTCCTCACGCATAAACTTCTGCAATATTTCCTGTCTGGCCGTACGAACCTTGATTAACGGAGGATTCAACACGTTCTGCCTCTCCCAGATCAGCATAGAAGTTGCATTCCGTTCCGTGAAACCGGGATAACCAATTGACATTGCGTAATCTCCTTTTTCATAACCTTCTGCAGAAACCTTCAGATACACTTCCGGCTGATAAGGCACATTATCGGCATGATAACCGGTTGCTTTCCCGTCTTTAGATACATACACTCTCAGAAAAGCGAAATCACAACCATGACGAGGCCACGTCCAGTTATCTGTCTCTCCACCAAATTTTGCAATAGCAAAAGGGGGCGCACCCACGAGACGAACATCTTGAAATGATCGCGTCACATACAGCACGTGCAACGTGTAATCCCGGTAGCTCTTGACAGTCACTTTCATGTCCGGATATTGTTCCCGGTATTTTTCCGCAATACCATTAACAACTCTAAATCTCGTACTATATTCCGGTTTTACTCCCACCAACTTGGCGTTCACTTCCTCTGAAATATCTTTAATCACCCGGTTAATGGAAATATCAACTCCCTTCAATGGAATTTCTTCCCCCTGATTCATCGCCCAAAATCCATCTCGAATATAATTATGCTCATCCGAACTACTCTGTTGAATAGCTGCATAAGCACAATGATAGTTTGTTAACAACAAACCGTCTTTCGAAATAAAAGAAGCTGTCCCACTTCCATTGTAAGAAATAATAGCCTGACTTAAACTATCTACAATATATTCCACTGGAATTTTTAATCCCAATTTTTTCATCTGAGCCTCATTGTGCTGTTTCAGACGTGATAACAGCCACATTCCTTCATCAGCACGCAGCATCAGCACGGGGCATACCAGCAATAGCAATATAATTATTTTTTTCATTCTCGAATATTTAGAAAACAACCCGGTAATCACTTATTTTGGAATAATCTGGTACAAAATGCGACCAATTCTTTCCCTTTAAGTCCTTGAGCCAAAATTTTACCTTCCGGATCAATCACCCATATAGCCGGAATACCATCAATCCCGTATAGTTGTGCCACCGGGGTATTTTTACCGCCTTTTAATAACTGGCACCCATGATTCCAGATCATGCCATCTTCCTCGATCGCTTTCACCCAAGCCGCTTTCTTATCATCCAAGGAGACAGAAAACACTTCCAATCCCGCATTATGAAATTTATTATATATATCTTTGACATAAACCGTCTCTTCCCGGCAAGGCGCACACCAAGATGCCCAGAAATCCAAAATAAGATACTTACCCCGGAAAGAGGAAAGTTTTATCGTGCCATCATCCACCGTTTTCACCTCGAAATCGGGTGCTATCACGCCCGGGGCTATTTTCCGTAAAATATCGGCTTGGGCTTTCAATTCCTTATAATACCGGTTATCGGCTAATTGGGGTGTAAATTTTTCCAACACCCGGTCAATCTCGTCGTATTTTAATAATTGCAATGATTGATAATACAGGAATAATGCAACAACAGAATTCACATCTGCTTGCGCTAGAGAATCTCTATAATGATTCATCTCTGCATCCAATGTTTCGAAAAGTTGTCCATATCTCACTCGCTTAACACTATCCGGGTCTGCGCTCTCCCCGATCTCTTTCATCAAGCGGGACCGTTCTCTACTGATTTCCCACGTAAATTTTTGGTATCGATCCCAACTATCATTTTCCGCCGTGCCCGTCACCTCCGCATCGTAAATCGTTTTACCGTTACCCTCCACACGTACATTTCCCTGTTCCGCAAAAAACTCAACCGATGAACGTTTATCCCCAAACTTCAAGCTGTATTGCTCGCCCCACAAATCACGAGGGATCTCCAAACGGAAACTCCCGTCTTTCATCACGGTTTGCATAAGCGTGTCATGGGTAAATTCTCCCGTTCTGCTCAACAGGTAAACCGTTGTCTCCCCCGGGAAATCACTCATCTTACCATCCACTCTACATACATCATCGCTACAACTACTTAATATTAACATACAAAGCAGGTACATCAATCCACCAAACTTTCTCATACTCGATTTTTATATAAATACAGTTTTACATACACGAACATTTTCAGAAGGAAAACACCGGCACGAAACACCGATGCTCCCTCTGAAGAATACTAAACTTTATGTCTATTTTGACTTGTAAGCCATATGAGTAATCTTTTTAAAACCATCATATGTCTTAACCTTGTCTTTTAAAATTTCTCCGCTTGTTTCTACAATCGGACACTCCAGCAATTTACCCTCTTCTGTCGTTGGGTTATAAACCCCGATATAAAGAAGTTTACCTTCATTCTCTTTACCAGACACTTTAAACAAATACAGCATACTAATTTCATATCCTGCTTGGGTCAACTCGGTAGGCAAAGTGTAACGCAAAGTGGAAGTCCCTCCATCTTTAAAGTTACACTGTTTTACCTCTGTTGTTGTTGCATAATAAAGTAATTCACTCCGATTTCCCACTGCAAACGCCTTGGCATCTTTCATGTCCGTACATCCGCTTGCACTATATTTCCCAACACCCCGGTTTCCATCATCCATTTTAGAGAAATCACACACGTAAACAGAGTACTCTGCCACATTTGCCGGATCACGCATTACACAATACCATTTTTTCTCAAAACCATGCTCTGCATACACCATGTCTTTTCCCACATTGTTCATGTCAAAGGCTGCTGATGCTCCGGCTTCCTTAAATGTTTTAGCCGTTTTACTATAATCTACATACAAGAAACGTCTTTGTAAGCGGTCATAGAAAATACCATAGTAATATCCTCGCTCTTGAATGCCAATAAACGGTTCTGCATAATACTCTACACCGAAAACAGGAACACCAAATTTTGTGAATGTCGTGGTAGCCTGTCCGGCAAAATACACCTTTCCCCCGTTAACTAACAAATCATTGTAAAGCCATGAATTATATCCTTGGAAGTCAATATTACTACTCTCTAGTGGCTCCGTAAACATCTCTGCATATGTATCCAATACTTCCAAATCACTTCCTCTCGTCCGGAATCCCCCTGCATTCCCTTTCGTGTACACGTAAACATTATGAGTATTATTCACGTAAGCAACCATACCCGGCGCTCCTACTGCTCTACGTCCGTTAGTTATTGAGAAAATATTATGCTTTACACCATCCATCGTTGCATCCGAAACAATCCTATCGTTTACCAAGATACTCACATCGGTTGAATCTGCATCACCATGCATCACCATCAATCCCACCGAAGCAAAAGATTCCACATAAAGCTTACGAGAGATCACCTCGGATACTCCATTTTGTTTATCAGTTACGGTAAAACTAAGCGTATATTCCCCCGGAGGAGTTGTTACTTTGTAATTTAATTTCCTCTCTTGTCCAACAACATCATTTACAACTTTTCCCGTTTCCGAGTTAGGCATATTCGATTCCTGGAAAATTCTCCATTCATAAGACAAATTTGAATCATCCACTCCCTGCTTAACTTCCGGATCGACTACCAAATAATCCAATTGGGTTATCCGATACGAATTTGACATCTTAGAAGAATCTATCTCGATAGGCAACAAATCCGAATAGGAATAATTTCCTTCATCATCCAAGCAAGCTTGAAAAAGGAAAAATCCCATAATCAATATCCATATATTTTTATTCATATTCTTTCAATTAATTCTGTCAACAATCCATATTTTCCTATCCAATACCACCAACTCCGGTCCAGACATTAAATTCGACCAATCCAAGTTCATCCTCTAAAGGCTTATCATGCGTCTTATTGTATTCGTAAAGAGCTTCACGAACCTTCGCATTATAATACCCTAATGTCACGAGATCCTGCGGATCCGGTAATTCCACGATACCGCAAGCCTTCAAAATGAAAGCATAACGAGTCTCTGTAAACTCACCGAAACAAGGTTTGTAATTGGAAATATCCCAGTTATCCGGCTTAATAAACATATCTCCCCACCAAAAGACGGCTTTGCTCGTTTTATCAAAACCAACCCCAAAATACTCATTCGGCTCAACCGTCAACCCCAAACGCACACTCTTATCTTTTAAACCTGCACGATACACGACTAAAGGTACATCTACCGTATAACTATTAGCCGGCATAATAACGGGTTCCAGTTTATAATTTTCATCTCTCTTTGCAGTAGTTGTTTCCTCATTCACCACAAGCTTGATTTCCCGGTCATAAGGAAACGCTTTCCCGATGATACGCACTTTAAACCACAAGGTATCTTCCACGCAGTCATCTCCTTTAGCTGGAAAAGAAAACACCATCGAATCCCGAGGGGTATTATTCAATCCATAACCTGGCATTTCAAACACCAGATACGCCTCGTCCCCGTAAACCTCTACCTCTTTTTCTTCACAAGAAGACAAAGCAAATACCGAGGCTACAACCAGCATGATATATTTAAAATAACAATTCATAATTCTCTTATTTTGTATTATCTGTTGTGTAATAGTCTCCAAACTCAATTTCATTATCCGGTTTCGGCAACACGTAAACATTATCCTCCGTAGCAGACTGGTATCCATAAGGGAATTTTGCCAACTCGTTACGTTTACAATAATAGAAAAGCTGTCCCTCAGCCAAAAACTCTTTCGCATACTCTTTCGTCAGCTCATCACGCAATTTACTTGCATCCGTCAAATCCGAATCGATTCCACGATGTCGTCTCACCTCGTTCAAATACCCCAAAGCTTTATCGTTATCTACTCCCATCAAACACTCGGCCATGATGTACGCCATCTCTGAACGACGAATCATCGGTAATCTCTTGGCATAATCTGCTTTATAATTATCCGGTTGATAATATTTACGAATCACATAATCCTTACTACCGGTTTCCTGTTGTTTCATAATATAGTTTACCCGGTAATCATTTCCTCCAACCGCATTTCCCCGTCCGATCTCGTACCACTGCTGCATCGTGTAATTTTGACAATAAAGCTGTTGACCATTTCCACTTGTCAAGAACCAAGTATTAGCCAAGTCTTTCAAATCCTTCACATTTAGAGCAAAGATATGCTCGGTAGAGAAAGTAAAATCACGATCTTTATCTTCCGTGGCAGAGATAGAACTTGTTGTTACCCAAGGGAAAATATCATCGGCAATCTCCAAAATCTCCCCGGCTGCAGCTTTGGCTGTTTCCAGATCATCTCCCCACATGGCCACACGAGCTTGCAAAGCTTTCACTGCAAAATAATTAACACGCATCTGCCGAGCATTCATGAAACCATCACCGGAAACATCTTTCAATTTTCCTTCCCGAATCGGGTCTTTTTCCAAACAAGTCAAGGCATTCTTAATATCCTCGTTCAACAAAGCCAACACCTCTTTACCTGTGTACACGTGAGGAACTTCGATTTGTAAGTTTTTTACATACGGGATCGCCTCTTTATTCAAATCAGCTGCCGATGCAAATAAACGCAACAAGTCAAAATGAACATAAGCTCTTAACCCCAAAGCTTCCCCTTTAATAATATTATAATTATCACCCGTGAAAACAGATTGACGTTTATCAATATTATCCAATAGATTATTCACATTTGCCAGCACATTATACATCTTACTCCACATCGCATCAATCTGCGCTCGTACGGGAGTACTGGTCAAATATTTCCATTGTGCAACTTCATTGTACACTTTATTATTATAAGCGGCATAAGGACCCGTCACAGCATCAATAAAACCGTAAGTCAATTCACGCCCGTAAAGCGCCTCTGCTTTCATCAAAGTATAAGCCCCGATCAAAGCATCCTTAAAACCTGCCTCTGTTTCAAACAAATCATCAGACTTCACCTTCGTACGGGGGTCCACGTCTAACCATGACTCACAAGAACTTGTCAGCACAGTCAGAATCAGTAACACACTGTATATAATTCTCTTTTTCATCTTCAGATTTCTTAAAAGTTAACATTCAACGTAAACGAACAATACCGGGCAAAAGGATACGAAGTCCCTCGTTCTATCTGGACAGAAGATATTTTACCGATATCATTCATATTAAATTGTAACTGCAATCTCTCCAATCCACATTTCTCCACGAAACCAAACCGATAAAAATCATACCCGATTGACAATGCTGAGAAATCAAACTCATTTAACTTCTGGACAAAACGAGAAGTAGCCTGAGTCGGTTTGTTCCAAGCTCCGATACTCTTAAACTGTACATTATCCCCTTCTTTCATCCATGCATCGTAGTAGGCTCGTTTATCCACATTATAATTCAATTGTGCATTTTCCACCTTATCCACCAAGGTTTGATTATACATGTACTCCCCGATACGATACAATCCGGTGAAAGACACGGATAATCCTTTATATTCAAAAGTAAAACCGACATTACCCATCAACTTCGGTTCAGTATCTACACAAACCACTTGATCCAAAGCTGACCATGTATCTGTCAACGTACCATCAGGACGTACAAAAACTTCCTTACCGCTGGATGGGTCAATACCTTTAGAACGAACGGCCCAAATTGCATTCAAAGACTGTCCCTCGACAAAACGCACGAAAGGTTTGTTCGAATTGGCTGCCTCTTTATCTTGTGAACTCGTCAATGAACTCAAAGAATTGGAAATTTCCTTAATCTTATTTTTGTTAGAGGTTCCGGCAACAAACACGTTCAATGACATCCGGTCCTCCGGACGAGTAAGCACCAAATAATTCACGTTAAACTCGTACCCGGTATTTAACAACTTCCCCAAGTTATCCTTGTAACTGTTAAACCCTAAAGAGGGTGGAGTCGTAATATCTGTCAACAAATTGTTAGTTACTGAACGATAGTAATCAAACTTCACATTCAAACGTCCCCACAAATTCATGTCAATACCATAGTTCGTGTCAAATTTTTGCTGCCATTTCAATTTGCTGTTAGCCAGACCTTCCAAATAAGTTCCGATAAAATCCAAATAAGAATCATCCGTGAAATAGTTATACAGCAACATCCCCTGGTAAGAATTAAAATTCTGAGAACCCGTGTATCCCATGGATGCTCTCAACCGTAATTGTCTTACCACTCCGGAATCTTTAAAGAATGCCTCGTTATGCACGTTCCATCCCAAACCAGCAGACCAGAAAGTTCCCCACCGGTTGTCAGATCCGAATTGAGAAGAGGCACTTGCTCTTAACGAGAAATCTGCCAAATAACGATCATCATAAGAATAGTTTACGGCCAATAACGTTCCCACTTCCCGGTCGATAGACTCACTTCCTGTCGGTTTTGAATTATCAGCATATTGTTTTGCAAAGATGATATTATCCATCTTATCGTTCGGGAATCC
>DYVS01000296.1:0-21382 GCA_020743075.1 Butyricimonas virosa | reverse complement strand
TATTTTTCATATATTTATGGTACGATATTACTAACTAAATTTATGAACGCCATGGGAGGTGAAGGACATGTATTTGATATGATTCAACGTGCGAAACAGAATCGAAAAATGATTCAAGATCGTCGTGACCGGATGAAAGATCTCGTTGAGAAAATGAACGAGAAATCTTTAACAGGTTATCCGAACAAGTTGGCGGAAGGGGAAATGGAACAAATCGAAAGAGACATAAAATCGAGAGAACATGACGAAAAGGTGTACTACACCCGTTTCATGTTCACTTTTCTGGGTATTTTACTACTAGTCATACTCGTGGGGTGGGGAATGTGGAAAATACTGGGGACGTGAAGTGCTATAAATAGTTAAACAGGATAATTGACCATGTAATTAAGGTGTTGATTAAAAATGACTTGATGTTCATTCGGTGTTTCCCAAAAAGAACAGATGTAACTATTCCGGTTATAGCGAGTATCGTATTTGTCCATAGAAACCAATCCGGGTATTTGAAGAGGAATAGAGTATGCGAGAAATGATAGCGGTAAAACAGGTGAATGTTATCAAGTAGAATCAACATGTTTATGCAGATTATCACTACTTGTAAGAACTTGTTGTTCGCCGTTTTATGCATTTTGTTTGTAATTTAATTGGTATAAATCCATTTTCGAGAAAAAGGCACAGGAGGTACGAATAAATGCAATTTGCTCCTCGATTAGATATAAGTTTATTTATTGCAAGCATATTACAAAACCCTTATTTGATGTAAAAATAGCGTTTTATTTGTAAAAAGCATTGTCTTGATGGCAGAAATATTGCATTGTTCCTGTTCACGATCTGTATACAATCATGCTAGTTGCGCCGGTGTTTCACTGGTAAGTTACCGATTACTATTCGATAAGTTACCGATAAGTGTTCGATGCGTACCGTCAATTTCTCTCAGACTTCTTCTTGAACTTTAATCACAATACCGACGAGAGTGTAGTGGGACACCGATGGTATAAGGGTTAAATGAGTTCGGGGCTACTCAATGTGAATTGGCAGCCCCGAACTGTTATTTGCTAGAAAAGTGTTTGTGTCACATGGTTGTACCGATCAATCCTTTCGTGGATTGTTCGATGAAATCGATGATGCATTGAATTTCCGGTCCGATGGTAATCGTTTCCCTGATTCTCAGTAAGGCGTTTTCAACGCTAGTCCCACATTGATACACTTGACGGTAGGCTTTAGCAATGTCATCAATGATTTCTTCCGTGAGTTTTTGCTCTTTACGCAGAATGTAAGCGTTGATCCCGTAGTAAGCGATCGGGTTATGGGCAGCAACGATGTAAGGGTGGACGTCCTTGTTGGCCCGACACCCGTCCTTTACTAGGGCCCAGGTGCCGATGCGACACCCGTGTTTCACGATCACGCCACTACCCAGTATCACGTTGTCATCGACAATACAGTACCCTGCCGTCTTGGCCGCATTTCCCAGCACGCAGTTGTTACCGAGATGGGTGTCGTGTGCCAGATGCACGCTTTCCAGTAAGAAGTTGCAGTCACCTACAATCGTGCAATCTGTTGTGTTGGTACCCCGGTTGATAATTACTTTTTCCCGGATCGTGTTATTATTTCCGATTTTTAAAAGAGTATCTTCACCCTTGAACTTGAAATCTTGCGGGGTAGCTCCGATAATGGCTCCCTGGTAGACCGTGTTGTTCGTTCCCATGCGCGTACCGCTCAGGATGCTGGCGTACGGCATGATCGTGCAGTTATCACCGATTTCGACGTTTTTGTCGATATAGGCGAAAGGATGGATGGTTACATCCTTTCCTACTTTTGCATCGGGATTAACGTAAGCTAGTGGACTTATCATGATAATTTGTATTTAAAGGTTATTCACTTCGTCCACCACCCAAGGCGTGATACAGGTTAACAACGGCTTGTATGCGTTGGAACTCGTCGGAAATTCCGGAGAGTTGGGCGCTAAGCAAGGATTGTTGTGCCGTGAGCACTTCCAGGTAAGTGGATGTTCCTAAAGTTAGTAATTCTTGCGTGTATTCCACTGATTTTTCTAAAGAAAATATCTGCTTTTCACGTTGCTCGATTTTATCTTGTGCCGTTTGGTACTGCACCAACGCGTTGCTAACTTCGCTTCCCGCATTTAATATTGCCTGTTCGAAACTAATCAAGGCCTCTTCTTGTTGTGCCTTGGCAATTCTTAAACGGGCCGTGAGGGCTCCCCGGTTGAAGATCGGTTGTGTCAGAGATCCCACGGCAGAGGCAATCATCTTACCCGGGTTCGTGATGTATGACCCGGAGCTATTGGTCCAGCCGAGTGTTCCGCTGATTGATATTTGCGGGTAGAATGCCGAACGGGCTTGGTTCGTGTTGTAAAACGTGCTGGCTAATGCCATTTCGGCGGACTTCACGTCCGGACGGTTCGATAATAATTGAACGGGTATACCGACATTTAACAGGGTAGGCAGGGATTGATCTTCCAGCTTACCTCGTTCGATACGCTGCGGAGCTTGTTTCAATAATAGAGAAAGTGAATTTTCCGCTTCCCGGATGCTTTTTTTCAAGTCGGGAATAGAGGCGGCAATCATGTAGCTGTTAGCCTCACTTTGCGCGATAGCGGCCTCGTTTACCATCCCGGCCTCTTTCATGGCCTTCATGGTTTCCACGCTTTTCTGCCATAGTACGGCTGTCTCTTCCGTGATGGCCAATTGCTTGTCCAGCATGAGCAGCGTGTAATATGTGTTGGCAATAGTCGAGATGACTTGTGTCTGGACGGCTTGCTTGTATGCCTCGCTTTGTAGTAAGGTTGCTTTTGCTCCGCGTTTGGCATTCGTTAATTTGCCGAACAGGTCAAGTTCCCAACTGGAAACGACCGGGAGCGAGTAAATCTGCGTGGCGGCAGCCTTGTCAAAACTACTTACTGTTCCCTGGGGAGACAATCCCAGAGAAGGTAGGTATGCCAAGCGGGAGGACATTAACCCGGCCTCTGCCTCTTTTACTTTCAAGATAGCAGTTTGCAGGTCACTGTTTTGTTCCAGTCCTTGACGAATTAATTTTTGTAGCAGGGGGTCCGTAAATACCTCTTCCCAGGGCAAATTACCCATGTTCGTGGTATCCGATACCAGCGTGTCATTTACAGAAACCGGGTCCCGGTATAATCCTTCCATATCCATGTCCGGACGGTTGTATTTCTTGTAAATGTTACAGCTGCTTAACAGGGCACCCATACATATCGTGTATATAACAACTTGTTTCATCTTTCTTTATTTTGTGTATTGTTCTATTTCAGATTCAAGTTCCGTGTTATCCGTGTCATGCCATTCAATCGGTTTAATCTTCTCTTGCAGATACTGGAATGCAACGAACATGGCAGGTACCGTGAAAATCTGGCAAATCATACCGATGAACATTCCCCCGATAGCTCCAGTTCCCAAAGTGCTGTTACCATTAGCACCGACACCGCTGGCAAACATCATCGGTAACAAACCGATAACCATAGCCAGAGAGGTCATCAGAATCGGACGGAGACGGGCTGATGCTCCTAACACGGCGGCAGAAACAATGCTCATTCCGGACAGACGTCTTTCGAGAGCAAACTCGGTGATCAGGATGGCGTTTTTCGCCAACAGACCGATCAGCATGATCAATGCAATCTGCATGTAAATATTGTTTTCGACACCCATGAATTGGGCAAATATGAAACTACCCATTAACCCGAAGGGTACGGAAAGAATAACACCCAAGGGTAGGATGTAACTCTCGTACTGGGCACTCAGCAGCAGGTACACGAACACGAGACATAAAGCGAATATTAAGGCGGTGGTATTTCCACTGGCACTTTGTTCCTCGCGGGTCATACCCGAGAACTCGTATCCGTATCCGGTAGGTAACGTTTCGGCGGCCACTTCTTCGATAGCTTTGATGGCTTGCCCGGAACTGTACCCGTCGGCAGGAGATCCGTTCACGCTGATGGCCGTGAACATATTGAAGCGCTTGATATTATCCGGTCCGTATACTTTGCGTAATGTGACGAATTGCGTGATAGGTGCCATTTCATTGCCGTTTCTGACCATGATCTGGTTTAATGTTTCCGGGTTTGCCCGGAAGTTTGCATCCGCCTGAATCATGACACGGTATAGTTTCCCAAACCGGTTGAAGTTAGAGGCGTATAGACCACCGTAATATCCCTGCAATGCGGAAAGTAGGATGTTGGGGGATAACCCTGCCTCTTTACATTTTGCCACGTCAATGTCTACCATGTATTGCGGATAGTTTGGGTTGAAAGAAGTCCGTGCTGCTGCAATTTCCGGACGAGCATTCAGTTTTTCCAGAAAATTCTGGGTGATGTCGAAGAAGTCGTTCAAATTACCACCTGTTTTATCTTGAAGGTTGAACTCGAAACCGTTCGTTAAACTATATCCCGGGATCATTGGGGGTGCGAATAACAGTACACGGGCGTCCTTGATCAATCCTTGGGTTTGCATGTATAATTGTCCGATAACGCTGTTTACATCCTGTCCCTTACTTCGTTCATCCCACGGTTTCATACGACAGATGAATGTACCGTAAGAACTACCCTGCCCGGCAATGAAACTATACCCGGCAATTTCTGTACGATCGGAAACGTCCGGATTGCTAGCAATCAAGCTGTCCACTTGTGCCAAGGCGGCTTCCGTGGTTTCCAACGATGTGGCAGGTGGAAGGTCCACGATCACGAAGAAAGTTCCCGTATCTTCGTTGGGTACTAACCCGGTCGGGGTTTTCTGCATCAGGAATACAAGGACGATCATGCTGGCAATGACTGTGATAAACGTGGTCACCTTGTGATTGATGAAGAAACTAACCCCTTTTTTGTATTTGTTTAACGTTACGTCATAAGCGGCATTGAAGGCGGCATGGAACCGGTTGATAAGTCCTTTTTTCTTGTAATCCTCACCCTTGTCATGAGGTTTTAAGAAAATAGCACATAATGCGGGACTTAATGTCAAGGCGTTGATTGCGGATAAACCAATTGAGATGGCCATCGTCAGACCGAATTGGCGGTAGAAGGTTCCGGAAGTACCGGTGATGAAACTTACGGGAATGAACACGGCCATCATCACGAGAGTGATGGACACGATAGCACCGGAAATTTCATTCATAGCATCAATGGAGGCTTTAAGCGGGGATTTATATCCTTGATCCAGTTTCGCATGGACGGCCTCGACCACGATAATGGCATCATCGACCACAATTGCGATAGCCAGAACGAGGGCGCAAAGTGTCAACAAGTTCATGCTGAATCCGATTAGGTAAAGCACGAAGAACGTACCAATCAATGCAACCAGGATTGCGATGGCAGGAATTAACGTGGACCGGAAGTCTTGCAGGAAGATAAATACAACTAGGAACACGAGGATAAATGCCTCGATCAATGTCTTCAGTACTTCATGAATAGATGCATACAAAAAGTCATTGGCACTTAACAGTATGCTATACTCAACACCGGGAGGGAAGTCCTTGGAAACATCTTCCAGCAATGCCTCAATGTCTTTAATGATCTGCGTGGCGTTGGAACCTGCGGTCTGGAAGATCATACTGGTAACTCCGGGATGACCGTTTGCGTTATTCGAGTAGCCGTAGCTTAATCCACCCAGTTCGATACGGGCAACATCTTTTAATCGTAGGATTTCCCCGTTGGAAGTGGCCCGGATGATTATATCCTCGAACTCTTCTGTCGTCTGGAGACGTCCTTTGTATTTCATGATATACTGGAACGATTGATCGCCACTTTCCCCGAATTGTCCGGGAGCAGCCTCGATATTTTGTTCTGCCAGAGCGGCTGTAATATCAGAAGGCATCAATTTGTATTGGGCCATCACGTCGGGTTTCAACCAGATACGCATGGAATAATCGGCACCAAATGCCATCACGTCACCTACACCGGGAACACGCTGGATCTGCGGGATCAAGTTAATCTTCATGTAGTTCTGGAGAAAGGTTTGGTCAAATCTATAGTCCGAACTGTAAACGGTGAACCCTAACAACATACTGGTCTGGCGTTTACTGGTGATTACACCCACCTGTGTTACCTCGGCAGGCAGGAATCCCTGTGCTTTGGCTACACGGTTTTGCACGTTAACTGCGGCCATGTCGGGGTCTGTTCCTTGTTTGAAATATACCTCGATAGAGGCATCTCCCGTGTTGGTGGCGGTAGATGTCATGTACATCATGTTTTCTACACCGTTAATTTGCTCTTCCAACGGGGCAATTACGCTGTTTAGTACCGTTTCTGCATTCGCTCCAGTGTAAGACGTGCTTACTCTAACCGTGGGAGGTGCGATGTCCGGGTATTGTGTGACGGGGATGGAAACTAACCCCAGAATACCCAAGATCACGACGATGATGGAAATCACCGTGGAGAGAACGGGACGTTTAATAAAATTATCTAATTTCATAATCTCAATTCATTCAAAGTAGTTTGTTTATGTTCTTCCATTCCCGCTTACCGGGCAATTGCCTGTTGGCGTTTTGCTGCCGATTCAGTCGGGGTGATCGGTTTAATGGACATTCCGTCTCTCACGGATGTACCCACGCCTTCAACCACGATACGGTCCCCGATGTTTAGCCCGGAAGTAACAACATAGTTTTTACCGTCGTTAATGGGTAATATGGTAATTTCTCTGGTTTTCACAATAGCACTATCCGTTACGATGAAAGCGAACTTTTTATCCTGAATTTCCGAGGTTGCCTTTTGGGGGATGATGATGGCGTTGTCTGATTCCTCCGGTAACAGGATTACTCCTGATCCACCGCTACGCAAGATCCCATTCGGATTAGGGAAGGTTGCACGCACACTGGCGGAACCCGTTGTTTGATCTATCACTCCGCTTAACGTTTCAATTTTTCCTTTCTCGGAATAAATCGAGCCGTCAATCAACTGTAATTCCACTGCCGGCATCTGGTTTAATACTCCTTGGGTAGCTCCGTTGCTTTGACGGGTTAGTTTAAGAAGATCTTTCTCATTCATGGAGAAATAAACGAACATCTTGGAATTGTCTGATACCGTGGTTAAAGGTGTTGTCATGCTGGGGCTAACAAGACTGCCGACACGATAAGGAATCTTCCCGATAACTCCATTCACGGGGCTGGAGACTTGCGTGTAGGACAGATTCTTCTCCGCATTGATTAATTGTGCCTCAGCTTGGGCTAAATTAGCCTTTTGTTGAGCCAGAGTGTTCTCTGCCGTTTGTAGTTCGTATTGGCTGATAATGTTTTTCTGCGCCAGCATTTTTTTATTCTCTGCGGTAAGAGCGGCTGTCGCAACCCCTGCTTCCGCTACCTTAACAGCAGCACGGGCCACGTTCACGGCTTCCTCGTATTGTACGGGGTCAATAACAAACAGCGTTTGGCCTTTCTTTACTACCGACCCCTCATCCACGCATAACTTCGTGATGAATCCACTCACGTTTGGACGAATCTCAACGTCTTGACATCCCTTGATTGTTGCCGGGTAAGAATTATTCAACTTTGATACGCTGGGCTCAATTGTGACGACCGCATATTCAGGAACTCCTGCTTGGTGTCCTGCCTGTTTGTTTTCGCAGGCAAAAAGTGTAGTCCCTAACATAATAACAATCAATCTTTGAGACAAAATAATCATTGACTTTCTAATTTTCATATGCTAGATTTTAATTAATTGTATTCGTGCATAACCTTAAAAACGCCTTAATAAAGGGCGACACAGTGTCGAATAGACAAAAGATATACCAAAATTGTACATAGAGATGTAGATTTTATTTCTTTTATAGAAAAATTATACATGTGAGTAGTTAATTTTAAGTTTCTGCTCAATTTTACATTATCTTTGACGAAAAGGTTTGGATCATGGAGGTTTTTATCAGGAAAATAAGGGAGGCTTATCCATTGTCGGATGAAACCGTTCGTTTATTGCTCGGTCACACGGAAAGAGTTGTTCTTCCTAAAGGTGAATTGTTGATGCGGGAAGGAACGGTTGCTAAATATACTTATTTCGTAATAAAAGGATTTGCCCGAGGATTTTTCCATAAGGAGGATAAGGATATTACGATCTGGTTTGCCTCCGAGGGAATGTCCCTTTTGTCTATGAACGGGTATATGTTTTCAACTGCCGGATACGAGAACGTGGAGTTACTGGAAGAATGTGACCTGTTAAAAATATCAAACGAAACATTAAATCGTTTATTTGATTCCAATATGGAACTAGCGAATTGGGGACGACGGATGTCTGACGGGATTATATTGAAATTCGAGAAATTATTCATGGAACGTTATTTCATGTCTGCCTCAGAACGCTATCATTTATTGGTTGAACGGGAACCGGAGATTCTAAAGAAGGTTCCGCTTCGTCATATCGCATCATTTCTGGGAATTTCTCAAGTGTCGTTAAGTAGGATCAGGGCAGGGGTTCAGTAATTTTAAATTCCAACTATACAAATCCAACGCTTTTTAATCTTATCATGTTTTAATTCGATTCTGTTTTTTACATATGTAAATTGAAAAGTCGGGAATTTTACAGACCTTTGGGGCCGTTAATCTAAAAATCAGAAAATAAAATGCGGCAGTTGAAAGGTGTGCTATTAGCGATGATTTCATCATCTACGTTCGGATTGATTCCATTGTTTGCCCTTCCGGTGATGCAGGAGGGAGTGGGATTGGATTCCGTATTGTTTTATCGTTTTGCCATTTCCGCGGTGGTCGTGGGAGCCTATTTACTTTTACGGCGTGTAGACCTTCGGATAACTTTAAAGGAGTTTGGAACGATGTTCCTATTAGGAGGAGCGTATGCCTCTACTTCGCTTTTTCTGACGGCATCTTACCTGTACATTCCCAGCGGGGTGGCCACGACGATTCATTTTCTTTATCCGGTGTTGGTTACCGCCATCATGATTGCTTTTTTCAAAGATAAAATATCACTCTCGGTAATTATTGCCACGGTACTGGCTATTCTGGGAGTCTATTTATTAAGCAGTGGTGAAGGGGAAGGAGTGACGAGTTTGAAAGGACTTTTCATGGTACTGTCGACTGTGGTGACTTATGCCATATATATCGTCGGGGTAAATAAATCCTGTATACAGCACATGGATGGGTTGAAAATGACCTTTTATATGTTGTTTTGTTGTACAATCATCTTCGGAGCCAACATTCTGTTAAAAGGGCAGGGATTGGACATGATGCCGAATGCGAATGCCGTGGTGCATATCTTTTTGCTGTCTTTAATTCCAACCCTTGTGTCTGATTTAACGTTAATATTGGCAATACAGCATGTGGGATCAACCACGGCTGCTATAATGGGATGTATGGAACCTTTGACGGCAGTAAGTATGGGAGTTTTGTTTTTGGGAGAACGTTTCGGGTTAGGGCAGATACTGGGAGTTGCTATCGTGCTGGTAGCCGTGTTTATCGTGATCCTGTCCAGTCATCCGGGACATTTTTCTATGAAACGTTTGATCCCGGCATTTATAAAAATAAGAAAATAAAATTAAAGATTCGTGTTATGGTAAATTTGATTAGAATAACGGAGCCGACAGATATTCGTTTACAAAAACTTATTCCACTCTATAAGGAGGCTTTCCCGGAGGAGGAGAGACGAAATATCGAGCAATTGGAACGGTTGATACGGGAAAAAACGGAGATGTATTTTAATGCCATAGAGACGGATGGTGTTTTGGCTGGTTTGTTTATCTACTGGGATATGCAGGATTTTTATTATCTTGAACATTTAGCCGTTTTCACCCCGCTGCGTAATCTGAAAGTCGGGCAACAGGTGTTGGATTATATCGCAGAACATTTAGACGGTACGCGATTGTTGGAAGTGGAGCCGACCACGAACGAGATGACCACTCGTCGGGTGAATTACTATCGTCGTAACGGGTATGAGATTCTCGACAAGACGTACATGCAGCCTTCTTACGATGAAGACATTGAAGTTGGTAATCTTTGGATTATGGGTAACCGGAAAACCGATCGTTTACAGGAGTTCATAGAGCGGATAAAACAGGTGGTTTACAGGGAAAATCGATAAAATTTCTTTAGGCGTGCTATTTAATGATAACCTATACTTTCGCTAAAGTTGAACTATCCTTTCCTTTGGTCATGAACCTAGCATGAACACATCAAGTACATAGCATAAACACTGACATATGTATATGCTATGTTAGTGCCGTGTCTGTATTCCCTTGATGTCTTAGTGTAAGGATAGAGAGAGGTAGGCAGAAAGGTAAGTTTGTTATTTTGTAAGAAAAAAGAAAAGGATCGAGAAATCGATCCTTATTTTGTAGCGGGAGCCTGACTCGAACAGACGACCTTTGGGTTATGAGCCCAACGAGCTACCAACTGCTCCATCCCGCAATATTAGTCAAAACATCTTCTGTTTTGCGTCTGCAAAGATAGTGTATATTTATCGTGTATGCAAGTATTTCCTTCTTTTTTTAGAATAAATAAAATTAGTTGACGTGCAATAAAAGAAAAACGGGAGCAATATTTGTTACTCCCGTTTGATATTTAGCGTGTTAGAAAATTACTTTCCTAGCATTTCACATACTTCGTTAAATACACATTCTCCGGTGAATCCGAATTTCTCGTCCAGCACTTTGGCAGGAGCGGAGTATCCGAAATGGTTTACACCGTGAATACGGCCATTACAACCGACCAAACCTTCCAAGGTAACGGATAAACCTGCTGTCAGTCCGTATTTCGGTTTGTTAGCCGGGATAACTTGTTCTTGATATGCTTGTTCTTGGTGACGGAATAAACCTTCGGAGATTACGGATACGATCTGTGAGGTGATGCCTTTCCGTTCCTGAAGAAGTTTAGCACCTTCCACTAGAGTAGAAACTTCAGAGCCGGAAGCAACTAGCACGACATCCGGGTTCTCTCCGTTTTTGCATACCACGTAAGCACCTTTTTCCGCTTGTAAAGCCTCGTCATAACGATCTGTTCCCGGAAGATCCGTGATGTTTTGTCTAGACAGGATCAAAGCGGTAGGGGTAGAGGTATTTTCCATGGCCATTTTCCAAGCAACGGAAGTCTCGGCAGCATCGGCAGGACGCAGGGCCAACAAGCTCATTTTTCCGGAATGATTCTCCAGTTTTTCCATCAAACGTAATTGCGCTTCATGCTCAATCGGTTGGTGAGTCGGTCCGTCTTCTCCCACGCGGAAGGCATCATGAGACCAAACGTATTTCACGGGAACTTCCATCAAGGCTGCCAAACGTACGGCAGGTTTCATGTAGTCGGAGAACACGAAGAAGGTTCCACAAGCCACGAAGATACCCCCGTGAAGAGCGATACCGTTACAGATTACAGCCATAGTCAACTCTGCAACTCCGGCTTGGAAGAATGCCCCGCTGAAATCCCCTTTCACAAGGTTACGGGCTCCACCTTTGATAAATCCGTCGGTCTTGTCAGAATTACTCAAGTCGGCAGAAGAAACGATCATGTTCTCTACCTGTTGAGCCAAGGCTACCAACACGTCAGCCGAAGCGGCACGTGTGGCAATGTTTGCTTTATGTTGGATTGCTTTATAGTCAATTTCGGGAGCTTTACCGGATAAGAATTTGTGCAGTTTGGCTGCTAATTCCGGGTTTGCTTTTTCCCAAGCTGCCTGCTCTGCTTTTTTAGCTTTGGCGTAAGCCCGTTTTTCATCAAGGACTTTAGCATAGAACTCGGCTACTTCCGGGAAGATCGTGAACGGGTTCTGCGGATCGCCACCCAAGTTTTCAATCGTCTTCTCAATAGAAGCCCCGGCTCCGGTTAAAGGTTGCCCGTGAGTGGAAACCTTGTCGGAAAAATCTTCCCCGTTAGCCCCTATGGCTCCTTTACCCATCAAGGTTTTACCGATAATCAAAGTCGGACGTTCTTTTTCAGCATTGGCAGCTTGTAATGCTTTGATGATCTCGTCAGCGTTATTCCCGTTGATCGTGATCACGTTCCACCCCCAAGCCTGGTATTTGGCAGCGGTATCCTCGCAGGTTACTTCATTCACGCGGGTGGATAGCTGTACTTCGTTTGCATCATAAAACATGATCAGGTTGGATAATCCCAGTGTTCCCGCAATACGTCCGGCTCCTTGTGAAATCTCTTCCTGTATACCACCGTCAGAGATAAAAGCGTACGTTTTGTGAGCCATCCATTCTCCGAAACGAGCTACCAGGAAACGCTCTGCAATAGCGGCTCCGACTGCCATGGCATGACCTTGACCGAGAGGGCCGGAGGTGTTTTCCACGCCTCGTTTAAAATCCACTTCCGGGTGTCCGGGGGTTACACTTCCCCATTGACGGAAGTTTTTCAGGTCTTCCATGCTATACGTGCCGATCAGGCTCAACATAGAATACAACATCGGAGACATGTGTCCCGGGTCAAGGAAGAAACGGTCCCGGTTTGCCCATGTCATATCATCCGGATCGAAATTCAAGAATTGAGAATACAACACGTTAATGTAATCAGCGCCACCCATTGCACCTCCCGGATGCCCTGATTTGGCTTTTTCAACCATAGAAGCTGAAAGGATGCGGATGTTGTCCGCTGCTCGATTAAGGATCTTGTCCATGCCTATATTTTTTTGATGAAAATTTTAAATTTTCGGCAAAGGTATGCTTTTCTGTCGGGAATTCAAAGGATGTGAAAATTAAATGTATAACGGTATATTTTTGTCTCTGGTGTAACGTTATTATTCATGCTTGTAAAATAGAAATGAATATTTAACTTATCACGTGGAGAGAAAAACACTAGAAGGTTTCAATTTTTTTGATTCCTAAACGGTTGAACATGATCCGGTAACGCTTGTATTCTAACTGTTCCTCGTATTGGCATTGGATAACGAAGTTAAGGTAGTAAGTTTTTTCCCCGTGTACTCGGATACTATTACCGTCCTTGTCGTTTCCGAATATGGGGACTTCCGGGTTATCCATTTTGCGGATAAATTCAGAAATGTTGAAGCGTATGATGTCATGTATACCGGGGATCGGGTATGTACTGATCTTTACCAGTTGTTTTCGATTCAGTTGGACTCTTTTCCGGTAGAGGATGATTTTTTCGTCAACTCGCCGGTTCTCGGCTTCAAGCAAGGAGGAGCGTCCCCGGAGTTCCATGACTTCACGGGGGACTTTATTGTCAGAAATAAAATCAAAGCCTTCTTTGCTCCATCCGATTTGTTGGGATTTATTACTGATTTGCACCTTGTTATCATAGAATTTTGAGCCAAGTTTGTGGGCAAAATAGAAACGCATCAATTCTTTAATCCGGTCTTTTAGCATGTAACTGATCACGAGTGCGATGAAAAAGGGTAGGGTGAAATTCCCGTATTTCTGTTGAAAGGAGAAAGAGACGATCGTGGCGAAGACCATTGACATTCCGGCTGCCAGACTGAAAAGAATTTGTTCCAGCAGAAAGGTGTTTCGTTTTTTACGGGCAATGAGGTAAAGATCACTTTCGATGTATTTTTTCAGCATTCCCGCCCGTAAGATAAATTCCCGGTTATTGGTCTTGTTTTCCGTGTTAACGGTAGCGTAGTTCTTTTCTCGTTTGTAGTTCAGCTCGTCCTTTAGAAGTTCCTGTATTGTTTTTTTCAGTACCAGATAATCCTGTGGATGCTCCCGGCTGAGAAAATCCTGTAATTTGTTGACGTGCTGTTCGATTACGTTACTGATAAATTCGTCCCCGAAATGGAAGTATTCTAACGTGTTGGCGGGAACGGTCGAGACGTTGATAACTTTTCTGAGATTCCGGAATTTCAAGACGACATTCCGTATATTGGTGATATAGTCTCTCGTGAGATAACAACAGTCTTTTTCTATAGTGTTATGCACGATGTGCAGGTATTCATCCCGCAGGGCGCTTTTCAGGATCGAGGCGAACATTTTGATTTGAGACTCGTATTCGGCCGTGGCCGTGCGGGTAGGAGTGGAGGATAGTTGTCGGAACGATTTTTCCAGTTCTTGAAAAGGAAGCGTGTTAGTGGTAGCCAAATCCCGTAACAGGTAAACGGGCGTGACCAGACGCACGTTGGATTTGATATCCCGGTAAAAGCGGGTTTTATCGTATGTCATCGGGTTTATATCCAAGCTATGGGGAACAAAGATCCACGTGTTCATCACGAAATCGCTTATGGCCAAGCGTTTTCGTGTGATGAACCCGACCTTGAATTCTACCGAGAATTTATCGTGAATCTTTGCTTGAATTTCAATCATTGTTTCCCGTTATATGAATAATCCGTTCGTGTATCCCAGCCATTGCAACACGGTTTCTCCCCACACGATGATCATGATCCAGGCGATGAACATCATGATGATCCCGAATTTAAACGTGTCGCTCCAGCTATACTGGTTGGTCGTGTAAAGCAAGGCGGCGGGTTTACTGTTAAAAGGCAGAACATATACGTGTCCCACGAGCATGGCCACGGGGAAGGCAAGGCTTAAAATCGGGTATCCAAATTTTTGTGCCACCCCGATAGCGATGGGGACAAATATAAGTGTTTGCATGGTTTTTGACTGGAAAAGGAGGGCACTGAATAACATAGCGAATGTCAATAGCATGTATAGCATCCAAAACGGGGTTTCCTGCGTGATACCCAAACCATCGAAAGCCACGTTGACAACGGTTCCCGCTAATCCGGTTGCGTCCAGTCCGGCTCCCAATGTGTAAGCCCCGGCGGAGAACAGGAGTAAGTGCCACGGGATATCGACATCGTTCCATTTTACCACGCCGATTTTAGGCATCAAGGCGATGACAGCACCGAGAAACGCCACTGCCGTCTGGTTGATTCCGTGTTGTTTGTCGGTGGCCCAAAGAATCAACACGCCAAGAAATATGGCGATTGCTTTATATTCTTCCTTGTTCATCTTGCCGAGTTTGTGCAGTTCTTCCCGCAATCGATTCATTCCCCCGTCGATTTGTGGCACTTTTTCTTCCGGTTTCAAGGGAAATACGATTTTACTACCTACAAACCAGGCGATCAGGATCATGATCATACTCATGGGGAAAGCAGCCATAAACCAGTCTTGGTAACTGAACCCGCTCCAGCCCATAGCTCCGGCAATCAACGATCCGGCGAGCAGGGTGGCACCCGATCCGGTCAGGAAGGCATTCGCACCCAGGTTGATTTGGTACAGGTTTTGTAACACGAGGTTACGTCCGAAGTTATTGCGTTGATCACCGCCTCTTGCCCCGTAAATGGCAGCCACGACCATGAAGATCGGCAGTAATATGGCAGCTTTTGCTGTTGTGGCTGAAATAAAGGCAGATAATACCATGTTGATCACGATAAAACTGAATAGAACCCCAGTGGCGTTTTTCCCGAAACGAATAACGAACCACAGGGCAAAACGTTTTGCCACGCGGGTTTTCACGAGCATACTTGCCAGCACGAACGACAGGATGTTTAACCACATCACCGGGTGGCCAAGTTGAGCGTAGGCTACTTTATCGGTAGTTATACCGGTCAGCACTATACTCAGTATGACGATGAGCGAGGTGAGGTAATTAGGAATGGCTTCGGTGATCCACAAGATGATCGCACCGACGAAAACGGCCAGCATGGCGTAATTTATCCGGGAGAATCCGTCTGCACCCACCTCGTTAAACCGTTTGAGGGCACTTTGAGTCAGGGATTCCGGGTCTATATTCTGGAGGAAAGAGATATCCGAGAACCAGTATAAAACAATGAACACGAGGACAGCAAGGGGACCCCCTAGGCGAGCCATCCATTTCTCAAAGCCGGATTTGTTCAATTTCGGAAGTTTTTCTATCCGGTAATTGTTCATGTCCAGCGGGTCAAAAGCAGGAGCGTTGTTTTCCATGAGATTGAGTTTATAAAGTTTGTAAGGTTCGTGAAGTTTACAAAGCCGGAATATGGATTCGTTTCATGATTTTTAGATATTGAAGGCCCGGTTTGATAACTTTATGAACCAAAGAGTGGGCTGTCTGAAAAGTCAATTTACATAGAACTATCACCCCTAACTCCTCCTATACAGGAGGGAAAAACGCTTGGTAATCAATCCTTCCCCAGTGTAAGTGAAGGGGGAGTTGGAGGGGGCGTGATTTTATAGGAAAAGACTTTTCTGACAGCCTCTTTAGTTTACCATTTGGTGTAAGGATTTTTCATTAACATTGAATTATAATATTTCACGTCTCCGGTAACTTCTTCTCCTAGCCAGGCCGGTTTCACAAAATTCTCGTTCTCGTCCTTCAATTCGACTTCGACCATCACGAGCCCTTCGTTTTCCCCGTAAAATTCGTCTACTTCGAAGGTGTGTTCCCCGGATTTTACTAAGTAACGTGTTTTATCGATAACGCCCGGTTCGCAGAGGTTTAATAACTCTTTTACCTCGTCTACCGGAATCTCTTTTTCCCATTCGTAGCGACTAGCGCCGGAGTCATTTCCTTTGCCTTTAATCGTGATATATCCCTTGTCTCCTTTGATGCGTACGCGTACGGTACGTTCCGGAACAGAGGAGAGGTATCCCTGTGTGATGCGGGTAGCTTTGAACGAGTCTGCTTTGAAATCCCCTTTCACTAAAAATTTACGTTCTATTTCTTGTGCCATGGTGTTTAATTTGCTAAAGGTTTGTTTATCATGCCAATCACCCGCTTGATCGCTTGCAGGTAGTTGATATTTTCAATCCCTTCCAAACCGACATCCTTGATCGTTTTTTTGATATCTTCGATTTCCGTGGATTCGGAATTAATCGTGCGAACCATTGCCCCGTTAATATACACTTCCCCGGTTTCGCAGATCGTGTCGTTTACCATGTATCCGTAGCGTACTTTTTCTACGGTTACGGCTTGCAAGTCTGGATGTTCGTTGATCATGTTCAGGAATTCTTCCAGCGTGTAGTTTTCTTTTGTCAACTTCGGCATGTTGTCAACCTTGAAAGCCGGGAAAACCTCTTCGGTCAAGACTTTCGCCGGGATTGGGAATTCACCTTTCATCAGCGGATTCCATTGTTCCAACCCGTCAACGGCTTGCACGAAAGTTTTGATATCCATTTTTCCGTTGCGGATTTTCGTGTTATTCACGTCATTCGTGCGGCTGACAATGTAAGTTTCCGTACTGCGGCGTTCCCATACTTTTTCCGGCACCGGAACGCTTAAACGTGCCATTCTTTGTTCTTGCGGGCAGAAACAACGTCCGAATGAACGGAACTCGAAACGAGGTTTGGATATTTCCCCGATTTTTAATTCTTCTTTACTCATAATTGGTTTGTGTTTGAATTTTATCTAATCTTTTTAATCAGGTATATTGACTCCTGTGTCTGGATTTTTAGTTCCTTGTGTACTTTCTGCCAACTTCCATTCCCCGTTTCCGTTCGGACAACGGCTGAACGAGGGTGTGGCTGTTTTTGTAACATCGGTTAAAGTTTGATCTCCCCACGCTGAACCTTTCTCTCCTCGTTGGAATTTATCTAATAATGATCCATCAGGGGCAAATAGTTCAATCAAAACGCTTTTTTTGCCGGAGAATCCACTATTGAATCCGTTGGGAGTCGTGCCTTTAGCTCCTAGAATCACAAAATAGCCTTGAGGAGCTATCGTTTGTCCACTCTTGCCAGTCCAAGTTAATTCCTCGTCCTTGTTAATAGTTACGCCTTCAAGATCGATCTTTACATTCGAGTTGTTGTAAAGTTCGATATATTTCTCAGCATCACTTCCAGAACTATTTAATTCATTTAATACCAGTTGCGTGTAATCAATGGGTTCTGCTCCTACGGTATATTTCTTCTCTTGCGATTTTCCCGTGATTCCAGCTTCGTTGACAGCTTCCACGTAAAAAGTAACTTCTGCTTTATCGGCTTGTTTGGGGATGATTCCCGTGTAGGTACTTTTATCAGCCGTCATGTTCACGGCTGTGTAATTTCCGTTTCCGACTTTGTATTGTAATTTTGCGGAAGTCACGCTTTGTAAGTCTGTAATCGTGGCGGTAACGGTGACATCGTCATCCGGGGTAACCGTGGTCGGAGAGTAGGTGATATTACTGATTGAAGCCGGTCCCTCGTATGGTTTATCTTCAACGCAAGCGGTAAAACCGAGCGTTAATATAGCGGCAAATAATGTTAGCTTTTTCATCATTTTATTCTTAATATTTTAATTCGATCTGAGGTTTAGAAATCTATTTCCATGCGAAGGCCCAGCATGCTATAGTTCACGCCGGCTTTGCCTTTCTTTTCAACAATTTTCGTGTAGTCGGCTGTCGGTTTGCCATCAACATCATGTCCCACGATTAATTTGCCTTTGCCGTTTGCGTAGCGGTCATTGCTGCTATATTGATAGTTCAACACGAATTTCACGGAATTGTTCACGTAGTAGTTCAACCCGATAGTGTAGTTTTCTCCAGAACCACCCCGGATATTTCGGCTATTCAAATCCAAGTAGTCATAACGGGCCACGACTTCTAGGTCTCCCCACTTCTTTCCCCTGTTAGGTTGGGTAAATTCTCCTTCTGCATTATTGTAACGTTGTTGGCCACCGAACAGGAGGTATCCGGCCATCACGTACCAGCCGCCGAAATGATGTGTTCCGGAATATTCCGCATTTGTTTTCTTTACTTTAGTGTTGTTGCCGATATATTCACTCTGGAAGCGGAATCCGCTTTTGTATCCTGCCAGTTCGAAGCCGTAAAGGAAATCGTTCTTCACGTCTTTGATAACGTCGGTATCCAGATATTTTTTACGATTAATAGAGGTGCTGTTTCTGCAACTAAAGCGACTTCCCCCAAAATCTCCCGGGTCAACATCAGTTTTCGGGGTACGGTATGATCCAGCAACACCGAAATGCAGTCCCATCGTGCGGTCACCAGTAAAAGGCATAAAGTTTACTTTTCCCGTGTATGACATTCCTTGGTTACGTCCGTAATCTTTGTTGTTATCAGCTATATACGTGCTGGTTTCAAGATTGTCAATGGTTTGAAAGAACACCCCGAATGAAGCTCTCCACCAGTGTTTGGCGTATTCGGCCTGGATTCCCACGTGGCGGGAAGGAGCGAAGGTCTGAACAACCATCGGGCGTTCCATGAAGGAAAGGTAACGTGAAGACGTGGTTTGTTCCATGGAAAAATCTTCCTTGAAATTACCGGCTTTAAAAGAAAAATTGTCTAATCCGGTAAACTCGATGATAGCGTCTTTCAATTCAAATTCTCCGTTTGAGAAGTCCGTGTCGATTTCACCATACCAGTTTTTATTGATCTGGGCTTTTATGGCAAAACGGGCTCTTCGAACGGATACATTGTTTCCAATCGGATCGAAGTCCTTGTCCAATCCCCAGAAAACTGCACCATCTAATTGTACCCGGATATCAAACCAGAATTTGTAACTTTGATTTAAGGATTCAAATACGAGGATACCATTGCGCTCTTCTGCTTGAAGTTTCTGCCTGTTCACTTTCACGCCATATTGATTATAGCGTTCCCCGTCCTCTTTTTGCTCTTGAGCAAAAGAGCCTAGGGTCAGTAAACAGATAATCGCTGATAGGATAAGTTTTTTCATAATTGAAATGTTTTAATTTAAAATAGATTCAAAGTGACTTTATATATTGCATTAAATTATCCTCTCTTGTTAACTCCAGTTTTTTGCGCAATCGGTAGCGCCCGATCTCCACGCTCTTGGGCGATATACTCATTAATCCGGCGATATCTTTGGTTGAAAATCCCAGCCGCAGCAACGTTGCCAATCGTTTTTCCTGCTCCGTGATGTCCGGGAAGCGTTCCAGTAATTTGGTTATAAAATTCTTGTGTAATTCTTCCACTTGCGTGTAGAAACCACTCATTTCGTTCGAGAAAGTCATCCGGCTACTGATAGTTTGGGCTATGTTTTCCAACCCGATTTTCACCTCGTTCAAATCATCAATGGATTGAACTCGTTTGATCTCTTGGAATATGCTATCGAAAAACTTACGTTGTTCGCTGATATCCAAGGCCAGATCGATCAATTCTTTCCGTTTGATCTCTAATTTCGTGTTCAGGCGTTCATTTTCCAGTTGAATAGTTTTCAATTCCATGGACATCATCTCTTGTTGGGCCTCGAATCGTTGGTGCTGTTCTTCTTTCAGGGCGTTTTGAGCTTGAATCCGCTTGATCTGCTGGTGTCGGAACGAGAATCCGATGAAAATGATGAACAGGATAAACAGAATCAATATTAGCGGTATTGTTACGTTGACAACTTGTTCGGGAGTGGATAGATTCTCTGTACCGTCACGTTGCATTAATCCGGGTAGATCAATCAACCGGAGTAACGTGTGAGCGAATCCGAATGATAATGCCGGGGTAATAAACAATGAAATACCGGTTCTTGCGAGCGTGGAAACTTCTATCTCTTTTCTCTTCCGGGCGAACCCGATTCCCGCAATAGCTCCGATAATCGCGTGTACGGGTGAAACCGCCATAACGGATAAACCGACGGTACCGCAAGCCCACGGGAAACCGAAAAAGAACAACACGAGCATTCCTGCTGTTAATGCGGTGAATACGGCGATAATATTCATATCCATGATTTTATTCCCGAATTGAATCAGGTTCCGTTTCATGGGGACTGCCATACACGATGTCAGAATGATAAGAGCAATCATCCATAATAGAGGTTGGTCATCCAGGAAGAAGAAACCAAAATCCAAGCCGAAGTCTAAATTTTCAGAATGAACCACGGACATGAATAGGGAGCCGTTATTTGTTCCGATAGCCATGGCGATCAGGATTACCATGGTTATAATTCCAACCCGGAAAAATGAGTTCAGATGTAGCAGGTGAATGTTACTTTTACGAATAATTCTTTGTAAAAGAGAATATAGCAGAAATGCCAATCCGCCGCTCAACACGGGTGTTAACACCCATGCCGTCAAAGAAGGAATTAATAACGTGTCGGCAAGTTTTACCTGGTTAAAAACTTGCCATCCCAGTATAGCACCGAAAATAGCATAGTATACGGAATTTGTCGGCCCGACCTTTTTTAATAATAGCATGGTTATTGAAGTCGAGAAGGCAATGACAATGGCCACGATCGGGGAGGAGATATTCCACGTGTTTTCGTATAAATCCCAAACACTACTTCTGAATGAGATAAAACCGATGGAAAGCGATACTAGGAGGATCAAGGTCATTACCCGCATCCGGATAGCGCCTGTTTGTATAACACTGGCAAAGGTGAACGAGATATCGTTTAACAACATCCACACGCCCAGGAGCAATACAACTAATATGATCTCGAATATCAACATCAGAAATTTCGTTTTATAGCCATTACGGATAACAGGTCGGCAATCTTTTCGGCAGCGTGCGATAATTCTTCAATATGCAGGGTGAAATAGCGTAAATGGAATTTTTCGCTTAATTTTAATTTATCCATTTCGTGGAAAACCTTCCGCTTTATAGATTGAGCAAATTTAT
>DYVS01000295.1:0-11371 GCA_020743075.1 Butyricimonas virosa | reverse complement strand
CATAAATGAAAAAATCAACATACACTCCCCGTCTTTAGGAACACCGATTTTGTATTCTCCATTGGCATTCGTTGCCATTCCCGTGGTCGTTCCCTTGATGAGCAAGGTGGCTCCCGGTAAAGGATTCCCCGAGGCATCCGAGACCACACCGGAAACATACTTCAAACTCTCGTCATCAATTTTTGTACTTTTCAGTTTAAGCACGATCGTGTTCCCGTTAATGGTGTACTCTAGTTCCGTGTCTTTCAGGCAATCGTCCAGCACCTGCCGAATTGTCACATCTTTAAAAGCGACATCCCGTTGCCGGAAAGACTTCAGTTGAGGATCGCTATACACGAAATCATAAGCAGACACTCGCTTGATCTCGTTAATAACATCTTTCAAGGTTGCGTTCTTCAAACTGAACGATAACTTCATCTCCTGCGAGTAGACTCGCTGACAAAAAGGTGTAGTAAAAACCAGGAAAAGGAAAAATAAAAAACACCTCTTCCTTACAAGATTACAATTTTTCTTCATAACTTTGTAAATCAAATTTATAACTATTCGCCCCCTGTTTACCCAGAGGGAGATATAAAGTAGCGTTCCCGCGCTACTTTTTATTTTACAATAACTATATTATCCTCTATATCAAATTCCACGCATCCCGTGTCTTCAAGCAGGTGAAGGACCTCGGCAAAAGCATCGTGTTTCTTTATATTCAGGGAAAACGGTATTAACCGAGCATCTTCCCGTTCATAACGGACATCAAAATCATACCATTTTCCCAAATCCTTCAAAATATTTTCCAGTGAACAGTTATCAAACACTAACCGCCCATCCTTCCAAGCCAAGAACAAATCCACGTTTACCTCCCGCACGTCCATCTTTAACGTTTCCTTGTCAAAAGAGGCCTGCATACCCGGGATAAGAACAACCCCGCACCCTTCGTTTTCCACGCTCACTTTTCCCTTTTTGAGTGTGGTGCGGATACATGCCTCGTCCTGATAAGCACGTACCCCGAATTCCGTTCCTAGAACCTGTACTTCTAATGAATTAGCCTCCACAATAAAAGGTTTACTCGTGTCTCTTTTCACGTCAAAATAAGCCTCTCCTTTCAAAAAAACCCGTCTGTCATTCCCTCTGAATTTGACCGGATACATCAACTCCGATTCCGCATTCAGATAAACCGTCGTTCCGTCGGACAATACCAACACGTATTCTCCTCCCCGTGGTATTTTCATCGTGTGATACTCGATAACCGTATCAACACATCCCTCCCTGTAAGTCAAGATTTCCTGGTTTGCGGAAAGTGCCACTTTCGTGGAAACCAACGATGCTAGAGAGTTTGTATCTTTTAAATTCAGGGTAGTCCCGTCACCCATAACCAAAATCGCTTGGGGCTTTATTTTCTTTATCAGGTGGGCCTTGGCCACCAAGGAATCACTAGGTAACTGGACATCCCGACTTTCCAGTAGCCAGATTCCACCAATCAATACTACTGCAATCAACATCGCTGCGTACTGAAACATCCGTTTCATACCCACGTGCCGACGTCCAATTGTTTTTCCATAGATCAGTTTCCATTCGGATTCCATCTCCTTATCCGTCATCTCGCAAGCCTTTAAACTTTCCTCGAAATGCACTCGGGAAATCATTCTTTGAAAAAGAACCTCATTCTCGGGTGAACTCGTCCGCCATTCAAGTAACTCCTTTTTTCCGGTATCATCCAACATCCCTTGCACGTGGCGGACAATTAACGTTACGATATATTCTCTTGTTTTCAATGTCATTTTGTGCTTTTAATACCAAAACGGAAACCACCCCCTTTGGTGTAATAAGAAAATGCCACTTTTTTCAAAAAAAAATTCACACAAAATTTTAATCATCTATTAATCACTACATTCTCTTACATCTATTCGTTATAAATTCTTTATACTATCGTTAAACATGTGTTTGTATGAAACATTCCGTTCTCTGAGTGTTTCGATACTGTACTTTTCTTTTGTTGCCTACTGTGACATAACAATTTATTTTTAGTGATCCGGCTTTTCGGGGCCGGAGTTCCCGTAACTACAGGCCATAAAAGGTCGTGTCCCGTACATGCAAGGTTGGCGGGAAAAATACCGCAAGCCCTCCGGGCGAGGATGATTTTTCCACGACACCCGAAGGGCTTGACCTTGCTTGTACGAATAGGACACGAGTTACCTTTGCCTGTGAGTTAGGGGAGACTCGGCTGCGGGATGTTTTTTCTTCCTAATATGTTTACTCTATGAGATTATGGCCTTTATAACTGCCGATTGAAATTAATAATTATAAAAATCAAAAATACAAGTAAACTTTTTGAATAGAAATGTTTACCTTGCAATTGTTATGTATAAATTTGCATTTAATAAAAATTTTTAAATGAAAGATTTGGAACAAATACAAAGGCACAAATGAATAAGATCTATTTTCTTCCTGTAAAGCATGGTGATGCATTCATTATTGAGTGTAACCGCGGAGATGTTCATGGGTTGGTCGTTGTTGATGGCGGTCCAAGGTGTTGTGGGTTTGAGCTTAAGCGTAAGCTGAATGAGTTGGGTACTCCTGACCTTACGGTGCTGACTCATTATGATGAAGACCACATTGGTGGTATCCTGCAACTGGTAGACACGTGCTTGGACAATAACACGATACCAGCTAAAGAAGTGTGGGCAAACTGCGCAGGCTACGTGGAAATGGCAGCGAATAAGTGTACAACTGCCGCACAAGGTGTGTTGCTATCGGTAAGGTTGAACGCACTAAAAGGGAAATATGGGATGAGCTGGCGTGATGATTTGTCGGAGGGATATAAGTCTGACTTGCCTTTTGCCAGCATAGAAGTGGTGGCACCGACAGCAGCCATCAAGGGAATGGCTATAAAGAAGCAGGAAGAAGAGGGGAAACAGCAGTTGAATGCTGCCCCAAGGAATACGGAAGACCTAGAAAAATCGTTAGACGAACTCGCCCAATATATCCCCCCAATGCCCAATCTGAAGAAAGATAGTGAACTGGCCAATGCGTCAAGCATTGCTTTTATCCTGACGTGCGACAATCTAAGTGTGTTGATGTTGGGAGATAGCTATCCTCAGAACGTGGAAAGATACCTGAGAGATGTGAAAGGCTGCTCCGAAGAAAAGCCACTTGTGGTGGACTACGTGAAGGTGTCACATCATGGAAGCAAGAACAATACGAACAGTAGCTTGCTGGACATTATCCAATGTGACAAGTTTATTATATCAACTGACGGTGGCAAAGGCCATTCCAATCACCCCGACAGGACAGCAATAGCCCATATCTTATGCCACCCAAAAAGGAACATGAACAGAAAGGTACATTTGTATTTCAATCATAATATGGACCTGATTAAAACAAATGGTGCACCTTTCTTAAAGGAAGGCGAAGACGAAAAATGGAATTTTGAAGTGCACGATAATACCACAGAACTATGAATCTGACACGAGCAAATATAAAAGATCTAAGAAAGGTGACAGTTAAAATTGTGTGTTCCAACAACAGCGAAGGGTCGGGCACTATCGTTTCTGCCGGAGAAAACCTTTATGTCCTTACTGCTGCACATGTAATAGAAAAAGACACCAAGGATGGGCCTTTTGACAAAGAGCAGATAGGTGTCTCGCTTATGAGGAACAGCCAGACATTCCATTTGGCTGTAGATGAAGTGATTTATTACAATAAGTCAGAAGAAGATGATGCCGCTGTGTTGCGTGTGATAAAACCCAACGGCATGCCCACGTCAGGACTCGACCGAGTGCGGCTATTGACAACAGACATCCCCGGCCAAGCAGTACTTTGTGGTTTTCACAAAAGTGAAACTTCGCTGAAACAATACAATGTTGAAAACCGAGGAAATAAGAATTGGGCAAGTACTGATATTCAACTTCTGGTTCAAAGTTTAGGCGTGGTAAACAACTTTGAGGGGACATCAGGAGGTGGTATCTTCTATCAAGACACGAATAACGTACTTTACATGGCTGCCTATATGTCGGCAGTAGGTAAACATAATGGGAACAACAACGAGTTTGAGTGTTTGCCTTCATCTAATTTTATTCCAAGCAGACGGTTGGACTCCATTGTTGATAATCGTAACTATACGTTTATCGCCGACACTGGTGTAGCCCGCGACATTGATAGCCGTCAATTGTTAAATCCATTAGACAGATCCGGTTATGAACAGAATCAGACGGGCTTCTTTATAGAAAACGATAGAACTAAAGAAATTATTAACCAACTGTGGGATGATGATATTCCAACGCTGCTGTTGACAGCATTATCGGGAATGGGTAAGTCGAAACTGATTTATGAGGCTTTCAAGGGGACGGAGTGCGAGCCGAACCGATACTATGCGAAATTTAACGGTAACCGAGAGAACCTGATGGGCGAGCTGAAGCAAATATTGAATGATAACCACGAAAGTGATGGAATTATCATCGTGGATGACTGTCCGATGAAACTTGTGACGGAAGTTATCAGTATCAGAGATCAATACAACAACCAATTTCGATTGATTTTTGCTCATCATGACTATTTCAATGAAGAGCTTGAACGTATAAACACTTTCCCCGTGATTAAGCTAAGACCTCAAGACATGGAGGAGAGCATAGGTCGCTATATTAGTGAGGCACTACATGAGGATGAACGGAATAAAAATGATATTTCGGAAATCAAACAGTTAGCAGGGGGCTATCCACAAATGGCGATAGAGCTTGTTGAAGCATACAAGAAAAACAATATCGCTGGCCCAGAGGCCGTGACGCATCTGATGCCGAAGTTGCTAAACCTGACACCCAATAAAGAAGAAGAGGAGAAAAAGATTTGGCAAACATTATCACTTTGCTTGCCTTTCCCTTATGAAGATGCAACACATGAAGGCTTTGCATATTTGCTAAGGAACAATCACGTAACGCCACTTAATGGAATGGAATATGAAGAACGGAGAAGTATCGCAGTAAGAATCGTGACGAAATACCATCCGACACTAATCGACGTACAAGGCAAGTGGCTTTATGTAAGACCATTCCCGCTAGCTGTCTGGCTGACTGCCGAGTGGTTTAAGTATGTGTGTAACTCGCAGATACATTTTAACGAACTTATTGAGGACATCAAGAAGCAGCCACAAAGCATGCAGACTGCCATTAGCGAAGGTTTCTGTAAGCACATACAGCAGATGTCCGGCAACAAGGAAGCCTTTAAGATGGTGGGGCAACTGGTCAATGCAGACATCAACAACCCTTTTTTCGACGAGGAGAACTTATGTTCTGGCTTGGGTTCTGAACTTTTCCTCGCCATGAGTACCGTGAACCCAGCCGCTATAGCTACACATCTACGAAGGGTGCTCGGGTACAAGGATATCACTTGGCTGGGAGAACGGGTTGATGGTGATGTAAGGCGAAATATGGTCTGGGCTTTAGAACGTCTTTGCTTTGCCCGCGAAAGTTACCATGATGGCGTGTTCATGATGGCACGATTGGCCGTGGCCGAGAATGAAGAGATTGGTAATAATGCTACGGCACAATTGGTTCAACTATTCCATATCTGTCTTGCCGGAACAGAAGTGAATCTGGAGGAGCGCCTGGCGACCCTGAAAGGACTCATCGACGAGGGTGAAGCGTATACGTCGTTGACCATACGTTGTTTTGAAGCTGCATTACGAAACGGGGGATTTGTCCGGGTAGGTGGAGCCGAGAAGTTTGGATTTGAGAACAGGAAGGACTATACACCGAATACTTGGGATGAAATCTTCGAATACTGGTACGGATGCCGGGACTTGCTGTTGGAATGGGTGGACAAGAATCCTGAGATTGTTGATCTCTTGGTCGCAATGGTAGAAAGAAATGTCTACAACTGGGCACGTGCAGGGCGAAAGGAAGTCTTTGTTCCAATCTTGGAGAAGATAGCAGAACGAAAGAACTATGACTGGGATACTGGTTATGAGACCTTATACCAGATGGTACATACCTTTGGCGTCGATGGGAAAGCCTTGGGGATTGCAGAGCTGATGGAGAAAATGAGGAGCCAATCCTTTAAGACGCAACTGAACGAAGCTAGATACATACAGCATGGACAATACCGGCTGGGGGACAAAGAACAAATCGAATTATCCGAGAAACTGTATGCTCCGCTGGCGGCTGAGTTCATAGATAAGGAGATATATGCTAATGCGGAAGAAGTGAAAGCGCTGCTTGAAGATAACGAGTATATTCCTATTGAGTTTGTAAAACAATTAGCAACAACAGCCTCAGACGAACAATTGGGGATGCTGTTTGATACTGTCTTGAATGTATTAGCGGCAATGCCCCAAAAACTCTATTATCCGTTCTTGGGTAATCTGTCTTCATGTTCCAAGGATAGGAAGCCGCTGTTGCCATTCTTGGAGAGATTGAGAGATGGCGGACACGAAGACTTATATGTATCATTGATGGCTGGCACCGAAGATTACGAGTTAAGTCATTTTCACCAACTGTTCTCAGAGCAGAAGAGAGATGTTCTGACGATAGACTTTCTACCTGTTTTCCTCCGGCATTTCCGGTCGGATGGTCCCGAACGCTATCTGTTAATGCTAAAGGCATTGAGAGATTGTTTCCCAAATCGTCCCAATGATTTGATTGGCTATGTAGGGATTGAGCGTTTCATGATGCGAAAAGACGATCAGCCCGAAGCTGTCGCTATTGTGAAAGATGCGATGCTTAGGTTTCAGATAAGCGACGATACGGAACATATGCTTTATGACTATAGTCGTCTTCTTATCGAGACTTTGCAATTATGGCCTGACCCTGACTTTGCCAAGCAAGTGAACAGGAAGTTTATTGACGTGTATAATACCCGGATGGTACATTTAAATACCAAAGGAGTGTTTACAGAATTGTTACAACATTATTTCGATGATGTATGGCCGGAATTCATTAAGGCTTTTTTAGGTACTGATACTTTCTTGTTCTATTTTCAGGTGAAAGACGAACTTGGTTCCGGGTTTGGTTTTGGTAAAGGCCCGTTGTTTGACAACGAAAAGTTAATCAAGCAGCTTTGCATAGAGAATCCGGAATCAGCGCCTGTAAGAATTGCCTCGATGGTACCATGTTTTGAAACGGACGATGGCGGCAATGAAACAGAACAGTTCAGTAAATGGATTCTCTGGCTGCTGGATAATTTCGGAGAACAAAAGGCTGTGAGAGATGGTATCTCGTCTAATTTAGGTTCTTTCTCGTGGACGGGTGATATATCGCCATATTACGAGAGGAACATCCAGTGTTTTGAACAACTGTTGAGTCATTCGCAGCAAGAGGTGCGTGAATGGGCACAGAGTTGTATTGATAACGAAAGGAAGTTGCTGAACATGGAGAAAGATAACGAGGCTTTTATGAAGATTAGATATGGAATATAAAATAGTATGTTGCATTTTTCAATATGGACTTCCGAGTAGTGGTGTCTTGCGGTCTATATCGGAATCATTAGTGTTGCGGCTGGTTGGGAAAACTGTTGAATAAGTTGTCCTACCCGCATTCATATCAAGGAGCATTTTTCTGAATGCTTGGGGAAGAATCTCCACTATGTTCTTGCACACCCTATGCGGGTTGATGAACTGTTCTGCCTCGATTTCATTCTCAGCATTGGCATATTCATGGTAATCTGCGGAGAGGTTTCGGTTCATATCCTTTCTATCAGTTTCACATAGCTACATCTTCTTGCGTTAGCCGATGGTCATAAGGGAAACATTCAATACGTTGAGTGATTTGACGGTGTGCTTGTTCTTTGCTTTCATCAACATGACTGATGATTTTTTTTATTAGTCAGGTGGAGTCGGTTGCGCTATGGCTGTTCTGTACACTATGGATTATTTCATAATTCATCATGAGATTATACTGAGGAAATTTCGGTATTCACAGAAAAAATGCTACCTTTGTACAAAGGTAAAGAGTTATTTGAAAGCATGATGAATATGGTGGTTCTAAACAATTTACCTTTTTCTTATCCGTTGCCCATTCTCATGCGAGTTGAATATAATTTGTTGATAGTCAAATAAGATACTTCAAACTATCACAAATATAAAAAATTTATGAAGAAAGAAAAGAGAAAAATTGATTATACTTACAAAAAAAGCGCCTTAAAAGGCGCTTGCTTATATTATTCCCACTCAATCGTGGCTGGCGGTTTTGAGCTGATGTCATAAACAACGCGGTTAATCCCCCGGACGTTATTGATAATCCTGTTAGACACTTTTGCCAGAAATTCGTATGGCAAGTGACACCAATCGGCTGTCATCCCATCCGTTGATTCCACGGCACGCAGGGCTACCACGCTCTCATAAGTACGCTCGTCTCCCATCACCCCGACACTCTTAATCGGGAGTAAAATGGTTCCGGCTTGCCATACTTTATCGTACAGACCTTCTTCCTGAAGCATGGAAATATAAATGTAGTCGGCCTCCTGCAATAATCTCACTTTCTCTTTCGTGATCTCCCCTAAGATCCGGATAGCTAACCCCGGTCCGGGGAAAGGATGACGTTTCAAAAACTTGTCCGCCAATCCGAGACTCTTACCCACACGGCGAACTTCATCCTTGAATAATAGACGTAAAGGCTCCACAACCTTCAGTTTCATATAATCGGGTAAACCACCCACGTTATGATGCGACTTGATAGTCTGTGACGGTCCGTTCACTGACGATGATTCAATCACGTCCGGGTAAATTGTACCTTGCCCCAACCATTTTGCATCTTTCACTTTATGCGACTCTTCGTCGAACACGTCCACGAATGTTGCTCCGATAATCTTACGTTTCTTCTCCGGGTCCTCAATACCTGCCAAGCGGGAAAGGAAAAGGTCTCCCGCATCCACACCGATCACGTTCAAGCCGAGTTCCTTGTAATTCTCAAGTACATCCGAGAACTCGTTTTTCCGCAACAAACCATTGTCCACGAAAATACAAGTCAAATTCTTACCAATAGCCCGGTGTAATAACATGGCAGCAACCGTAGAGTCTACTCCTCCCGATAAACCAAGAATCACACGGTCTTCGCCAATCTTCTCCTTCAATTCGGCTACCGTAGTCTCGATAAAAGAATCCGGTGTCCAGTCCTGTTTACAACCACAGATGTCCACCACGAAATTCTTCAACAAAGCGGTTCCTTCCGTGCTGTGGTACACCTCCGGGTGGAATTGAATACCGAAAGTTTCTTCTCCCCCGATGCGGTAAGCGGCATTCTCCACGTCAGACGTGCTGGCAACCACCGTGTAATGCGAGGGTAACACCTCTATCGTGTCACCGTGAGACATCCACACTTGTGAATGTTGGCTGATATTTTTAAACAACGGGCAGGAATTATCAACAAATGATAAATTCGCCCGACCGTACTCTCTTTTGTTCGAGGCCTTGACTTCACCCCCGAAATAATGGGCCAGATACTGAGCTCCGTAACATACTCCCAGCAACGGTAATTTTCCTTTTATAGAAGACAAATCCGGTTGCGGGGCCTTCTCGTCACGCACGGAAAAAGGACTTCCCGAAAGGATCACACCTTTCACGGACGCATCAAGTGCAGGGTAGTGATTGAAAGGGTAAATCTCGCAATAGACATTCAGTTCCCGCACGCGTCTCGCTATCAACTGCGTGTACTGTGAACCGAAATCCAGTATTAGAATTTTCTCTTGCATGTGAATCGCTTATTTATTTTCGGGCAAAGATACGGTTTTTTCGTCGGAACTTAAAAAAAGTCCTGACGAAAAAGTTACAGGTTACAAGCCAACGTAACCTTAAATCCCCATAAACCGTAATTCACTTGCACTTTACAATTTTAACCTGTAACCTGCTAACTTGTAACTTTTATTCTTATGCACAACACGAGAGATAGTTTTGGCTCTAAATTCGGGGCAATAGCTGCCCTAGCTGGTTCTGCGGTCGGCTTGGGAAATATCTGGAAATTTCCCTACGAGGTGGGGAATAATGGCGGGGGTGCCTTTCTTCTGGTATACATATTTTTCACGGTAGCCATAGGATTACCGGTAATGCTTTCGGAATTTGCTCTAGGACGCTATTCCGGAAGAAACGCTTTCGGAACCTTCGACCGACTGGAACCCAAAACAGCCTGGCGTTATTTCGGGGTACTGGTTCTTCTTGCAGCCACGATGATTCTCTCCTTTTACGGGACGGTTGCCGGATGGACATTGGAATATGTCTTTAAATCTTTCACCTTCTCTTTTCATGCCGATACCAATGTTAACTTGAATTCCATGTTTTCGGACTTTATCACGAATCCCTATAAACCCGTGTTCTGGCAAATCGTGTTCATGGCACTCACCGGGTTTATCGTGCTAGCAGGAGTAAAAAAAGGTATCGAACGATACACCAAACTCATGATGCCCCTCCTTTTCGTGCTTATCGTAATACTCGGAATCCGGGCATGTACGCTGGACGGGGCCATGGAAGGGATAAAATTTCTTTTCTTACCCAAGTTCTCAGAACTTACTTCGCAGGGAGTACTTTCTGCTCTGGGACAAGCCTTTTTCTCCTTGTCAATTGGTATGGGGGTTCTCTTGACTTACGCCTCTTACATCAAAAAAGATGAAAACCTGACTTCTATATCCTTGCAAGTGATTTGCGCAGACACGTTGATCGCCGTGTTGGCAGGAATTGCCATATTTCCCGCCGTGTTCGCCTTCAACATTGCACCGGATTCCGGACCGGGCCTTGTATTCCTCACGTTGCCACAAGTGTTCCAAAGCATGGCTTTCGGGCAACTATGGGCGATTCTTTTCTTTCTCCTGCTAACCATGGCCGCTCTCACGTCCTCTATTTCCCTTCTGGAAGTAATCGTTGCCTTTTTCGTGGAAGAAAAACATATCAGCCGCCGCAAAGCGACTATCATATCCACGGTAATTGTCACGATCTTCGGGATTTTATGCACACTTTCTTTTGGGCCGTTAAAAGAAGTCCATATCGGCACCTTGTCGATCTTCGGGATATTTGATTACATTAGTTCCAACATACTGCTGCCCGTGGGTGGAATCTTGATTTCCATTTACGTGGGATGGAGATTTGACCGCCGTTTGCTGGAAGCGGAATTAACCAATAATGGAGAATTGAAACTAGGATTACTGAAACCGTTGATATTCGTCCTAAAATATATAGCACCCCTGTTTATCCTCGTGATACTATTACACTCACTAGGACTATTCTGATTATTCTCTCAACAAGCTCTTCTCTATGGATTCGCTACCTCAAGTACATATCAACAACATACCATGAACACATCATTAACACTGGCTATTGTTAATGATGTGTTCATGGTATGTTTAGATTATATTTTAAAGGTAAAGCAAGGATAGTCTAACCATCTGTATTGTCCTGAAAAAAGTTTAC
>DYVS01000294.1:0-8204 GCA_020743075.1 Butyricimonas virosa | reverse complement strand
CCAACCCGATAACACTCGGCATCCACTTTGAAAACAGGTAATCTATTGCTATTATATAAATCAGGCAAAATATGATCAATATCTACCCCACATTGTTCCATCAAATTCTTACTAAACATCTTTAATTCAACATTCATAAAACGATATTTAGAAAAGAAATCATATATAAAATCATCAAACTTGTCCTTGGATACTCGTGTACATATCAAAGAATATAACTCCCAGCCCTTCTTTTTAATGATAAAATACAATTCTTTAGAAGACAAATTCAGATCACGAATAGCCTCTCTTAAACTATGTCGTGATAAGTAATTCATAGCACGATATTCATCCATAGGCTTAAAAGATTGCATCAAGCCAAATGAATACCTGGACAACATATTTATCAATATTTCGTTAATCATTGGATAATCAACAGACGATACATGATTAAACTCACCTTGTAACATCGACTTAATATTACAGCCGCCATGAGTCAAATTACTATCCAACAACATCTTAAAATGCCATTTGCTTCCATATATTCTTAATTCCGGATTATATTCTCCATCTATAAAATGTTGATTACAAAGTTTTTCAGTCAAAAAAATCAAACCATTCTGCACTCTTTCACCATCCATCGCATCCGGCTTGGGGAAAGGGTAAAAATCAAGTGGAGTCTCAATAAAGCGTAACCAAGAATAGGGATATTCAAGGTCACTTTTAAGTGCTGTCGAATAATTATATTTAAGCCTCTTCGTTTCTGCATCTATATAAGAAGTCATACTTCTCTTTTCCAGTTCACTTTTAAAATTCAATAAATGTTCTTCCAACACATCAACATCTATACGAAACGAATCTAATAAATATCCATGACTAGGTTCATAATAAATTTCAACCGGGATAGAATCCATCATCACCACCCTTTTATCATATTTTCCCACGCACAAACTGATGCCACTTATAGCGTGTTCATGTTTAAAAATAGTTATTCCAATCTGTTCATTTATTATTTCCCCTTGAGAAATAGCTGTATTTTGCTCATCATGAATAACAACAAGCGAGAAATACGTAAAATCCATATTTCGAAAAAAAGAAAAGCAAGTCGGGGGAACACAAGTCGGATACCACAAAACTTCCGGAGTAAACAATTTATAATTATTTACACAATACGCAGGTCGAGTCCCGAAACTATATATCCCGTACCTGTTTTCATTCAGACGTTGATATCCCGAAACAACAGATCGATCAAGGTGACACACGTCATTATCTACAATTCCTTCATAACTCACAACAAGATCACAGGTATCTCCTGCTGCAAGTTGCTTATTAACCAAGATCACAGGTCCCTTTCTTTCAAACGACAAATTAACACTACCGTTTTTAATTCCATTTACTATCAAACCCGGGTTTAAATATAATAACACCGGAATTTGCTCCTCGTTTCTATTTACGATTTTCATTTTACTCTCGACAGAAACACCTTCTTTACCTAGATCACGTAATCGAATTTCATTAGACAATACCCGATTCTTTAAAACATGTTCATATTCAAGATAGAATTGACGATACTCATTTTTATTCCTCTCGACATGCACAAAATCTCCTATATAGTAAGCTATCAAAACAATAGACAAAATTAATGGAAACATCGCAAACCCAAGTACATTGCGGACTTGATGGATATTGTTAGGCAAACGTCTGTAAACAAGAATAGACAACACCAGAAAACAAATACCCATTAACAAATAGATCGTTTGATGTAAAAGAAAACACTTTAACTGTACATGTCCCACAAAATCAGAAAATAAATTAGGAATATAACGAGCAAACGGATCAAACAAATTATTCATCACTCCTGCCCCGCATATAGTCGTTCCCACAAAAAAAAATAGCAGAAATAAGATACTCATACCCTGATTATTAACAAAACGAGAAACAAGTATCGACAAACTCAGGAAATAAATTAGCACAGGAAAATTCAATGTTATCCCGTAAAAAAAATAATACGATATATTCAATACGCTAGGGTAATAGATCAGATTATAACATATCATCACGGAATAAATCAACACGTTCACGAGACTAAAAATAGCAATCCGTCCTAGAAATTTCCCAATAATGGTATCACTATTATTCTGCGGGCGAGCCTCTAAAGCTGATATCGTGGTTAATCTCAAACGCCTTAAATCATTAGATACCATAAAAAACACCATCAACACTTGAACGAAATTGTAATAATAAGCCGTCATGAACGGGATTGAAGAAGGCAATGCTTGAGCAAACCAAGGTAAATAAAATTTCCCGAATTCAATCTTATCACTCTCTGAAAATGAAATGAAGGTAAAGGATATCGTAGTCAATAATGCAAAAAAAACAAACATATTAAACAATAGGTTTCGCCGTGTTAGCTTGATCTCATACAAAGCTTCAAAGAGGACATGATGTAGATTCATAAAAACCATTATTACATTTTGTACTATTAAAACAACCTATACTGCAGCTCACCTTCACATATATTTCCCCAACTCATAACATAAACAGCTAAATACTGAAAAGAATGACAAGAAAATCAATTTATCTCCCAAAATTTACATATCTCATTTTAAATTGCGTAATTTACGCAACGCAAATCACGCAATTCATATCACACGATCATGATCAGCCTCATTTGACGAATTGATCAGACTACCCGAGATAAATATAGATACCAGCCCGGCCAAAGAAGAAACAACACAGAGGAAAATTCTCGATTACCTGCGCTCTCTCGTGAAAAAAGAGATGGTATACAAAGCAAACAACGGCTATATCATCTACGACCAATTCTTCGCCATCTGGCTTAGACAACAACCCTATTAATCAGAAAAACATCAACGTCACCACCGGGTAAAGATGTTGCAACCGCTCCCGCAAATATTTTTTAGCTCGTTGACGCTGCGTTTTTACGGTTGACTCTGCCACGTCCAATCGCTCACAAATCGTCTTGATATCCAACATCTCGATATAACTCATCTTGAAAATACGCTGACATTCCGCGGGCAATTCATCAATAGCAGCAAAGATTTCTTCAAAGACGTCTGTTTCTACCTGAAAATTGAAAACATCTTCCTCGTCAGGAGTTTTCAACCCCAATCGACGATTCGCTTTTGCCCGGACCTGCAATTTTTCCAGATAATTCAACGCTGCATTCTGAACACAACTATACAAGAATGATTTTAACGCCGATTGATTCTCGAATTTTCCCTTGGATTCCCAAAAACGAAGAAACACCTCTTGTACAATATCCCTCGCCGCTTCATCATCTCGCACGAACTTATTGGCGAAATAACATAACGAAGCATAATATTTATGAAATACACTTTCAAATATTTCCGGTTGTTTCACGTTCAGTATATCCACTAACACTTTATTTTAGTCGTTAAACCATCGCGACTCGCCCTACCTCTCGCATCAAAAATACGTTTTTCTAACGAGAAATATATAACAAACAAGAAAATTATTTAATCAAAATAAACACAAGCAACAACTACACCTCGTTCCCCACCACCAAACCCACGCTGACAGAGGCCCGATCCCCTCTAGCATTCATGGCAAAACCATGAACCACGACGTCGTGAACATCCCAACCTTCAGGCAGTTCCCAACTCGATTCCCCGGATACTCCCCGAGCGCCCAATAGAACGACCTCCCCATCCCGATCTTCTATTCGCGAAACCACCCCGTAAAGCAGATCATTGCCAAAAGCATAAGGCATCAACGGTTGTCGCTCCCAACGAAACACGACCCGGTTTTCCCCCACCTTCAATGCTGCGGACAAAACCGGTGGCATCAAAGTACCACCGGAGATCTCTAGATTCAAGAGATCATAACTCACATTCAACTCGTCGTCCACGCGCATCTTCCCCACGTTCGCCTTCACGAAACGATTCAACCCTTCTTTCAGCGAGGAGCAACAAAAGCCTTGCTGCAACACGTGATAAAAATGGCTCCCCACCTCCCGGACAGCCTTCATCCGGGCACGCTGTTTTAATTGTGCTAAAGACTTTCGATCCCGTCGATGAATCCCTTTCGCCCGGGCCACGTTCTGCTCCTTTAACGCATACAAGGTCACGTTCCCCACGGACTTTCTTGCCCGGTGGAACAAAATGGAATTAAATATTGCCATACTTCTTTTATTGTTTGTTTACTTTGAAATACTTGCTTGCCGAAAATCGTTTCTGATCCCCGGTTCCAAAAAAACAATACAAATGAGCCGTCGTCCAACTCCCGTCGGGTAACTTGACGGAAGCCCAACTATCCTTCCGACATGCAGAGATCCCGTCAAGCATCACAACCTGAAAAGGATCATCATCAAAAACAGCCGCCACCATCAAGTGATCGGACGCTTGAGCCATCATGGTAAGGGAATTATCCAACCATGAAAATTCCACCCCATCCCCTGACACCGCCTTTATTTCCAACGAATAAGGTAATTGCTGTATCCCGTGTGCCAACCGTAACAGCGAATAATCAATAAAACCATTTCCCCCGAAGGCCATGATATTGAAGTGCATAAACAAATGATAACCGGAACGGCTTCCCTCCTCTTTCGCCGCCAAATCATACACCTTTTTCAATATTCCGCTCTTAACGGATTGATAAAATGCCTGCACGGCGGGAAACTTAGCTCGCTGCCGTAATTGCTTCCCGGTCTGGGGATCACGCACTTTCTCCGGTTTCTTCCGGGCATACGTCTTTTTCCCAACCGTGTAAACAATCAACCCGTCGATCTCTCCCGAAAAGCCTTTCAATAATGAACCGTCAACTAACTCCATAACCTCGCTATTATTAATTATACATTCCCCAATCCTTAAGCTACATAGCTCAATATCCTCCCATACTACGAATATACAACACGGACCTACCGAAATCCAAATAAAAAGGATAAAAAGATTCATTTTATCGAAGATGAATGCAAGATGAATGCAGGATGAATGCTCCGTGGTCTAAATGAACTGATAAAGAAATTTAAATGGAAATACTCGGGAAGATAGTTCAGGGACGGGGAAAGACCATCCCAGCCCTAAAGAATCCCGATCTGGGAAAAAAGAATTACAAATCTTTGAAAAAACGGGCCGTCTCTTCAAGCGTGTGAAAATGGAAATCGGGAAAAAGAGACAACACCTTTGCGCTGGAATAACGGGATTTATGTTGAGACGAACGAGCTGTTTCCTTCGTGAAAGCCGGTTTCTTTCCCGTGAATAAAGTCACGAAAGCCAGTAAACGCCAAGCCAAATCGGTCATCCACGAGGTCATCCGGATGCAAGGCGGACGCTTTCCCACGACACGGGCTATCACGGTAAACAACTCCCGATAGGAATAATTTCCCCCGCATAACACGAAACGCTCTCCCCGAACGGCACGATCTCCAACCAAACGAATCATCAACTCGCAGACATCCCGCACATCCACGTATCCATTCACGCCTTCCGTGTAGAAAGGCATTCCCTTACTCGCCTGCTCAAACAACTTAACACTACTTCGCCCCCGTAATCCCGCTCCCAAGATAATAGCCGGGTTCACGATCACGGCTTCCAGTCCTTGACGGATATACTTCCAGACAATCTTTTCCGCCTCTCCCTTACTGCCCGAATAAAGCGAATGAACTGATCCCGGAATCTCCGGCGTGTTCTCGTCAATCTCGACACTCTCGTCGGGAGCGTCCCCCAATGCGGCAATCGAACTCACGAAACACAGGCGTACCCCACGTTCCAAACAAATCTTACAAATATTCTCCGTTCCCTTGATATTCGTTTCCAGCAAAGCTTTCCGATCACTGCCATTGAAAGAAACCATGGCCGCACAATGATAAACGGTGTCCACGTTGCCCACATACGGGGCTACAGACTCTCCATTCAACACGTCCCCGACCACCCAAGTCACCCGGGACATGGCATTTTCCGGCGAATCGAAATAAGACGAAAAGAGAGCCATCGTCTCCTCGACGTGGCTCTTAGCTCTTTTTAGGGCAATGATCGTCTCACCGCATCGTGCCAGATGACACAACAAATGGCTACCCAACAAACCGGTAGCCCCGGTTACCATTACTGCCAATTAAACACGAAATTTTGTTTCACATCCGGGTGTAAACTCAAATGCACGGGGCAAGTATGCGCCACACGCTCAAGTATCTTTTTCTCCTTCTCGGAATAACCATTAGCCGGCATATTAAAGATCACGTCAATCTCGGCAATACGACGAGGCTCTGCCGCCATCTTCTTAGTAATTTCGATCTCGGCTCCCGTCAAATCAATACCGTTATTTTTAGCATAGATTCCCATGATTGTCATGGCACAAGCAGCCAATGACGTGGAACACAAATCGGTTGGAGAGAAAGCCTCACCTTTCCCGTTATTATCTGTCGGCGCATCCGTGATAATCTTCGTGCCACTCTGCAAATGCGTACACTCCAAACGCAAATCTCCTAAATATTTTGCTTTTACTGTTGCCATATCCTTCTTTCTTTTATGTTTTATTTTCCAAAGATAGTAAATTTCACACAAAATCCTCCACACGAAAGAAAATTTGATATTTTTTCCGGAAATCCGAATTTCTAGCACAATTTTTGATAATACACAAGTATCCCTATTGACACTTTTCTTATGCCGGGTGGCTTTTCATATTCCTACCACACCACACACACGACAAAAGCCACCCGGTTCTTTAAAACAAATCAATAACTTCTTTTATGTATTCCAGATGCATAGCGGCCCCGGTGACCACTACCAAATCGAATCGTATCTCCCGATGAATATTCTTTTTCGTCAGATAAGCGGCACCTGCAGCTTGTAGATTCCTCTTTTTCTTATAGTCCAACAAATCAAAAAGTGACACATTGTCACTCTCCCGGGTTTTTACCTCCACTACGACCAATACCTCCCCATCAAGACACACGAAGTCCAGTTCCCGGTGCCCCACCCGCCAGTTTCGCTCCAAAACCGTATACCCCATATCCAAAAGATACCGGTTCACCTTCTCTTCCCCGTATTCGCCCAGTTTATTATGCCACGCCATAGTACAGTCTTCCCCTAATTTACAGCCTAAAAAGAGTTTCGCAATGTTATATAAATCTATCATAAAAGCAAAATTTTTTAGTCAAAAATCCTATACCCCACATCGTTTTTAAGATTCAAGTGGTTTATTTCGAGAGAGGTTTATTCTAAAGTAGTTTTGAAATCTGAACCAAAATGCCTATCTTTGTATGGTTTTTGGGAAAAGTAGTAGTTATGGCTAAAAAAAGAGTTTTATTCATTTCTCAAGAGATAGTTCCTTATCTGCCGGAATCAGAAATGGCAAATATTGGAAGATTTCTACCTCAAGGGATACAAGACAAAGGTAAAGAGATTAGAACATTCATGCCCCGTTACGGCTGCATCAATGAAAGACGGAATCAACTTCACGAGGTAATTCGCCTTTCCGGTATGAACCTGATCATCAACGACACAGATCATCCGCTAATCATCAAGGTCGCCTCGATCCAAGCAGCTCGAATGCAGGTTTATTTTATCGACAACGAGGATTATTTTCAACGTAAGCACACGATCTCCGACGAGGAAGGAAACTTCTTCCCGGACAACGACGAAAGATCTATTTTTTTCGCCCGGGGAGTATTCGAAACCGTGCGCAAATTAAGATGGGCCCCCGATTTGATCTACTGTCAAGGATGGTTCACCGCACTGGTACCTCTTTACCTGAAAAAAGAATATCATGATGATCCTGTTTTCTCCAAAACAAAAGTAGTATTCTCTACTTACAACGACAAATTCGAGGGAAGACTGGATGAAAAATTCGGGGAAAAAGCGATCACCGAAGGGGTTGCCCGGAAAGACGTGGCTCTTTTAAAAGACCCGACATACACGAATATTAATAAATTGGCTTTCCAATACGCCGACGGAATCATTTTCAACCACAAAGACGTGGACGATGAACTCCGGACCTTTGCCACCGATCTGAAAAAGCCTACCTTGGAATACCCGGGCGAGCAAAGTTACATCGAAGCTTATTCCGACTTTTTCGACAAGATTATTGAATAACAATATAAACAAGCGGCAATGGTTGTTATGCCGCTTGTTTTCATTAATATAAATCATTAAAACATAACATTTATGTGTGGTATTGTAGGATACATCGGGCCCAAAGAAGCCTGTCCGATCTTAATTAACGGTCTGAAACGCCTGGAATACCGG
>DYVS01000293.1:0-6226 GCA_020743075.1 Butyricimonas virosa | reverse complement strand
AAACTTGTAACAGAAAAGAGAATAGAAAATGTTTTTTACAATTTATTGAATGTCAAATCTAGTAAACCAATTTTAGGAAACTACAGTGGACTATTCCCGCACAATAATGAAAGGCGTTTTAGGACACAGATCATCCCATCCGGGCGATCTCTTCAAAAGTAATCTCCCGGAGATGGGGTGGTAAATCATTGTATTCGCTACAAACATAACAGGCATAACCGGAATCAATCGGACAAGCATTCACGCGTAAAGGTAATTTATTCACACCTTCATACAAAGAAATATTCTCCCCGATAAACCTTACGACAAAACTATTTAACGGCCGAGTCAGTCCGGTCCCGATATATTTCAAAAAACTTTCCTTCACCGACCAGTAATTAAAAAATAACTGGTCTTGTTTATCCCCTTCCAACGTTTTCAATATAGCCATCTCTTCTTCGTGGAAAAAACGTCCGGCCACTTCCATTCGAGCTTTTGCCCGCTTTTCAATATCAATCCCGATCTCTCGATCAGACACGGAACAAACAACGTAGTCTCCCGAATGCGAAATATTAAAAAAAACATTTTCCACACCCACGATAAAAGGCTTTCCCTTCTCTCCCCGGGCAATCCGATAATCTCCTGAAGTCAACTGCCAATATCTCTTCAGGGCAAAACGGACTAACGCCTCCCCTAACAACCTCCGAAGGGCTACTTCCTTGCTTCCATAGCCGAGAACTTCGATATAACATTCCTTGGACACGACAGATTGTAACCCGGCAAATATCGTATCCCGGTTACCTTCTAGTGGAATTTGAATAAATAATACTTCTATCATGACGCAAAGGTAAAAAAGTTAGAAACAACTAATTTCTTTCTTAAAACAAATAATCCAGAAAACCTAACAAACACGGGCATCTTAACGTTATTTTAAAATTATCCTCCAATAAATTTAAGAAATTATTCACATTTCTCTATAAAAAACTTGTTTATATCATTTTTATCTCTTACTTTTGGAACATCAAATTAACGTTTAAATAACATTTAGAGGTAAACATCATGGAAGTAAAGAAAACATCCCATTCCAATCTTGAGAATAAACGGTTCATTTTCCGCGAGATTGGTTTTATTGTAGCCTTGGCTATGGTGTTTTTTGCCTTTGAGACAAAATACTACCAGGAAGAGGCCAAAGAGATCACGTTTCCTATTGAGACGAGTGACATAGAGGAAGTTCTTCCCGTTTTTGTACCACAAAGAGCTTCACAACCACTTCCCAAGATTTCCGTGAAACCGTTGGATTTCATCGAAGTCGTGGAAAATGAGATGGATTTGGAAAACGAGATGGACGTTGTTGATGACAACGAGAACACGAAAGGTTCTTTAACAGGCAAGGCTACCGACTGGCAAAGCGGATACGATGACATGGGTGAAACGGGAGAAGGAGATGGAGACATTCCGTTTATTACAGTTGAAAAAATGCCTCGTTTTAACGGAGATTTGAACAAGTGGCTTAGGAAAAATTTAAGATACCCGGTAAGATGTGCGGAAATGGGCATCGGAGGAAAAGTATTTGTTGAATTCGTGGTAGAGAAAGATGGCAGCATCAGTTCCATAAACGTGGTTCGTTCTGCCGACCCGGATTTATCACAAGAAGCTATTCGGGTAGTAAAAGCCATGCCTAAATGGATACCGGGAATGCAACGGGACAAAGCCGTAAGAGTTCGGTTTACTATCCCAATTACCTTCCAATTAAGATAAGAAAACATACAGTGATTTACATACAATACGAACATCCCGAAAAAGGACAACCTGCAAAGGTTGCCCTTTTTTAATTTTCTCTCGGAAAATCATCCTTGTCACAAAATACACGCACCACTTCCATTTATCTTCAAATGAAGAAAGAATCTGGCTCTATAACACCCCCCAAATAATCACACCATAATTTCGGTAGAAAGACACTCGTGAACGTCTTTGAATCGAAGTTTTTGAAAGTGATACGTCTTTAATCCCTAAGTACACCCTGTATTCAACGGCAATACACCGCATGTTACCCTGAAAAGGGTTTACATGCGACAAAAACAATTACGAAAATCTTTAAGAAGATTTTAATGAAGTTTAGCGATCATTTTAACATTTTCTTCAAAAAAAAAGGGAGAAATATTGCGGTTTATTATGAATTTGACTATTTTTACCCACGCAAATTGTGAGAAAAACAAAACTATAATATTAAACTAATAACATGGAAGTAAAAAAATCACCTAAAGCAGATCTTGAAGGGAAAAAGACCATTTTCCTTGAGATCGGTTTTGTTATAGCTCTAGGGATTCTACTGAGTGCTTTCAACTGGAAGACCAACACGAAAGTAGAAGAAGGGTTTGTTATTACCCAAGAAGAGCAGGTTGAGGAGGAAATCATTCCTATTACTCAACAAATGATGAAACCACCACCACCACCTCCTCCAGCCCCGAAATTGACGGACTTGATCGAGATCGTGGAAGATGAATTAAGTATTGACGAGGAACTTGAAATCGACGACGCTGAAGCTGACGTTGAAAACAAGAATAATTATAACTTTGATTACGACGGAGACAGCTGGGGAGAAGAAGAGAGCGACGGAGAAGCTGATATTTTCCAAGTAGTAGAAGATATGCCGCAGTTCCCCGGAGGTAGTGTACAAAAATGGATCGCAAAGAACGTAAAATACCCGATGATCGCACAAGAGAATAACATTCAGGGTAAAGTTTTCGTACAATTCGTGATCGAAAAAGACGGTAGTGTTAGCGACGTGAAAGTTGCCAGATCCGTTGACCCATCTTTGGACAAGGAGGCTATCCGCGTGGTAAAAGCCATGCCGAAATGGAAACCTGGAAAACAGAGAGGTAAACCGGTTCGAGTATCTTACACTGTACCTATCAACTTCCAGTTACAGTAAAAGACATGTTAAATTATAACAAGGGGCTGTCGATCATCGTCAGCCCCTTCTTTTCCTATTTATGAGCGAATATTTTTACACGAAAAAAGAAGCAGAAAAAGCCATTCTTGTAGGTGTAGCGCTACAATCAGAAAACATCAGCTACAACATGATGTGTGAATACTTGGACGAACTCGCATTCCTAGCAGAAACGGCAGGAGCGGAAACTGTGAAAATATTCACGCAAAACTTGGATAAGCCGGTAACGGCTACCTTTGTCGGCAAAGGAAAATTGGAAGAAATCAAAACATACGTTGAAGATAACGATATTAACTTGATTATTTTTGATGATGAACTAAGTCCGACACAAATCAGAAATCTGGAAAGAGAACTAAAAGGCAGAAAAGTCCTTGATCGTACCAACCTCATCTTGGATATTTTCGCCAAAAGAGCCCGTACGGCAGAAGCAAAAGCTCAAGTTGAACTGGCACAATATCAGTACTTACTTCCTCGTCTAACGGGTATGTGGACCCACTTGGAAAGACAAAAAGGAGGTATCGGACTTCGCGGTCCGGGAGAAAGTGAAATCGAGACCGACAGACGTATCATCCGGGATAAAATCACCCGCCTGAAAGAGCAGTTGGCCAAGATTGACAAACAGATGGTCACGCAACGGAAAAACCGCGGGAAACTCGTGCGAGTGGCCTTAGTGGGCTACACGAACGTGGGTAAATCCACGCTCATGAATCTTTTGAGTAAATCGGAAGTATTCGCCGAGAACAAGCTTTTCGCAACTCTAGATACTACGGTACGCAAGATAGCCATAAAGAACGTCCCGCTACTGCTGGCGGACACTGTCGGTTTTATCCGTAAACTTCCCCACCACCTCGTAGAATCATTCAAATCCACGCTGGACGAGGTGAGAGAAGCAGATATCATTTTGCATGTAGTCGACATCTCCCATCCCCAATTCGAGGATCAAATCCGGGTCGTGAACGAAACACTGGGTGAGTTAATGGATAATTCCAAACCCACGATTACCGTATTCAATAAAATAGACGCCTTCACGTACACGAAAAAGGAGGAAGATGATCTCACTCCCATCGAGCGGAAAAACTATAGCCTAGAGGACTTGAAACAAATGTGGATGTCCAAACAGGAAGGAGAAACCGTGTACATCTCGGCTAAATCCAAAGAAAATATCGAGGAATTGAAAGAAAAGATATACGGGATTGCCAAAGACATTCACTCGGCACGTTTCCCGTTCAACGATTTCTTATACCAAGATTTCGAAATAGACGAAGAGATAAAATAAGGCACCAATCAAAACAAAAAAATAGGGACATCAGACCTTTTCCCCCTTCAGGAGCGACATTTGAATGTCGCTCCTTTTTATACTGAAAATCAACTATATATATAATTACACATCTTTCACCTATTTTCCGACAAAACCATTCGTTTATTTTGATTTCTGGCTAATTTTTTGTATATTAGAGGTATGAGCTTAACCATCATAAATAAACATTATGGAAGTAAAGAAATCATCAAAGGCAAACCTCGAAAACAAAAAAGGAATCTTCTTCGAGATCGGACTAATCGTAGCATTAGCCTGCATATTCCTTGCTTTCGAGTGGAAAGTCGACGTGAAGATGGAAGAAGGCTTCATAGTAATAAACACGGAAGAACAGTTGGACGAAGAAATCATACCCGTTACACAACGGATGCAACAAGCTCTTCCGCCACCACCTCCCGCACCTCGGTTAACCGACTTGATACAGATCGTAGATGAAGAAATAAATCTGGATGACAACTTGGACATCATGGACGTGGAAGCCAATGTTGCCAATCACGGAGTTTACGACTTTAGCGGTACGGGTAACGGGTACGAAGGTGAATACGGGTATGGAGATGAATATTCCGGAGAATCTGAAGTATTTGCGGTAGTTGAAGAGATGCCGAAATTCCCGGGAGGCAATGTACAAAAATGGATTTCCAAGCACATCAAATATCCGATGATCGCACAGGAAAACAACATCCAAGGTAAAGTTTTTGTACAATTTGTCATCGAGAAAGACGGTAGCGTTTCAAACGTAAAGGTTACCAGGTCCGTGGACCCTTCCCTAGACAAGGAAGCCATTCGTGTCATTCAATCCATGCCGAAATGGACCCCTGGGAAACAAAGACAGAAACCGGTGAGAGTATCTTTCACTGTTCCTATTAATTTTCAATTACAATAAATGAATAGAGGCTGTATTAAATGCAGCCTCTATTCATTTATTGTATAAACTCACTTACTTTACCGTAATCAAGAAATAATTCTTTTTTCCGCTTTGCAAAAGGATAAACTTACCGTCGATCAAATATTCGGGAGTAACAATTAATTCTTGATCCTGCACTTTCTCCTTATTTATACTGATCGCATTTCCCTTCAATGCACGCCGAGCCTCTCCTTTTGAAGACATCATGGAAGTTTTCTCTGCCATCAAGTCCACAATATGAATTCCAGCCTCTAAATCAGTTCGTGCAACGTCAAATTGAGGCACCCCTTCGAAAACAGACAATAGCGTATCTTCATCCAAACGTTTCAACGCATCGGATGTTGCATTACCGAAAAGAATTTGGGAGGCCTCCAAAGCGGAATCATAGGCTTCTTCCCCGTGTATCAAACAAGTCACTTCCTTCGCCAGTACTTTCTGCAATTTTCTCAAATGCGGAGCTTCTTGATGCTCTGCAATCAAGGCATCAATCTCTACCGGTGGTAATATCGTGAAAATCTTGATATACCGGGCTGCATCCTCGTCCGTGCTGTTCAGCCAGAATTGGTAGAACTTGTATGGAGAAGTCCGCTGTGGGTCCAACCACACATTACCCGACTCTGTTTTCCCGAATTTCTTACCGTCACTCTTGGTCATTAACGGCCAGGTCAAACCATAAGCCTCCCCACCATCTTTCCGGCGAATCAATTCTCCACCCGTGGTGATATTTCCCCATTGATCGGAACCACCCATTTGCAACAGGCAGTTATAATTACGACGCAAGTACAAAAAATCATACCCTTGCACCAATTGATAGGTAAACTCCGTGAACGACATCCCGTTTGTCGAATCGGCACTCAATCGTTTTTTCACGGAATCCTTCGACATCATGTAATTCACCGTGATATGTTTTCCCACTTCCCGTATAAAATCGAGAAAAGAGAAGTTTTTCATCCAGTCATAATTATTTACCATGATCGCCGCATTCGGCTCGTTCGAATTGAAATCAATAAACTTGGACAACTGGGCTTTAATTCCCGCCATGTTTTTTTGAATAGTATCCTCGTCCAACAAATTCCGT
>DYVS01000292.1:0-3606 GCA_020743075.1 Butyricimonas virosa | reverse complement strand
TGTGGCGGAATCGTATCCATGGTTGGCAATTGTGAAAGAAGAGAAAGGGAAGAATGTAACAACATTGTATTAATTTGTCTTGTTGTTGGATTAAAATGGAGTATTATTGCGACATGTTTGGAGATGTAGTGAAAATATGCTAACTTGTGTCCGGGTATTTGTGGGGAAGGTGAGAATACAAAGTATAATGAGAATAGAGTATGGGTAAATGGAGTGTAGTGCATACAGTTACGTTTTTGCAGGATGCTTACATGATCAGGTCTTATTTGGAATCGACTGGAATCTTGATTGTGGTAAAATCTGGAAATTTAAAAAGATAAAATAATGATGAGTGAGGATAAATTGGCGAATATTGATGGTGAGGAATTACGGAAAGAGATCGAAATTTTGTTCGAGGATAAGGAGAAAAGAGTGTTTTTCATGCAGATGTTGGCAACAAGTGTCAAGGAGACAAACGAGTTGCTGAACGTGGTGACTTTGATGCTGGAATCCCCGGAAATATTACAGAATCCCGAGTCCAAGATGAAAATATGTGAATTTCTGAAGAAACATAAGGGGATTATTGCCGATTTATCAGAGAGAATGAAAGTGTTTTTATAGTTTGATTTCAAGATTTGTTTATAATAACTTTCACTTTTTTCTTTTTGTTTATCAATGCGAATCCTGCAATGATTAATACCAGGGCGATCGGGTCGTGCCATGAGAATTTTTGGAGGCCGAGCGATATTGACACGATAGCTCCAGTGAGGGGGAGGAGGTAAATATACACGCTTTCCACGAAGGGCGAAATGTATAGCAGGGCTTTCAAGTTTAGGAAGTAAGCTATCATCGTGGCGAAAATAAGCACGAAACCGAGTTCCAACCAGATATGTACGGGGGCCTCTGACGTGAATAACGGGGCTTTGAGGACTTGATGTAAGCCGAAAGGAAGTACAAGGATAAAGGCTGCCAAGCTCATCCAGCGCATCACTATAATCGAATTGAATTTCTGAGTGTAGGGTTTGATTAATATGAGATATAGTGCGTTGAGAACCGAGGCGATGAAGATCAGGATGTCTCCCGTGAATGAGTCTTTCACCACTCCGGTGTGCGGGGTGATTGAAACGTAAAGAGTTCCCGCAAGTCCCAAAACGATACCGATGGCTTTGTAGCGATTGAAGTCCGCATGAAGAATCAGTACGGCGAGTGCAATTACGATAATAGGTTGCACGGTACGGATAACAAAAGCATCCACGGGTCCCGTGATGTTCAATCCGTTGATGTATAGTAGTAAGTTACCCCCGATGCCGAGTAGACCGCCCAACATCATCATGAGGATATCTTTTCTTTTGGGTTTTGCCTGTTGTTTATTTGCCGGGATGAAGAAGGAGATGATCCAGAAGCCGAAAGCCATGACCGTGCAACGAATTAACACGAGGCCATGAGGGCCGATCCATTCCGGCATGAGGATCTTCATGAAATTCGTGTTAAAGCTATATATGACAATTGTTGACAAGACCATGAGATGCCCGATGATCTCTTTTGGCTTTTGAGTTGTTTCCATTCGTGTCGTTTTTTCGTGATAAACGGAAACTTCCCGGATAAGGTTTGAGTCGATCTTGTAAATTATATTAAAAACTCAAGCACTCGATCGTGGTGGCGGATAATGTATTACTTGTGCATATCCAGTGCGACATCACCTGCTGGGATCGGTTCTTTTCTTATAGAGAAATGGAAACGAGTTCCACGTCCTTCAGAAGAGGTAAATTGAATGGTTCCGCCCATCGCCTCAATGTATGCCTTACAAATAGACAGGCCCAATCCGGGGCCGTCGGTAAAGGTGTTTGCCTTGTAGAATCTTTCGAAGAGGTACGTGTGTATTCTGGGCGGCATTCCTAAGCCCGTGTCTTCCACAATGAAGTTAATCATATTTTGTTCTTCATCCACGGAATAAGCGAGTTTGATGTGTCCTTTGTTCGTGAATTTCTGGGCGTTGGACAGGAGATTGAGAATTACTTGATATAATTTTTGTTGATCCGTGTAAACCAAGAGATTCGGGGAGTCTCCTTCCAAATACAATTCCACGTTCGGATGGGTGTTGTTCATTCGAAGAAGGATAATATCTTGACAAAATTCGTGCAGGCAGAAGGTTGTCATTTGTAAATCGATCTTGTGTGCGTCGATCCGGGCCAGCCGCAACACGTCATTTGCCAGATGCGAGAGTTGGTCGGAGTGTTCGTATATAAGATTCATATACTCGTTTTGCTGGTTAGGTGTCAGCGTTTTATCCGTGCTTACCAGGTTGGTCCAGCCTAAGATGCAGTTTAACTGGTCGTTAATTTCGTTGCTCAGTTTTTCGAGAAACGTGAATTTTGACTTTTCAATTCGTTCTGTTTTGGCCAAAGCATCTTGTAAGCGAATTTGAGCCTGTTTGAGTTCCGTGATGTCATGAATGGTAATTAACATTTCCGGATGGTTGCGAATGTTCATGTATGAACCGGAAACGGCAACATTGCATTTGAAGGTTTTCTTGTCTGATAGGCGCAGGTTTACAGTGGTTTCCAAGTTAGAAAAGTCCTTTTTCGTTTTAAAGGTTTCCGTTATTGCCTGTCTGATGGGACAGGCCTTGCAAAGTTCTCCGTTACCGCAACCTTTATTCAGGGAATTGACACAATTAAGTAGTTCCCCGACTCTTTTAGTTTGTCCGGAGTCCTCGGTGTCTGTAATTGTGTAATAGTTCGTTTTCTCCACGATAAAGTTCTTGTCAATGACGAGGATATAGGACTTTATGTGTTGTAAAATAAAATTGAATAGTGCCTCAGAAGTTTTGATTTCTCCTTTTTTGTCGCTAATAATTTGTTTCGCCTGTATATATTTGTATAAAATAAACAGGATTACACATATTAGTATCGCGATAATGATGTAATATTTCATGCTACACACTTCTTGTAATTCACCACAAAGTTGTTAAATTTTACCGATGTTCCAAAGGATAGAATTATAAATTTCTATATTTTGGGGGAAAATTGTTCTGTCGCAAACACTCCTTTATTGTAATATTTTCGTTTTTCCATTTTGATATGCAGGTGTTTGCCAGTAGAGAAGATTGCATTAAAGTAGATATTCGTATTCTTTATGACGGGCTACGTATACGCGGGCAAAAGGACAGGTTATGATGACCTTCAAGTGATTTTCCCGTGCATAATCCAACGTTTCTTTTACAAGTTTTGCACCATAGCCTTTATTTTGCAAAGGTTTGGGAACGAATGTGTGTAAAATGTTGATTCCCCCGTCAAAGGATTTGTATTCTACGATGGTTGAACTCCCGTTTTCGGAGAATTCAAACATATGTCTGGTTTTATTATGTGTAATTTCCATGTTTTGAGTGTTTTTGAGTTTATAAATTTTCTATATATACGATAAAAGAGCAGGTGCAGTTTCAAACTTTTTATTAAAAATTATTTGTTTGGGGAAAGGAGGGTTGGTCGGGATATTGTGTATACTGGCGGTACGGCCTTGATTGCTTATGATAAATTGTATGTTTTGAGATGTTGATTATGAGAAATTTGATGATTATTTTTTTGTTTATAACCTATTTTCACAAGCCTAGGAGTGGATTTCTCTGAT
>DYVS01000291.1:0-2900 GCA_020743075.1 Butyricimonas virosa | reverse complement strand
CCAAACATCAAATTTAGCAGAGTGTTTCACACGATCATAAGTAACCGTGGCTACATGCGTGTATTTGGTTTTGTAGGCCTTAGCATCGCTACTACCGGTACTCAGTTTATTAATACTGATAATAAACTCTTCACTATACAACTCGGAGCCCCCTCTATTATAGAAGTTCCTGTTATTTTCGGGAGTAGTAGAGCTTGTTCCTTTTCCTATATACATTTCCCCATCTTTGTAAGCCTTTATCGACATCGTCATAGGTGCAGGCAGAGTCGGAGGCTCATTATCATACCAAGCCGCATAAATTTCCATTTTTATCTTCCGCGGAGAATTAGCATCATTCTCGAATAATGGAGCGTTGAAGAAGGCTGTTTCCCCCTGTTTATCAGTAGCATCACCTCCCCAAGTCAACAGTCTATCACCCTTGTAAGTCACCGCATTCCGACTAACACCATCACCCGCACTATAACTAGGAGCATTTTGTTGCCAACCTACTGTTTTCCCATCATACAAACTATTATCATTCCCGTTTCCACTAATATGGTTTCCAAAGAATCCCACAGCAATATCAACGTCCTTTCCAGCTGACCAAGTAAACTTTACCACAAAGAAATGGAACGGTGGTATCGTCACGATAATATCTTGATAAACATTAGCCGTCACTTCATAATCCGGACACGAAGCATGTCTGAATTTCATCGTACCCGCCCGCGGTTCGTCATCATCATCCGGGTTAGCATTTCCCGTGTTACGATCCGTAGTAAATGATAATATCTGCCCGATAGGATCCCAAGAAATATCATGAAGCCAAGATTGTTGCGAACTAAAATTCTCTATCATCTTTGTTCCACCGTACACGATCACATCCTGTGAATTAGTTACCGCTTGTGTAGCCTCTCCTTGCGGAGCTGCCGCATCAATCGTATTATCATTATCAACATATATATAACAATTAACCAAACGTATCGTATCGGTAGCAAGTGTCATGATATTCTTTACAATGACAAGCGTATCTCCATAAACAAGATGTCCCTCATCCAAAGTCTTATTATACGCAACAGAAGAACGGGTAAAATTCACGTTACTCTTTCCGACATTTCCATTCTGCACATTTGCTGTTGCCTTCCTGGGATTCGTGGTCAGAAATTTCCAGCCCCCTCCGATACTCGTAATCTCAATCTGCCTGTCCTCGTGAAGATTCGGACAGAATACTAATCGTTTATTATTCACACTGATTGTCCCTTCATCCGGTCTTTGCGTCACGGGAATCCTCTTCGTCACGTTATTCGCCTTAATTGTAATATAAGAACCACGAGGTTGACCATCTACATAAGAATTCACATCAGCCGTAATCTCTACACCATTATCTTCAATCTTCCGAACGGAAGTAATCCATCCTCCTGTCGGATAGTCGACCGTAAAATCCGGAGCATTTGTATTCACGTAAAGCGTATCCTTATGTGACAATCCCACGGAAGCTTTGTCCGTGTAAAGCTGAGTTTGGGATAAGTCGGCATTCAATTCAACATCCTCCCATCCCAAAACATCAGCCGTCACATCCAACTTTCCACCAACTAGAAGACGTACAAGCAGTATACCGTTTACACGAGGAACCCGCGGGATAACCACATCCGTTTTTTGAAAACGACTTCCACCCTCACAAGCCAAATCAACACTTACCTTCATGTGGCTCTCCGTCGTATCTTTCGGATTAGCAGTCAAATAATCGTTCCCTTTATGAGCCGGAATGACAAAATACAACGTGTCACTACGTTGATGACCCGGCAATGAAACACTATCTTTAACACGGAAAGTCCCGGTCATTGGCGTGTTACTCACCCTAGGACTCTTTGCCGTCGGGAACAATCCTCCCTCCCAATTCAAGGTAGTCGGAACATCTTTCAGTTCAAAATTATGAGTCCCGTTCACATCCAACCCTCCCGCATCAGCGATAACCACCTTTACCAAAGCCACGTTTCGTGACAATATAGTAGTTCCTGTAACCGAATTATCTTGTCCGCCAATAACCTGTTGCCCATCAATATTGGCCGTGCGTAATTCCGGCATAGAAGGTAATGTTCCTCCCGATAGCTGGGTTTCCCACATCTTCAAATCCTTGCGGGCAGCACTGCGAACAGGTTGTATCAACCCACCACTAAAATCTGTATTGGCAGTCACAAGAGCTATATTCCACGTCCCGGCAGCGACAGTCATCGAAAGTCGATCCGGGCCGTAAGTTACCTCCTGAACCTTATGGTTGAACTTTCCAGCATCACTTCCCTGTCCATCAAAAAGATAGACTAACGTGTTACCGACAATATCCCCACCCGCTCTCGTCATGTTGAACGTCAATAGAGGATCCCCGCTCGCTTGCCCGGACAGGGAATCCCTGTCGTCCGAGCAAGCAAATAGGAGAATAGTCAATAACCCCGCTAACAATATGTTTATATATTTTCCTGCCATAATTCTCTTTTTTCATTCACTATCTCCCCGAAGGGAGTAGAATTTGTTTATTTACGGATCGTAAACTCGGCCGTAGCTTCTGCATCAGAAACACTGATCGGTTGCGCACCCGTGGGTTGAGTTACAGACTTGATTTTCAACTTCACTTGTTTTTCCGCTGCATCCGTACTATATAGCACCACACCATACACGTTCGCAGAACTATGATTTCCGTCACCACTGATGCGGAGATCATGCATATTCGTGAACACAAAGTCTTTACCTTCTTTAGCTGAAGCATCAGGAACCGTCACGCAATTCACGATAACATCACTTCCGGTAGCATTCGTCAGTAAAGCTCCGTCAGAAGCCCGCACCAAAGACACCGTGAAGAATCCCGATACAACATTATTATTTAATCTGTGATCGCCAAGGGAAGCAATCATTAAACGTGCCGGTTGATC
>DYVS01000290.1:0-15782 GCA_020743075.1 Butyricimonas virosa | reverse complement strand
TGCTTTGATGTCATCTAACGTAAATTCAGGGTTTAATTCTACCAATTCGATACCTTCGGGGGTAACGTTCATAACACCCATTTCGGTGATAATCATATCCACCTCTCCGGCAGCCGTCAACGGCAGGGTGCATTCTTTCAGAATCTTGTGATTCCCTTTTGCCGTATGTTCCATGGCAAGGATCACTTTTTTAGCACCTACCAGAAGGTCCATGGCTCCACCCATTCCCGGGGCTTTTTTACCGGGGATGATCCAGTTTGCCAAGTTTCCTTTTTCGTCTACCTGTAAAGCACCAAGAATGGTGACATCCACGTGTCCGCCGCGGATAAGTCCGAAAGAGGTTGCGCTGTCAAAGCTGCAGGCGCCTTCGATAGCCGTGATGTAGCCACCACCGGCATCCGTCAGTTCTGGATTTTCTTTACCTTCTTCCGGTTTCGGACCCATACCTAATAATCCGTTCTCGGATTGTAGGATCACGTGTACATTTTTGGGCAAGTAGTTCGGTACCATCGTAGGTAATCCGATTCCCAAGTTGACCACGTCGCCGTCTTTTAATTCGAGAGCTACCCGTTTTGCGATAACTTCTCTTACTTGATCTTTATCCATACCGTTTTGATTTTAGATTTCTAGATTTCAGATTTTAGATTCTTAAATAGTGAATCGTAAATCATGAATCATAAATCGTAAATTTAATTATTTATTCTTTCTTCTAACAAATTCTTGTGCAACAAATGACGCCACGTCATCCGCGTAGGTGTTCATGCCGAAGCCTGCATCGTAACCAAGCTCTTTTGCCAGCTCGTGAGAAATACGAGGACCACCGCAGGCCAAGATTACTTTATCCCGCAAGCCTTCTGCTTCCAACATTTCCACGAGTTCGATCATGTTCTTGATGTGAACATCTTTCTGGGTAACGGTTTGCGATACCAGAAGTGCATCGGCTTTCAGCTCGATCGCTTTGGCGATGAACTCTTCATTGGGAACCTGACTCCCCAAGTTGTGAGCCTCGATCATGTCGTAGCGTTCCAGTCCATAGTGTCCGGCAAATCCCTTCATGTTCATGATGGCGTCGATTCCCACGGTGTGGGCGTCGGTTCCGGTACTTGCACCTACAACAATCAAAGGACGTCCGATGTTTTCACGGATGAACTCGTCCGTTTCGTGCATATCCCATTTCGTTCCTTCTACTTTTGGAACATGGATGCTCGTGAAGTCCACGGTGTGTGTGCAGCTACCGTAACAGTTGAAGAAGGTGTATCCTTCGGTCAACTCTTTGTGGAATACCACTTGCGGGTTCTCGAAACCCATTTTTTTCAATAATTGTTTTGCGGCTTCGATAGCCTCATCTCCGGCAGGCACGGGCAACGTGAAACTCAACTGGGTTTTCCCGTCGTTCATCGTGTCCCCGTAGGGTTTTATTTTTTTCAGATCCAGCGTCTGGTCGAAATCATTTTTTTCGGTAGAATATAATCCTCCACTCATAATGAATTGAAAATTGAAAATGCAAAATTGAAAATTATCAATCGCATTGGTTTAAATTTTATTTTTATTCACTCTGTTGAAAATCTGAAATCGAAAATGACAAGGTAAACCCCTTCATTTTCAATTCTCAATTCTCAATTTTCAATTATTATTGAGCATAAGCTCAATAAACGGGTTGTAGTAGTTGGCACCTTTGGCGGCAACTCCGTCAAGTCCCTTACCACCATTCTTCGGACGTTTTACGTCACCGAAGATTCCTTTTTCCAAAGCGGTGAAAAGACCTTCACGTTCAATGTTTTCAAGTAATGTGATAGCATTGTTCAACACTTCCTTGGCACGATTCTGGATGATACCGTCTTTTTTGAATTCTACTTCGTCGCCGATATTCTTCATGTTGCCGAAGATATATTTGGCGTTCTCGATAGAAAGATAACGGTCGGACATGAACGGCGTGTGGATCGCTTCCGTTGGCATACCTAATAATTGGATACCTTGTGAAGTCCAGATTCCGATCATGTTGAAAAGTGCATCCTGAATATGTCCGCGGAAAATATTTCCCGTCATGAATTTGGTTGGAGGCATATATTTTAAAGTGGCTTTCGGGAAAATCTCACGGGTCATTTGAGCCTGAGACAATTCCAGTAAGAATCCGTTTTCAAGGGACGGGTCCATTTCGAAAGCGTGTCCTAATCCCATTTGTTCTTCTTTCAGTCCGGCGATCAAGGCTAATTGCTCGTTAATCAAGTCGGATGCCAGCACGGTGTGTGCCTGTTCCACTGCATCAGCGGTTGTCAGGTAGTTATCCTCTCCGGTGTTGATGATTACTCCGGCAAATCCGTTGATTACTCTTGACATAAACTGGTCAACCAGTGTACGCTGCATGTTAATATCCCGGAACAGGATACCGTAAAGAGCGTCATTCAGCATCACGTCCAATCCTTCCAATGCTCCCATGGCCGCGATTTCCGGCATACACAGACCGGAACAATAGTTACATAAGCGGATGTAACGGCCTACTTCTTCGCCCACTTCATCCAAAGCTTTACGCATGATACGGAAGTTTTCCTGTGTAGCGAAGGTTCCTCCGAATCCTTCTGTGGTAGCTCCATAAGGCACGTAATCCAACAAACTCTGCCCTGTTGTACGGATTACGGCAATAACGTCTGCTCCCTGACGTGCGGCTGCTTGTGCCTGTACCACATCTTCATAGATGTTTCCGGTAGCCACGATCACGTAGAGGTAAGGTTTCGGACCTTCCCCGATCGTGTTCAAGTAGTTTTCCTTCTTGGCACGGCGGTCGCTGATCCGTTTGATACTTGCGTCAACGTGAGGTTTCAATGCGGCTTTAATCTTCTCTACCGGGTGAACGGGTAAGGTGGTGATGTCCAGTTTTCCCTCTGCAACCTTCTCTGCTATTTGTTGCGGGTTCATACCGGTTTCCACGATAGCGTTTCCGAGGAAGAATAAAATACCTTCACCTAACACGCCTTTGTCTTTGATCTCGTCTACCAGCACGTTGGGTAGGGGCACGGTGTTAGCGTCAACCCCGTCAATACCGAGCAAACGGCATAGCGTACGCTCAACGGCAACGGTAGAGTATTGTTCCACGAATTTTTGTACATCGTCGGCTATCTTCCGGGCCACGTCCTTTGCGTGTGCCACTTTGGTGAAATCAAGCCCTAGTTTACTGTTCTGCATATCTTTGTTCTGTTATTAATTTCTGTTCTTCTTCTCTTCGTCATCCAAAAACTCCTCTGCTTTGTCCAACAATTCTTCATCAACGCCCAGAATACGGGCGATGCGCATGGCTTCTTGCGGCACGGAGTCATGAGTATCTTCGATTAGCGAGTAATCGATGAACTCGTTTATATTGTTGATGGTTAATTGACCTTGTACGTGTTCTTTGACAAATCCTTTTACCCGCATCTTTTTACAACGGGCTTTGATCCCGCTGTAATGGCTGGTAATCAAGGAGCGAGCACCTTGATCCGTTAGGAAATCGAGCATGGCATTCACGATCGCTTTCCCTTCCGTGGGGTTGGTGGTTCTTGCCAGTTCGTCAATCAGAATCAAGGCGTTTTTACCTGCTTTCACGTCTTGAACGATGGCATTTACCCGTAACATTTCCGAGGCATATGAGGATAGGCCGCTTAATTCGGATTGCTCGTCCCCGATGCAGAGGAGAATTTCGTCAACCAAGGCTATCTTGGCTTGTTCTGCCGGAACGTAAAAACCGAATTGGAATAGTGTTTGTGCCAGTGCCACTGTTTTTAGTATAACACTTTTCCCGGCCATATTGGCTCCGGTAATCAAACAGGCTCCTTGCTCGATGTCAATGTCAATCGCCTGGAATTTCTTACCTTCTTGCCAAAGTACCTCTTTTACCTGTGGGTTGAATATTTTTATATAGCGAGTCGTGCTAGTGGAAATTTCCGGTTTGCACAACTGCATGTCAATGGTCTGTTGGGCTTTGGCCAACAGAATATCTAAAGTTGCCGTGTTTACCAAGGCTTCGTTAATTTCTTTTTTATAGGGATGAATCTGTTTGGATAACTTTTCCCGAATTTGGTCTTCTAATTCCGTATGCTCGAATTGAAGTTGATCCAGTACTCGTTCCTCTGTTTTTTCATCCATTTTGAGCGTTTTCATTTTTGTACGCAGGGCTGCCAGTTCCGGGGAATAGGCATCGTACACGTAAAAATGAGGAATACGCATTTTTTCGGGATCCAGCATGTTTACTACCGGTTCCAAATCCGGGAGTGTAATAACCGTGATATTTGCTGACAGGAGTAATTCCCGCATCTCCACGACCAGCAAAGAAAAAGCTTTTAATTCAAATAGTTCAATGTCATCCAGAATCTGTGATTCCGTCACCCGGTTCGCTGTTCCCCGGATGTCCTTCACTTGCATCAGCTTGACCTTGATCTTAGTAATGGTGTCTGTTAGTTCGGAGGTTTGTAGAATGTTGCGCATGACCTCGGTTTTGTCCAATTCCTGGGCAATCGCTTCCGGGGTACGCAAATAAGGTAATGTATTCAAGACTCGTTTCGCTAGCCCGGATTGAATTTCCAGTTTGTCGATCATGAATCTGAACCCGTTAATTTCTTCTATGGCACTTCTTAAAAACACCTTATTAATTTTAGATTTGATGATTTTAAATTTTAGATTCCAGCCGCACGAGGCGGTCGCTTTTTAATTCCTTCAATCTAAATTCATTTTCAATTTTCAACTTTCAATTTTCAATTCTCTTGACGTCATAAACAGGAATACCCAAGCTCTCTTGCATGGCTACTCTCAGTTCGTCGGAATCCAGACAATATCCTTCCGGGGATTGGGGATTGATGCAAACAGCCAGTAGTTTACTTTTTTGCAAAACCTTCATGGTACCGCCTTTTTTGAGGAAAGCATAGTAGGTCTCCATGGAAGCGAACATTTTGGTGAAATCACGGATAATCAGTGTGATCTCCTTGATTTGCTTCTGTTGCCGTAGGAATTGCAATAATTTGTCACTGATGGCGCCTGCCACGTATAACGTGTTCCCGTACTTGAAAACTTCGTCTTTGTTATTTTCAAGCATAAACACGGAAGGTATGTTCAGATCGTGAACTTTCCCGTTTGCGTCGATAGACCACATACCTTGCTCGATGTCAATCAGTTGCCGGATGATTTCAGGCTCTGCTTTCTCCAAGCAAATGAGGTCATACACGTATTTTGTTTTTCTAACCAGTTGAGGAATATTACAGGATACTGCGGCTCCCGTGGCTAACACCATGGCTTCCGTCACAGCCGGAGAGCTGAGACTGAGTCGGGAGAGAGCCCCGTCGACAATGGTGGTATCCACGTCAAAACGTTTCATCCCTTGGATGAGGGCTTTCAATGATCCCGTGTCGGCAGGCCCTGACAACAAGGCTTTCCCCGAACTGACGGCTCTGGCGGTTACCAGACGTCCTAACGAGGTTTGTTGTGTGCTGACATCCATGATCTCTGCTACCAGACGTTTAGACCGGTAATGCATCTCCGACGTGATGAATATCATATCTTCGAAGATTTCAATTTCCGGTTTCGGCGTTTGGCAAACCTGATCCCTGTTTTCCCCGTCGATGCCTATTGAGGTAAGGGCGAAACGCTTTCCCGTATTCTTCACTTTCCGAAGAATATAGTTCAGGCATTCCGTTTTTCCGGCATTTTTTGCCAGACCCACGATTGCTATACTATTGTATTTTAGAATCTCCTCGATAAACACGGTTCGAATTTATGATTTACGATTTATGATTTCCATGCACGCCACTGTTTCAATTATAGATTTACGATTTAAGAAGGTGAATCAACAATCTTAAATCGTAAATCTAAAATTATTTTATTCGTGATGATTTCTCTCGTTACGAGCCAAGTGTTTTGGTTCGATGGAGAGCATATCGCCATGTAACAGAGCGGCAACACCTTCTTTGCGAGCTTGCTCACATTCCGGACAGTGGCACTCTTCCTTGTAATCTGTTGGTTCCGTGTAGGTGGTGATAACACCTTCGTAGTTTCTCAGTACAACACGGTTCGGAGATTGAGAGATCACGTAGTTCGGCATTACCGGAGTCTTACCACCACCACCGGGGGCGTCAACCACGAACGTGGGAACAGCATATCCGGAAGTGTGTCCGCGTAGGTTCTCGATGATCTCGATACCTTTGGAAACCGGAGTACGGAAATGTTCAATACCCATGGAAAGGTCACATTGATAGATGTAGTACGGACGAACACGCATTTTTACCAATCCGTGCATCAATTTCTTCATCACGTAGGTACAATCGTTGATACCTCTCAATAACACGGTCTGGTTTCCTAACGGAATACCTGCATCAGCTAAACGAGCGCAAGCGGCAGCTGATTCTTCCGTGATTTCATTGGGATGATTGAAGTGTGTGTTCAACCAGATCGGGTGATATTTTTTCAGCATATTCACCAACTCCGGAGTAATTCTCTGTGGGCATACTACCGGGGTACGGCTACCGATACGGATGATTTCCACGTGAGGAATAGCTCTTAATCGGCTGATGATGTATTCCAAACGGTCATCACTTACTAACAAAGCGTCGCCACCAGACAATAGAACGTCTCTTACCTGTGGAGTCTTGGCAATGTATTCGATACATTTATCAATGCGCTCGGTTGGGGAAGCACTGTCCTTTTGTCCGGCAAAACGTCTGCGGGTACAGTGGCGGCAATACATGGAACATTGGTCCGTGATCAAGAACAACACCCGGTCCGGATACCGGTGAGTTAATCCCGGTACGGGAGAATCGCTGTCTTCGTGTAACGGGTCTTCCAAGTCTGCACTGGCTTTATGTAACTCTAATGCGGAAGGAACCGCTTGTTTACGAATCGGACAATGCGGGTTGTTCTTATCAATTAGACTCAAATAATACGGGGTGATCGCCATTCTCAGCATTTTTAATGCGTTGCGAATACCCTCTTCTTCGCTAGGATCCAGATCGAGATATTTTTTTAATTGATCTACAGTCTCGATTCTGTTTTTCACTTGCCATTTCCAGTCGTTCCATTGTTCATCAGTTACTTCTGGAAAAAACTCTTTTCGTCTGCTTTCAGCCATCTCAGTTTATTTATTTTAAATTTTAGATTTTAGATTTTAAATTGCTCTAGTGCGCAGCAAGCGCTTCCGGCGTTTTGATTTTAGATTAAAAAATAGCTCATTCTACATTTTAAATTCTAAATTCTACATTTTTATTTCACGTACAGTCTGTTAAATAGTTCCCGGATTTCCTCTGACTCCCGAATGATACTCAGTGTCAGTTCGGCGTGACCTTTGGCATATCCGTTTCCTACAATTAAATTTATATCTTTTCCTACTCCTTCGGCTCCCAATGCGGCTTTCGTGAAGCTAGTCGCCATGGAGAAGAAATAAACGCATCCTTGTCCTTTCGTGACTAGAATCGAGGTCATTTCTGTTGAGGGAACGTTTACATTGTTGATGGTAACCTCACAACCTCTTTCCCCTGCAATAGCAGTCACTTTTTTATACACATCCATCACTTTTGTCGCGTCGGCAACAATAACGTGAGTGGCGAGATTCATATCTTTAATTCTTCGGGCGTTCTCTTCCGAGTATTCCACCACGATGACCTTTCCGTAAGGTCCGACGTTTTTCATGGCCTGGTAGCAACAAAGCACTCCAGACTTTCCACCCCCTCCGATGATACATACCGTATCTCCTTCTTTTACCAGACGAGCCACTTGAGCCGGGGCTCCTGCCACGTCCAACACGGCTAATGCCAGTTTTTCCGGAATATCATTCGGTAGCACGGCGTATAGGCCGCTTTCAAATAGGATCGCTTGTGCATCCACGTCTACCTGATCCGATGTCGGATCAAGATGTTTGATCTTGTTTATTTTTAATGGAGTCAGGGATAAGGAAACCAGCGTGGCAATTTTATCTCCAATCTTCAGAGATTTGTCCGGGAAATTAGGCCCGATCTCTTTCACCGTTCCGATTAGCATACCACCCGATCCGGTAACAGGATTTTGCATCTTACCTCTTTCCTCCACGATAGAAAGAAGCATCTCTTTCATTTTATCCGCATTCCCGTTACAAGCGCTTTTTATCTGTGTGTAACTGGCCGAATCAATGTTTAATGTCTGCACATCAATCAACAATTCGTTGTCATAAATGCTCATCGTGTTATCCAGCTTTAATGCTGGTTGCGGAAGTGTACCTTCCGGGGTAATTACCCTGTGTGTCCCGTATCTACAACCCTTGTCCATCGACTAATTTTAAATTTTAGATTTTAAATTTCGGATTATGATTTACGATTGAAAATCTCCAATCGTAAATCATAAATCTTAAATTATTAAGCGTAAAGTTCAGTAAAGATCTTTCTCAAGGCTTCGCTTTCTCTCAATTCTTGAAGAGTGATCTCTGCGTGTCCTTTCGTGTATCCGTTACCAACGATCATGGTCACGTCGCTACCAACACCTTCTGCTCCGAGGGCTGCTTTCGTGAAGCTGGTTGCCATAGAGAAGAAGTAAACAACTCCCGTGTTTTTCGTACAAAGGATTGAGGTCATTTCCGTATCGGTAATGTTCACGTTGTTAATTGTAACGTCGCACATTTCGCCATTGGTCAATTCCTCGATTTTCTCCATTACCGGAACGGGTTGAGTTGCATCGGCAGAGAATACGTAGTCACAGAAACCAAGTTTTTGTAAACGTTCGGTACTCTTCTGGCTGTGGCACAAACCGATTACTTTACCAGTAACGCCTGCACGTTTTTTAGCCTCGTAACAGCATAACATACCTGATTTACCACCAGCTCCGATGATTAACACGGTGTCACCCGGCTTAACCAATTTAGCCGTTTGAGCAGGAGCTCCGGCGACATCCAATGCAGACAATGCCAAGTTCTCAGGAAGATCAGCCGGGATCTTAGCGTAGATACCGCTTTCGAAAAGGATAGCCTTACCGTCGATGTCTACTTGGTCAATGTCCGGACGAATATCTTTGATCTTGTCAATGCGAAGCGGGGTCAAAGAAAGAGAAACCAAAGTTGCGATTTTATCACCTTCTTTCAAATCGATTTTACCTTTCAAGGCATCACCGATTTTTTCAACCGTACCTAACAACATACCGCCTGATCCGGTTACCGGGTTACGATGTTTTCCTTGTTTTGCAACAATGTCCATCATGATTTCAGCGATCTTTGCTTTATCGCCACCGGCTTGTTGTTCGATTTGGGTGAAGCTAGCAGAGTCGATATTCAACGTCTGAACGTCGATCAAGATTTCGTTATCATAGATCTCGTCCATGTTGTTATCAATCTTGTTAGCGGGTTGAGGTAATACTCCTTTGGGTTCGATTACACGGTGGGTTCCGTATTTATTTCCTTTCTTTTGCATAGTATAATTAAATTTGAAAATTTATAAATCGATTATTTTAAAGGTTTTAATCCTAAAATTTCTCTTGCTTCTGCGGAGGTAGCGATCGGACGGCCTAATTCTTTGGCGATACGAACTACTTTTGCTACTAATTCTCCATTGGATTTCGCCAGTACACCTCTTTCTAGGTAAAGATTGTCTTCAAAACCGACTCTCACGTTACCGCCCATTGCGATAGCGGGAGCTGCAAGCGTGAAGGCATGACGACCGATTCCTGTTGCCGTCCACGTTGAACCTGCAGGAATTGCGTTTACAAGCCAGCAAAGATTCGGTACCGTGGCAGGAGTGCATCCAGGAACGCCGAGAACGAAATTGAACTGCATCGGGGCTCCGGGAACCTGACCTTTTTTAGCCATGGCTAATACGGTGTCAAGATGTCCCATTTCGAAACATTCGTATTCCGGTTTGATATTGTTTTCCAACATTCTCTTTCCGAAATCTCTCATCATAGGCATGGTGTTCTCGAAAACCTCGTCTCCGAAATTACAGGTTCCACAATCCAGAGTGGCCATTTCGGGGAAAAGTTCTGTCGGCTGAAGACGTTCTTCTGCAGTCATTCCCACGGCTCCTCCGGTAGAGGGGATCAAGATAACATCCGGGCAAACCTTATAAATAGCGTCGATACACTCTTTGAAGCGTGCTTTACTTTGGGTCGGGGTACCGTCATCTTCACGAACGTGAAGGTGAACAATAGCTGCGCCTGCGTCTACAGCGGATTTCGCTTCTCTCACGATCTCTTCTACTGTATAAGGAACGGCAGGGTTTTGTTCTTTGGTAACTTCTGCCCCGCAAATGGCTGCTGTGATAATTAATTTCTCCATAATAGTAATTTAAATTATTTCTTTCTCTGGTCTTCTTTTTTCACCACGCAGGTTCCGCTTGCACGGCAAACCACGATCGGTTCTTCCAGTACATCTGCAGCTGAAGCAGAAATGTCAGGTCTAGCAGCGACTACTTTTTTCGCCTCGAAAACCATTTTGCGGGAGGTGTTTCCTACTTTTACAATCTCCCCGGTAGCCTCGATATAATCTCCGGCATAAACAGGTGCCAAGAATTCCACGTTGTCATAGGCAACAAACAGGCCTTCGTCACCGTCATGCATGATTAATAATTCCGTGGCCACATCCCCGAACAAATGTACCATGTGTGCGCCGTCAACTAAATTTCCACCATAATGAGCATCTTTTGCACTCATTCTTAATCTTATCATCGTTTTTTCCATTTCCTTGAATTTTAAATTTTAGACATTAGGTTGAGAATTATTTTCGATTTTCAATTCTCAATTTTCAATTATGAAGTCCACCATGATTGACGGTGTCTTCACGTTCTCTGCGGCGATTTCACCGACTTCAACCAGTTCGTTAATTTCGGCAATTACCAAATCAGCTGCAGAAGCCATTAACGGGTTGAAATTTTGAGATGTTCCCCGGTAAACCAGATTTCCCGCTTTATCTCCAAGGCTAGCACCAACTAATGCGATGTCGGCTCTCAACGGTTTTTCCAACAGGTAGTCTTTGCCATCCACGTTGACGATCTGTTTCCCTTCAGCCACGATGGTACCCATTCCGGTTTGGGTTAGGATTCCTCCCAGACCACAACCGCCGGCACGTACACGCTCAGCCAATGAACCTTGCGGGCAGAATTCAATTTCGAGCTCTCCGCTATTCATTTGTTCACTCGTGTGTGGGTTGGTTCCGATGTGTGACACGAAAAGTTTTTTTACTTGTTTGTTGGCAATTAATTGACCTACACCTTTGTCTGGGTAAGCCGTGTCATTACAGATTAACGTCAGGTTCTTTACGCCTGATTTCGCTAACGCATCAACGATTTTGTTCGGGGTTCCGTTTGCGAGGAATCCGCCTACCATGATGGTCATACCATCTTTCACTTTTGATACAGCCTCTTCGATAGAAATAAATTTACTCATAGGAAGCATTTTTATATTGTTTCAGTTAAATATTTAACACATTCGCATTGATTTGTCAAATTTATATCATTCCGGGCAATAAATGAAATATTTTCAACATAAAAACGGAAATAATTCTTTATTGAGAATCATTTTACGTAGTCGAAAATAAAATCTTGTCACCGCCTCTGAATTTGCGGTATTAAATTATGAAATTTTAAGATAAAAACCAACGCTTTGGATGGAAAAATGTAATTATTTCGTTGAAAATCAATTTTAAAGAAGAGGGTAGATGGGCTAATTCGGTTTTTGGCCTCCTTGTTGTCTGTATTCGTTTGGGGAGCAACCTACGAGTCTTTTAAAAAGGCAGAAAAATGTTTGGGCGTTCGGGAAGCCTAATGCAAGTGCGATTTCGGAAATAGTTTTATTCGAGCTTGTTACGAGGCGTTTTGCGATGTCTATTTTTTTCAGGCGTACGTATTCACGGAGTGTTTTTCCGGTTTCAACCCGTACGAGATCGTTGAGATAGGCGAGGGATTGGGGAATATGTTCATGGGCGTATTCGATAGACCGTAATTCAGTCTTGACTTGGTGTTCTGCTTGTAGATACTGCTCCAAAAGCTGGTCGAAATACGTCAAAATATCATTATTTATATTGCAGCGGGTGATGAATTGGCGTTCGTAAAATCGCAGGCAGTAATCTAGGAGTAATTCAAGATGTACGGCTAGCAACCGGAGGCTGAATCGGTCTATGTCTCGTTGCAACTCTTTTTGAAAATTGCTCATGCATCCTAAAACGATTTGTTTTTCTCGTTCGGATAAATGAAGGGATTCGTTTTCCTGATAGGAGAAAAACGTGTATTCAGATTTTTTACAGACTAGCGGTGTTTCGTTGAATACTTTGGGATGGAATGCGATACCTAGAATATTGGATTGCTCCGGGAGGTCGTGGCGATTAAGGTCAATGGTTTGTCCGGGAGCCTTAAATACTAAAGTGCAGGCTTGAAAATCATGACATCTGCGCCCGTATCTGAAATCGCCGCATTGTACTTGTTTGAAGAATAGCGTGTAAAAATCGCCGGAAATAGAGAGTTGGTCGAGGTGCGTGCCCTCGGCTAGGTCAATAACGCTTAGGAGTGGGTGACGTGTTTTTTGCCCGATGAGCGTGTTAAACTGACAGATGGATTCTATTTTCCGAGTTGGGTTGGTCATGATCGTGTGATTTGCCTTCGGCAAGTTACAGGTTTTGCTACTAACAGAAGAGGAAAGGGGATTACCAAGCGGTTTCCCCTATTTATTTATAATATTAATTTCTTTCAGCCATTTTTCTACTTGCGGACGAGCAGAACTTGCCGCTCCTCCACTGGTAATAAATCCTTTTTTATTCGTGGCCTTGCTTGTGTTTTTCATGAAATCCTTAAAGCAGCTTTGTTCGCCGCCTCCACCGTGAGTGCAGAACGGGATCACGATTTTACCTTCTAGTTTGTAACTTTCCAAGAATGTTAGGATCGGCATGGGCATCGTTCCCCACCAGTTCGGGAAGCCGATAAAGATAATGTCGTATTCTTCCATGTTCTTCACCTTCTCTTTTAATGCAGGACGGGCATTGTCGTTTTTTTCTTTTTTGGCTACTTCCGTGCAAGTGTGATAGTCTTCCGGGTATGGTTTAGCTGTCTGAATTTCGAATAAATCTCCTCCTGTGAGATCTTTGATATGATTTGCAATCGCTTTCGTGTTTCCACTGCGTGAGAAGTAAGCGACCAAAACTTTTTTCTCGTTAGAAGTCTTTTGTGCTTCTGCGTTCATGCTAAATGTTGCCATAACTGTTGCAATTATTAAAAAGTACGTTGTTTTCATCATGATATACTATAAAGTTGTTCATTTGTTTTTGTGATACAAATATATTAGGTATCAGAAGGAATAAGTGTAGATAAATTACAGATATGTGTACCATTTTTACTGATTTCAAATGTTTGATAGAGAAACTTAAACGAGAATTGTTATTTTTGTTTGTCAAGAAGAAATAGCAAAATATATGTTAGACTTGAATGTAAATTGAGATTTATGCGGGAAGTCATGGTTCAATATCTGCAACATCGGTTGTTGAAGTGGTTCGACGAGAATCACCGGATATTCCCGTGGCGGGAAGATCGAGCGACGAAGTACCAGCAAATTGTTTCCGAGATATTGTTGCAGCGTACGAAAGCGGAAACGGTGGCAAAGTATTACGATACATTTTTCTCGAAATTCCCCGATTGGAATGCCTTGGCTAATGCTTCGCTTGAAGAGTTGGAAGAGATTATGAAACCGCTTGGGTTATATCGTCACCGGGCCCGTCGGTTGTATAAATTGGGGGAAGATATCCGGCGAAGGGGAGGACACCTGCCGGGGAACTCCAATGAATTAAGAGACTCCGGTTTCATCGGGCTGTATGTTACGAATGCCTTTGAATTATTTATGTTACGGAACCGGAAACCTCTTTTGGATGTGAATATGTCCCGCTTGCTGAAACGTTATTTTAAGCCGGGAGATTTTATTGACGTACGACATGACAAGGAGATTCAAGAGTTGGCAAATGATATTATCGAAGTACGTAGGTGCAAGGAGTTGAACTGGGCTATTCTAGATTATGCTGCATTGGTGTGTAAAAGTCGAAATCCATTGTGTGGGGAGTGTGTTTTGAATAAACATTGTAAATACTTTGCTCTAGGATGCTAGTGGGTTGGGCTATCTTTAGGAATCACTTGTTTAAAAGTTTCTTGATAGTTCATTTAGACCATGAAGCATTCAACTAGCATTCATGTTGCATTCATCTTCGATAAAATAGATTTTTGATACGATTTTGTTTGTAAATTGGGTGTGTCGTGTAGTATATTAGCTATCGTGTGGGATATGCTCTTGTTTGAAGAGGGGGATAGGGAGTGGTTAAGGAGTTCAAAGGAGGGATTATTCCGGTCATGAAACGAAAGAGACTGTTGGTATATCCAAAAGTCTCTTTCGTTTTATGATTAGAGTTATTGTTTAATCAGTTCGCTGTCATTACGATTTCCTGTTGTATTCTCGTACCAGTCTTTGTGTTGCTTCCCTCCTGAAGTTGCCCAATTTTTGAAATAGGGATAAGCTTTCAAGAAGTCTGCTTTTTCGTGAGCATGAGGAATGTTGGTTGGGATATTTATGGCCCACACCAGATTGGTATTGGAAGAGTAATAAATGTCACTTTTCCCGATGTAAGAATTCCCTTCTTTTGTTTGTTCGTACACGGTTTGTCCGAATTCTTCTGTTGGGGCATAGCCTCTCGTGTGAATTTCTTGCCATTGAGAGGCTCCTTCCTCTACGGGTTTGGCAATGAAAAAGTCAAATGCATCAAGCGTAAGGTCTGCTTGGGGGATTGAATTGCGGAACGTAATGTAAAAGGTAATGTTTACCATATCTCCCTCTTGTACTCGTGCTTTCTCGTTCGGGTCCGTATTAAGGTAGGCGAAGTCTTTAGGGGCTTTCGTGTTGGTTCGAATATTATTAAACCTGAATATGGGTGGGTTTTTCTCGTTATTTCCCGGGTTGAGTAACTCCATGTCGGCATCTTCCAAGGCATTGTAGGCTTCTTGTTTTTCGAACTCTTCAATTTCTCCGGCTTTTATCCCTCTTATGGCAAGACATAAGTCGTAAGGTAGGGAGCCTCCGATAGCTTTGATACGAATGCCAAGGATCATTTCTTTTACCATGTTTTTGTTGTTAGGGTAAAGTTGCATTTTGTAGTTAACAACGAAGTCATTGAAGTCGTAATCTCCATAGGCAGGCCAAAGGTCTTCGAACATTAGGGTCCCCCAACCGTTTTCCCGGGCGGGGTAAAATATAACAGCTTGATCATTTGCTCTGCTCAAACCCGTTTTTGACGAGTAAGCAAGGGCTGTTTCTACTTCTTTGCTGTCTGCGGGTACTGCGTAAGTCACGGTATTGTTAGTTATATCAAGAGCTTGGGCTGCTGATAATCCGGTTCCTGTTTCATATTTAACGTAAAGCGTGTTGATGTAGATTGGTACGTTCAATTTGACTTGATCTATATCCTGTCCGACATAAAACGAAGCAAAAGGAGCCATGTCTGCTCCCGTGGAAACGTACACTTTAGAAGCATGTTCCGAAGTGAAATTACAGGTTACATTTTCGGACATTTTCCAATCGAAATCAGAAGGTATGACTAACTCTGTAAATCCTGTTGGTTCCTTTTCCTTGTGCTCAATATCCTTCTTGACGCAACTGCTTACAATCGCAGATAGGAAGAATAAGGCCAAAATTAAGACTTTTGTTCTCATGATTAAATTTTTTGTTATTGCAACTAGACGCCGATGTTGTATTATATTGCTATAATATTGGGGTAAAGGTATGGCCTATTTTTCAAAATTCAAACTATTTAGCAGTAAATGTGTTGGATTTATGATTTTTTATCTGATCGGGAT
>DYVS01000289.1:0-4062 GCA_020743075.1 Butyricimonas virosa | reverse complement strand
AAAAATCAATGTATGTCACAACAAGAAGACGATTTGAGGGCATTGGCGAAAATCATGGATTTTCTGCGTGCCGTGAGTATCATTTTAGTGGTCATGAACGTGTACTGGTTCTGCTACGAAGCCATCCGGCTGTGGGGCGTGAACATCGGTGTGGTGGACAAAATCCTGATGAACTTCGACCGCACGGCGGGGCTGTTCCATTCCATACTGTACACGAAGCTGTTTGCCGTCCTGCTGCTTGCCCTGTCCTGTCTGGGTACGAAGGGTGTCAAGGGAGAGAAAATCACTTGGAGAAAAATATGGACGGCACTCGCCATCGGGTCCGTGCTGTTTTTCCTGAACTGGTGGATACTGGCTCTGCCGTTGCCGGTCGAAGCGGTGACGGGGCTGTATATCATTACCATCGGTACAGGCTATGTCTGCCTTTTGATGGGCGGTCTGTGGATGAGCCGTCTGTTGAAACACAATCTGATGGAGGATGTTTTCAACAATGAGAACGAGAGTTTCATGCAGGAAACAAGGCTCATCGAAAGCGAGTATTCGGTCAATCTGCCCACACGCTTCTATTACAAAAAGCGTTGGAACAACGGCTGGATCAATGTGGTGAATCCCTTCCGTGCGTCCATCGTGTTGGGTACGCCGGGCAGCGGCAAATCCTACGCAGTGGTGAACAGCTTTATCAAGCAACAGATTGAAAAGGGCTTCTCAATGTATGTGTACGACTTCAAATTCAGTGACTTGTCCACCATAGCCTACAACCATTTGCTGAACCACCCGGAGGGCTACAAGGTGAAGCCGAAATTCTATGTGATCAATTTCGACGACCCGCGACGCTCACACCGTTGCAATCCCATACACCCGGATTTCATGGAGGATATTACGGACGCTTACGAGAGTGCCTACACGATAATGCTTAACCTCAATAAAACTTGGGTGCAAAAGCAGGGCGACTTCTTCGTGGAGTCACCTATCATTTTGTTTGCCAGCATTATCTGGTATCTCAAAATCTATCAGAACGGGAAGTATTGCACGTTTCCCCATGCCATCGAGTTTTTGAACCGCCGCTACGAGGATATTTTCCCGATACTGACCTCTTACCCGGAGCTGGAAAACTACCTTTCCCCGTTCATGGATGCTTGGCTCGGAGGGGCTGCGGAGCAGCTCATGGGGCAGATAGCGTCGGCGAAAATCCCGCTTTCGAGGATGATTTCCCCGCAGCTCTATTGGGTGATGTCGGACAGCGAGTTTACGCTGGACATCAACAATCCCGAAGAGCCGAAAATCCTATGCGTGGGCAACAATCCCGACCGTCAGAACATCTACGGGGCGGCTCTCGGATTGTATAACTCCCGTATCGTGAAACTCATCAACAAGAAGGGAATGCTGAAGTCATCGGTCATCATCGACGAGCTGCCCACGATATACTTCAAGGGGTTGGACAACCTTATAGCCACCGCCCGAAGCAACAAGGTTGCCGTGTGTCTGGGATTTCAGGATTTCAGCCAGCTGGTGCGCGACTACGGTGATAAGGAGGCGAAAGTGGTGATGAATACGGTCGGTAACATTTTCTCCGGGCAGGTGGTAGGTGAAACGGCAAAGACACTATCGGAACGGTTCGGTAAGGTGTTGCAGAAACGGCAGTCTATCTCCATCAACCGGCAGGATGTTTCCACCTCCATCAACACGCAGATGGATGCGCTCATTCCGCCGAGCAAGATTTCCGGTCTGACGCAGGGAATGTTTGTCGGTTCGGTGTCCGACAACTTCAACGAACGTATCGAACAGAAAATTTTTCACTGCGAGATTGTGGTGGATGCCGAGAAGGTGAAGCGGGAGGAACGTGCCTACAAGAAAATTCCGGTCATTACCGATTTCACGGACGAGGACGGCAACGACCGCATGAAAGAAACGGTGCAGGCGAACTACCGGCGTATCAAGGAAGAGGTGAAGCAGATTGTGCAGGAGGAACTGGAGCGCATCGCGGGCGATGATAACCTGAAATATCTGTTGCAGCAGAAGTAAATAAAAAAATGAAGAAAGGCTTACCATAAACCTTTCTTCATTTTTTTAGAACTTAATCATTATCCATACTTACTAAGATTCCGTTTTCCAAAATTTTTTGCAATGGAATTTTCTTTAAGATTTCTTGATAAGTGCTATAGAAGTCATTATCAAGTCCTATATAAACAATATTGTCATGTAATTCTTCTATAACACTAATATGTGAATGCAATTTGCACTTTTTATCAGAACAATCTGATACGATACTTTTAATTCGTTCCAACTTATTTAATAAATCATCATATTGAGATAACCCTTTTGTAGTTGGTTGTATTTGATAATTAGTTTTCTTTGCCGGTTGTATATTATGTTCAGGATCTAATAATACTATGTGAAATATAGAAGAATCCCGATCAAAATAACCTACAATACGCCCCGTACTTTTTGTTATCGAAAATTGCATTATTGGAAAATCTGTCTCATTGTCCAATATTTCTTTTGGTAGCCAATCTAAATCTTTTCGTTGAATAGGAATGTTTTTAGCACTCCAATCTATTGGATGACATCTTAATGCAATACTACCTCTATTTTCTTCTAATACTTCTTGCGGTGTCATAGTACCCAAAGCACCTAATCTTTCAAGAAGCCCAATATGCCATCCCTTAGAACACTCTCCAATCTGAAAATTAGGTATCTGCTTAAAGTAAGAGAAGGAAAAAGTTATCTTCCTTCTCTTTAACTCATTTTCTTGTTCTTTGGTAACTAATGATTTGTTTCCGTATTTAGGAGAATCTGAATTAAGATTTAATAGTTTCCCATTTTTTCCCATAATACTCAATCATTAGTTCTGGAGTAATAACCTTGTCACAACGCTCATTTACATTTAAATCTCCACGTGTTTCAATCCAAGGCATCTCATTGTGGGACAATCGTTCTAATTCAGCACCGCTATATTTAAGATAATTCTCCAATATAAAGTCAATGAATTCAGCGTCTTCTGATGATAAACTCACATTGTGATTCATGCAATCATCAATATTGATTTCTGAATAGAGATATTTTGTAGAATTAAATCGATTGTAGATTTCTCGATTTACCGGACCATGAATCCATGCTTCAAACTCGCCGTCAAACATAGGTTTTTTATTGATACCATAAGACCATGCTTGAACATAATACAATAACTTCTGCAACTTTAAATTTATTAAAGACGCAAATCTATCTTCCGATTTTACTCGTAAGATAATGTAGTCTGTTATATCGTGTATTGAGTTCATCTGAATTATGACTATATCAATTTCAATGCAAAGTTAATATCTTTTTCTAATATAACAAAATAATGAATTGAATTGATGTGATTTATTCTAATGAATTTGTTTTTTATCTCCTCATACGATCCAACTCATCATCGCGCAGCATCCTCTCGTTCAATTTCTCCTGCATTCTGTCAAGGAAGTAGGTGCGGCTTTCGTTCTTCCGGCGTTTGATATCGGTGTAGAAACGGTAGCAGTCCTTCGACTCAACCCCGAATATCTTGTAAAGGAGCGGGGCAAGCTGTTTGAGCGGCATGTTGCCGTTGTTGATGCAGCCCATCTCGTCGATGCCGTAGATAAGTTCCACGAGGTCGATGGCATTGCCCGTCCATTGCAGGAGGCTGGTGGCGGTTTCTGTTGTGTTGTTGGCGGATATCAGTGGCGGCACTTGGGGCGTGGCAAGGAATTTCTGCATCTTCCTCACGAAAGACAGGGCCTTGCTGACATAGGCGGCAATCTCTCTCTTTTCTTCTGACAGGTTGCGCACGGGATGGTGCTGCAACTCGATTTCGATGTAGGCAAGCGCGATGACGGTAAGGTTCGCGTCCATGCTACCGTTACACAGTTCGATCACTTGGGTGGCAAAAGCCGTGTATGCCGTTTCCATATTGCAGTCACCGGCTTCGTTTATCAGGCGGAAAAAGTCGGTTTCCGCCAGCAAGAAATAATTCATGGTTCTGTCAATTTTGAAAATTACACTTTGTTTTCTGCGTGCGCACATGAATATAATTGGCAAAAAACGCGGCAG
>DYVS01000288.1:0-8780 GCA_020743075.1 Butyricimonas virosa | reverse complement strand
TAATACTGCCCTTCACCATAAAATTCTTTTTCCCATTCCTGCTGCAATACTTTCTGAGCATCCGAACCTACCATTCCAGACTGGTAACCTCTCATCATTCGCAATTTTTCAAGCCAAGCAGTAACTGTTGCATCATCGGGAGCTGTTGCCGCAGCAATCAAATAGAGTTCACTCAACCGCAACATGGATTGGATTTCATACAAGTAAGGATCATTTCTATTTTCCGTCTGTTCTACATATTTGACAAATACCATCAATCCGGAAGTTTGACGCCCGGTAGCGACCTCCCAAGAATGCCAACGATAATCGTTGGGTTCATCAAAAAGCTTATTCATATAATCCTCTGTAGACAACAATATATTATTATCTTCCAAATCAGAACTAAATAACTCTTTATAAACCGTAGTACGCTTCATATTATGCAAGGCAAACAACTCTTCACTAAAGAAAACTCGATCGGTCACCGCCACATTTTGAGAAACCGGTTCAAAAACCGTATTAAAATTATTTACCTCATTTGTTTTAGGATCTTTCCCCTCCAACAAAGCAGTTGCAATCCGGTAAGCCTCATCAGCATACGCATCCCCAAAATACCAACACATACGTGCCTTCAATGCCCATACGGCATAGTAATTCAAACGTAAATTACGATAATCCCAAAATCCTTCACCTTTAACAACCCCGTCCGCTAAAATCACATCTTTTGACAACAACACGATTGCCGAATCAATATCCGTAAATAAATGTTCAACTAGTTCTTCCGTTGACAGGATAGGTTGTGTAACATCTGTCACCATACTATAATAAGGGATAGAAGCTTCTTGCTTATTCGCTTCCGTGTACACGGGTCCGAAAATCCGAAACATATCAAAATGCAATAATGTTCGGATAGCCAGAGCCTCCCCCATCATCATTTTATAATTTCCCTGGGACAATAAATCCTGATGCCTAGGAACTTGTTCCAAAAATTCATTACAATCTGCGATCAACTTGTAAGCAGCCTTCCAAATTGCCTCAAAAGTCTCTTTCGGACCGTCATTCGTGTATTTATATTCGCTTAAATCATAATAAGAATGTTCGCTGGACAATTTATACCGCTGTCCCAATACATCAATAGCACCCCCTCCTAAATTCTCTGCATACAAGTCATTCGATGCAAGACTCAGGTACAAACCGTTCAAAGCCCGCTGAATCCCATTCTCCGTAGAATAAAGCTGTTCTTCTGCCATAGAATCATAAGGCTTTACATCCAGCCAACTATTACAGCTATTGAAGAATAAGCTTCCCGCCAGAGCTGTCAATATAATAATCACTTTTCTCATAGTTTCATTCTTTACTTATTCTTAAAATGTCATATTCACTGAAAAAGAAACAGTTCTAGCGAACGGATAAGAAGTACCTCTTTCCGCCTTAATGGTCGAACAACGAAAAATGTCATTCATATTGGCACGAATAGTCATATTCTTTAAAAACACTTTTTTCAACCATTTCTGTTCCCCAAATTCATAAGCCAATGATATCGATTCACCACTAAGTGTATTTTCTTTCTGAACATACCGAGAAGTCATGGGAGCCGTTTCATTATCGCTGACAGTCTCGGTAATCTTTTTATATTGGGCTTGATCTCCTGGTTGCTGCCAACGATCGTACAATGCTCGCTTATCTTGATTATAACTAGTCATTTCCGTCGTTTTCAAATTTTCAATGCGATTATATAATTCTGTATTGAAATAGTCAGCATCTATCCGATAACGGAAATAAGCACTGAAAGAAAATCCTTTATAATAAAGATTCGTCCCAAACACCCCCTCCAATAAAGGTTCGGTATTGCCTACCACCATCTCGTCGTTAATATCATAATCGAAAGTATAACTTCCATCCTTTTTAATGTAAATCTCCTTACCCGTCATCGGGTCTATACCAGCAGAACGAACTGCCAATATATCTGTCGGACTCCCACCGTCCCGATATCTCGTCAAAGAAGTAGACTTCAACTCGTCATTCAGTAACTCCAGGCTTGACCCGATGTTACGGTAATTCTGCTTTTGATGCCGTCCATTCAAAGACAATGACCAATTAAGGCGATCCTCGGTGTTTTCCCAAATAGTCCCCACAACATTGAAACTAACCCCTTTCGTTCGCTGCGCTCCCAAATTCGTAATATAAGAATCACGTCCTGTTGAAGAAGCAATGGAAATGGTTACCAGCATCGGATCGGTATCTTTCCAATAAACATCAGTATTGAATTTCAAACGATTATTCAACACGGTCAAATCCAATCCCAAGTTATAATCCATCGTCTTCTGCCATTTCAGGTCGGGATTCCCGAATCCCGAAACATTGGCTCCCATTCCGAAAGCATTTTGCAAGTTCGTATTATACACATAAGTTGTGTAAGCTTTATAAGCAGAGAAATTCTGATTTCCCGGATTACCGACTGAAAAACGCAATTTAAACCAATCCACCCAATCTCCCATGAAAGCCTCATTATGAATATTCCAAGCAACTCCTACTGACCAGCTATCTGTAAATCGTTTGTTCGTTCCGAATACGGAAGATCCATCTTTACGGAAATTTACATCCAACAAATATCGATTATTATAAGCATAATTAAGATTCATATAAAAACTCGTACTACGTGTCGTGGATTCACTGTATGATGGTTTACTTTCCGTGGCATACTCGTTGGCAAAAGCGGGATTCGGGACATTATCATCCGGAAAACCGATAGCCGTAAACGCATCATTAATCAAGCGTGTAGACGAGAAATTCCAACCTAGCACGGCATTTACCTGATGCATATCAGCCAATAACTTTCCATACGTCACGGTTACATCCCCGTCATACCCCCAACGATCTGTCGTTGATTTCGAATAGGAACCCCGTTCTGTCTTTTCCGTCTCGTCAAAATCAGTATGGAATGGAGATTTGAACTTTTCTCCCTTGTTATTAGCTTTTGTTAAACTGATTCGTCCACGTGCCATGATACCATCCATCGGACGCCATTCCATTTGGAAATTATTCCGAAAAGAAATTTCTTTTGAACCATCCAAATAATTTAAACTAGCATTATACAAAGGATTTTCTACTTTATTCACCCAAAAACCACCATCTATAGAAGATTCTTCCAAATACTTTGGAACAGAACCTTCATAATCTTTCGGGTAATAAGGATTTGTCTGCACATACACGGAAAAACTTTGAGGAGCATTCTGACTTTCTGTATAATCCAAAGTAAATTTGTTGTCAAAACTGAATTTACCCTTCCTATAGCGCAAATCAATATTGAAACTCAAAACATCCCGTCCAGATTGCTTCATCACCCCTTGAGTACCGTTATAGCTTAGACCGACCCCATACAACATAGCATCATCACCCCCTTCAACATACATATTGTGTTTATGAGAAAACCCCGTTCTAACCGGTTCACTTAACCAATAAGTATCCACTCCACTCTGCACATTTCTCAACCGTTGGTTATAAAGATTCATCCGATCAACCAAATATTCTGCATTCGAAGTTTTCGTGTAATATCCGGTCAACCACTCAAATTCCAATTTTTCAGCGGCATTCATCATATTGTAATCACTGAGATCTGGCATCTGCACCGTGAAGTCTCCATTATAAGATAATCGCAATGTCCCCGGAGCAGGACGCTTAGTTTCAACTACCACCACACCATTAGCAGCACGAGAACCATAGATTGCCGTAGATGCGGCATCTTTTAAAATGGTAACAGAAGCTACTCGTTCCATGTTCAAATCAACAATCGTCTGCAAATCTACCTCAAAACCATCTAAAATAAACAAAGGCTGGTTGGGATCAACAGCATAATCCTCTTTCAAATTAACAATACTCGTTTTACCACGAATATCAATGTCAGGTAATTTATTCGGATCAGAACCGAACTCATTATTCGGGGTAATATGAAAAGAAGGATCCAAAGTTCTCAGACTCTGTAATATATTTTGCGATCCCATCATTTTCAAATCCTCCTTCTTATATGTCGTCGCAGAACCGGTAAAACTTTCAGATTTACGCTCGAAGATTCCGGTCACAACCACCTCATCCATCTGGGTTGTTTCCTCTTCCAACACGATTTTCAGATTCGCCTGCCCGGAAAATGTAACTTCAGCCGTTTTCATACCGATAAATGAAAACTGTAAAACTGAACCTGCTGTATGGGGGAAAGAAAGAGTAAAGTTTCCATCCATATCTGTTGACGTTCCCAAAGTTGTACCTTTCAATAAAACAGTCACACCCGGCAGAGGCAATCCTTGAGCATCCACAACAACACCTTTGACGACCTGTTGTTTCACGGGATCTGGTTTCATTTCCTCGGGACGGATAACAACGGTATTATCAACGATTCGGAACGTGAAATTCTTTCCCAGAACTTGTCGCAAAGCCGCTTCCAATGAAACATTCCGACAACGCACAGAAACTTTACCCATGGCATTAATTTCCTGATTGTTGTAAAAAAAATCCAGATTAGTCTGTTTTTTTATCGCATCAAGCGCCTCTTTACAGGTCACATTACTTAGATCGAGACTAATGCTGTCTGCCTGAACATAAGTGCCCGCATTTAATCTCAAAATTCCAAAGAGGATTAAAAAAACGGTTAATTTCATAAACCTCCATGTTTTCAATAAAAAATTCATACATTTGTAGTTATGGGTTTAACAATTACCGGACGCCTACTGCAATTTGTGCCCGGCCGATTAAAACACACCTACGGTAATCGCATCAACGGTTACCGTTTTTTTATTATAAATTACGAAATACTCTCACCTGCCGCCCTTCCACTTTGAATCTGACATTGGTCGTCTCTTCTATTAAGCCTAACACCTGTTCTAATTCATTATAACGTTTCATAACTCCGGTAAAACGATAATATTTCGCCACCGTGTCATCAAAACGAATCTCCACATCATACCAACGCTCTAATTGATTAGCAATGGTTTCCAACGGCATATCACTAAACACGAAACGTCCCTTTTTCCAAGCGATAATATCATCCACATTTACTTGTCCAGATGTAAGTACCCCTTCCTTCAAAACAGCCTGCTCGCCCGGCACAAGAATACATTCCTGACGAGTATCCGAATATGAAACCCGAACTTTTCCCTCTACAAAAGTAGTACGCAAACAATTGTCATCCTGATAGGCGTTGATATTGAAGCCCGTGCCCAAAGCCTCCACCATCATGTCGTTTACCACAACTCGGAAAGGTTTAGTCGTGTCTTTCGCCACCTGAAAATAAGCCTCTCCTCTAAGAAAAACTTTTCGTTCTGTACTGACAAAATCAACCGGATAACGTAATTCCGATTCCGAATTCAACCACACTCGTGTACCATCTGACAATTGCACCTGATATTCCGTGGAGCGAGGAACACTCAACGTATTAAAAATCTCTTCTTTTAACTGTACTTTCTCAGCATGATAAATCATTTGTTGCCCGACACTGACCAAAATCCCGGTTCCGCTTTCCTGAATTACCGAATCGTTATTCCATTGTTGTACTTGAAGTACCCTCCCGTCATTCAAAGTAAGCGACACTTGATGACGTTTCCCCATATTCTCCGGCACTGGAGCCACCTCGTCAGAACGATAATTATAAAAACAGAGACCGACAGCAAGAGGCATCACAATAGCAGCTGCTACCGCCCATTTGCGCATTAATTCTCTCCTCCGGGAAAGCTTCAATGCGTTGCGAACATGTTTCCACATACGTTCTTTGTTGGGAGGACAAGCTTTTTTCCGGCACTCATCCATGCGGACCAATAGCGAAAATAATTCCCCATCCATACTCTCTTCGTTATTACCCTCCAAGAAATTATCCAGCTTCTTATGTAGTTCTTCTTTCTCCATTTGCAAAACCTGTCTTTACATTTTTATTATCCTTCAAACACACTAATGACAGGTAACAGGGAAAAAAGGGTGAAAAAAGAAGAGTTTTTTTACATATATCCTAAAAAAATTAGTAATACAATGATTTCCAAATCATTTTCATTAAACTCGGCCCGCAATTTACTATAAGCACTTTTTAATTGTGTTTTAACTGTATTAACAGAAACATCTAATTTTTCAGCCACTTGTTTATACTTTAAACCTTCAATACAAGCCAAAATGAATATCTCCCGGCATTTCTCCGGCAACGAATCAACAAACATTTTCAATCGTTCCCGCATGATATTCAACTCCTCTTCATCCTCCGAAACCTCCTCCATCACCTCTTCCCATTTCTGACTTTCCTCGTAACGATGTTTCACTTTCAAATGCTCTAGATAATTGTGGCAACGATGGTCCACTGCCTTGCACAAATAACCGGGAACAGAATCCGTTATTTTCAGATTTTTCCGTAATTGCCAGAAACGAATGAATACCTCCTGCACGATATCTTCTGCAGCCAAATTGTCCTTTACAAAGCCCAATGCACGATAATACAGTACATCCGTGTACTCTCGAAAAAAGTACTCCAAAGCGGAAGTATCTCCTCGTTGCATTTTTTCGAAAAGTATCAACTCATCTGGCATAAGACAATAGGTATTATTTCAAACAAACTCACCGCTGTGCAAAAAAAGGTTTTTATTCCATACCGAAAAAGCAAAAAAAACATAAATAACAACAATAATACCCCACGTAATTCCCCGAAATCATCACACACTTGTTTACACGGGACAAAATAAAAACTGACAGTTGGGGAAATCCGATCACGAATTATTCCAGAACACACAACGTATTCCCCAACCGTCAGTCAGTAAAAATTAATTATTAATCTTCTTGCTGTTGGCGTTTCACCTCAGCAAGAACCTCATTCATATCCAAGCCTGCCGCCTCGGCAATCCCCTTACCACAACGTTCATCAGCCTGATAGAAACGAGCAGCTACTCGCACTTTTATATTCATGGGTACACCTTCCATAGCCGTGACAACATTCGTGTGAATCCGCATTTTCTCATCTTCCGGTACCAAACGATACAAATCACCCGGTTGCGTATAGTAATCCTTATCCTGTTGGTAATGACTACCCATCCCCCGAATCTCGAAAGGCGGTTGATTATAAGCGTGATTATCTACCGGGCCTCCAAAACTGTTCGGCTCGTAGTTCACCGCACCACCACCGTTACCATCTACCCGTATGGCTCCATCCCGGTGATAATTATGCATCGGGCAACGAGGCGCATTTACTGGAATGGAATCGGCATTAACCCCCAAACGGTAACGATGAGCATCACCATAAGCAAACAACCGCCCTTGCAACATCTTATCCGGTGAGAAATGGATACCAGGAACCACGTTGGCCGGATTAAATGCTGATTGTTCCACGTCAGCAAAATAATTCTCTGGATTCCGGTTCAACTCGATCACCCCGACCTCAATCAACGGATAATCCTTATGACTCCATACTTTCGTCAGGTCGAAAGGATTGAAACGATAAGTCTCCGCATCTTTCTCCGGCATGATCTGCACACACATTTTCCATTTCGGAAAATCTCCTTTCTCGATACTCTCGAACAAATCCCGCTGAGAATGTTCCCGGTCTTTTGCCACGATCTTTTCCGCCTCTTCGTTCGTGAAGTTAGCAATTCCCTGCATACAGCGTAAATGAAATTTCACCCAGCAACGTTCATTATACTCGTTATAAAAACTAAATGTATGACTTCCGAAACCGTGCATATGACGAAAATCTTGAGGGATACCCCGATCACTCATCAAGATCATGACCTGATGTAACGTCTCCGGAGACAAACTCCAAAAGTCCCACATCGCCGTGTTACTTCTCAAATTTGTTTTCGGATCCCGCTTTTGCGTGTGAATAAAATCGGGAAACTTCAATGGATCCCGGATAAAGAAAACAGGCGTGTTATTCCCAACCAGATCCCAGTTTCCCTCGTCAGTATAAAATTTCATGGCAAATCCCCGGACATCCCGTTCCGTATCGGCAGCTCCTCGTTCCCCCGCTACCGTGGAAAAACGCATGAACACGTCAGTTTTCTTACCGACCCGTGCAAAAATACTCGCCTTCGTGTAACGGGTAATATCATTCGTCACCGTAAACGTGCCAAACGCCCCACTTCCCTTGGCATGCACGATTCGTTCTGGAATCCGTTCACGATTAAAATGAGCCAATTTCTCGATTAGCCAAACGTTTTGCAAGAGAGCCGGCCCACGAGGTCCTGCAGTCTGAATGTTTTGATTATCACCAACCGGCGCCCCGGCCTCAGTGGTAAGTTTTTGTTTCTTTTCCATGGTTAATAAGGTATATTCGTTATTATGTATATCACGATTATACCTTATTAATCATTAAAAAGTTTTACAAACGAATCAAAAATTTCTACTCCGTTTTCGGTTTACGGATGTAATGTGGCATTTCAAAAGGAATCTCTAAGGAAAATTCCACCAATCCCATAAACTCGCCATTCTCGTACCAGGGGGTCTGGTAAATCAATTTTTTCACACCGTTTTTCTCGATCGTGTAAGCATTCGTGGCATGTTCCTCCATCAACTGGACCAACTTCGTCCGGGCAGGCTCCGGGTGACAATCCAACACGTTCTGTCCGACAAGGTCACCATGATTCGTTTTTTGAGATTTATCATTCATTTGAAGAATCTTACCTTCTTTATCGCAAACCGTGATGGCCACGTTCAATTCTTTCATGTAATCCATAACTGTCATTTTTTAATTGATGCACAAAACTACAATTTTTCATCATGCTGTTCTTCCATTTTCACTAATTAATAGCCACCATCAACATTTTTCTTCAAATTTTCTTGAA
>DYVS01000287.1:0-5368 GCA_020743075.1 Butyricimonas virosa | reverse complement strand
CGCTCGCTACGTTGTTATTTTCACGTCAATATTGTTAAAGAACTCTTCTTGTCATCTTCATCGCCGTCGCTTTTTCAAGAGCGAAAGCGGTTGCAAAGATAAGGCGTTTTTACCATTCCCTCCAAATCTTTTCCCAAGTTTTTTCAAACTTTTTTTCTCGACCCCCCGTTTAAAGGGTCCCGCCGGGAAAGATCGTCGTCAACATCGCCAGAACGCCGCCATCACGTGAACTCGCCGTCCCCTCGTCTCGCCTCCCTCGTCCCGTTTTAGCGGGTGCAAAGATAAGGCAAACTTTATCCCTTTTCCAAATTTTTTACAAACTTTTTTTCTAACTTTTTCCCTCGTCACTGGCGGTCAATCGATTGCATGAAAGAATGCCGCACTGGAAACGAGACAGGAGGCGGGAAGAAGCGAGGGAATACCGCTTCACCCCCGGGACTCTCTCGATTCAAGGACGCTCCCGAACGGCTTTGAAACGGCTTTGATTCGAGGTTGATTCGGCGTTGATACCTGAATACATCGAATATACAACGGGTAAACAACGGGGGTCACCCTGAAAAAGTTTACTGTAAAACAGAGTAAACTCATGGCTGAATTTATAAAATAGCGTCCTCCCCCTTACACAGGGGAAGGACTGGCTACATTGGAATATGTAGTGCAAATTTTCATGTTTTATTCCTTATCCCCTAATAAGGGGACTATATAAAGGAAGAGAGGTGATTTATCGTTAAACCACCTCTCTAAAACAACACTATTAGTATACTTATTTCACAATAATCGTGAAACAATTATTCACGTCTTGAGTATACCCTTCATTCGTAAAAGTCAGAGATATCTGATAACGTCCAACAGGAACATCACTGTATACCGGCATAGAAAAAGTCCCATCTCCACTGACATTCAATACTTCCCACATTTTTTCAGCATCACCGGATTCCGTGGTAATACTTTTTATACTGACAAAAATAGGACGGGTTCCTTCCACCCCTTCTATCGGCGTACTCGTCCAAGGCCACCCGTACTTATCCCGCTTATATTCATCCCCTCCTATTGTTGGATAAATACCATTTTGCACACAATACTCCGGAGTATACCCATAATTCACATACATCTCGAAAGTCGGGTTCGGTTTGGGAGGTGTCAGATCCAGTACTTTTTTCACAACCATAGAGTCCATAGTATAACCCGCATATTCCGTCTGTAAATAACCGGGAGTAATATCTTGACAAGCTCCCAGCAATATACATCCCCCCATTATTAATATCAATATTATTCTCATAATCATTCATTTAAATTTTTCCAAAATCATAACCATAATTCAAGGCATGAACCACTCCGTTTTTAGGTTGTATATTCGGGGTTGCCAAAGGAATCATTTTCCCAACCGTTACAGAATACAGGAACATCTCTATTGCCCCGGCTTCCGGAATGCCTTTATAAGTATTCCGCTCCAGATAAGCAATAACTTGATTATTTCCTATACAGGTAAAAGTTGTTCCTCCATCTTGTTCCTTCGCGTGTATTGCATAATCCATATTCCGAAAATCGATATTCTCTTTCAAATATTTTCCAACAATAACATGTTTCAATATCAGTTCTCGACATAATTCAACTGGCATGTCTTCTATACTTTCATACCTATCTTCCGTAACTCCTTTGTATTTACAATCCATCAAATAACGGTAAACGGCAAAAGAAGGCGGAGCAAAAAAAGTCATTGTGGGCACAGTATCTACTCTTCCTTCGAATAAATCCGTTAACCCGGCCCGTTCTATCATTTGTACCGTATACCCCCATTGTTCCGTGTTTGAACGCAAATACTCCATAATCGTACCATCGTAATAAGGAGAAGCGACTCCTCCATCAATGACGTCTTGCTTGGTTGTGCATGCGAAACAAACGATACACATACTTAATCCTATCAATATCTTTTTCATATCCTTCATAACTATTGTCTTTTTAACCAATAAAGATTCTGCCGCATCAAGGGATTTTCTTTGAAATCAATACTTTTATTCATCAAGAAGAATGCCCCGTCAATACAATCCTGTTGCGTCATGGTCTGATAACCACCCTCCAAGAAAGAATGCACGTAATCCAACCCGTTCCGGATAATATCATAATACCGATACCCCTCTACCAACAACTCTTTTTCACGTTCCCGGAACACGGTCATCTGTAAATCACCGTTATCTTCCGAGGATTGATAGAGTGCCGCACCTGCCCTCTTACGAATCTTGTTCAAGTCTTCGATGGCCCCTTCGATTTTATCACCTCCTAAATGTACCCGACATTCCGCTCTCAACAAGTAGATATCAGCCAAACGCCACCAGATACGATTGGAATTAAAAGAAGCGAATTTCTTTTTAGTACCCGTGACCGTAATATTCACACTTCTCTCTTTATAAGGATAAGCAAAACCTCCCGTTATACTCTTATCCATGGCATCCATCCCGTCAAGATCATAGAAATAGGCATATTTTCTAGTATCCGCACCCGGATACATTTTCCGAACTGAAGTCGTGAATATACGTAATGTGAAATCTTGCACGACACCCGGGCCATATTCAGGACGTACGGGATAACCAACATAATCCGTAACCAGCGAATATACCCGTTTTCCTACCTCGTTATAATAATCTTTCATTACCGTTTCATAAACTCCTTCCTTGCTATTACCAACAAGTACCGAGGCACAAACCTCTTCCGGCGTAGCAACCAAGTCATATAAAGGAGATTCGATGACCTCGGTACAAGCCTTTTCAGCCATGTCCCACAATTCTTTCTCATCATAATTCCGATCCACCTCAGCTGCAAAATACTTACCCCCGGCTTTCCATGCGCACAAATGAGCCAACAACGCATAGGCCGCACCCCGACAAGGAGTTGATTTTGAATACATTGTATTCCCATTACAATCTGTCAGTTTATCAAAAGGAGGTAGAATTTCGGCAGCTTTCTCTGCCATCTCTATCGCAAAATCACACACCTTCGGCCAGGGAGTTTTAGCCACAGGTTCCCAGTTAATTCCCCCTTTCTGTAAAATACAGTCACCCCAACGACGTATCAAATCAAAATAAGCCAAAGCTTTGAAAAAGTAAGCCTGTCCTCGATAAAACTGTCTCCGTTCATTCGGCATCTCAACCACATCGACATGTGACAAGACAGTCTCGGCTCCCATAATCACCTGATACCAAGCCTCCCACAAATCAGCGGTCCCAGCCTCCAATTCCAACATCCGGGCTCCCCGCCGAGATTCATCCGCCTCATCGGCATAAGCTCCTTTTTCCACTTGTAACAAAGCATTCCAACATACCATATCCCGTACTCCTGCACCAACACCGTATACTAATGCTTCTACATCCTTTTCTTTGGTAATATTTCCAAAAGTCAAGCTGTTCTCCGGCTCAACCCGTAACTGATCCGTACATCCCGCAAGGAACAACACGCATAATAAAATAACGATCAACTTCATAACTTAAAATTTCAAAGTTAAACCTATTGTAAACTTCCTAGCTAAAGGATAATTTCTCCCGCTATCAATACCGGTCCTAATATCCACGATCTCCGGATCAATACCCGAATAATTCGAGAAGGTCAGCAAATTTTCCCCACTCACAAAGAGACGTAACTGTTCTATCTTCCAATTCCGGATCAAGGACTTTGGTAGGTCATATCCCAAGGTTACAGTCTTCAATTTCAACCAATTCACCTTTTCAACATAGCGATCAATCACGCTCACCTCATTCGGGAAAAATTGCATCTGGCTATCGGCTTGTAATTTGGCATAATCCGAATTATCTCCCGGTTGTTCCCAGAAAGTGACATTTCGTATATCCATCAAGATAGGGTGCTCCAAACCGTTATAATTAGGAATGATTGAACTTCCGGGAAGAGTATTGTACATATGACGTCCCAGTTGGTAAGCCCATGAAAAATTCAAATCAAACCCTTTCCATTTCAACTCACTGACAATACCGCCACTAATTTCAGGTAAAGCACTACCCAAATACACCTGATCTCCGCGTCCGATAGAACCGTCACCGTTTACATCGACAAATTTCAAATCCCCGGGTTTGTAATACTGAATCCCTCCCATAGGAGCACTCATACCTACATTATTGTATACAATAGGTACCTCATCCTGACGGTTAATATATCCCTCCGTCCGATAACCGTAGATTCCATTCAGTGCTTTACCGATGATTCCCCGGGAATTATCTTTACCATTATATGATTTCTCATAACGATTCCAGACTTTGGCACCATTAACCGATACCCGCCATGAAAAATCGGGCGTTCTGAATATATCATATTTAATCAACAATTCGATTCCTTCATTTGAAATGGCAGCAGCATTTTGCCACTGGGAACCGAAACCGTTGTGTTCTCCCGGTAAGGACACCGGAAACAGAAGCTTGTCGGTATAACGATAATAATAATCCAAGGTAATTCCTAAACGATAATCCAGCAAATCCAAATCCAATCCGAAATCGTACTGGTCAGTCTCCTCCCAAGTTAAATCTTGGTTATACGCGCCTAAAGACCACGAGGGTTCCAATGTACTATTCCCTTCAAAAGGAGCTCCATTCTGCATGATTCCCAATGCGAGATAAGCCGACTCGAAGTGTTTTCCGGAACGTCCCCAGCTAGCCCGGATTTTACCGAAATTAAACCACTCTAAATTATTCCGGATAAAACCCTCCTCGGAAAAAGTCCATGCTGCTGCAACGGAAGGGAAAGTTCCCCATTTCTTATGTTCCCCGAAAGTCGAACTTCCATCCCGCCGGATACTGGCTGAGAACAGATATTTCTTTTTATAGTTGTACTCTAAACGCATAAAATAAGAAATCAGGACCTGTTCTGTCATATCTGAAAGATAGTGCTGTAAAGCTATTTTACGACTAAGCGAGGGTGTCAGCTGTTCATCCCCCAAATCCGGAAATCCCGGACGCACGTAATAGATCTGATCACTAGGAGAATTCTCCCCGCTTCCTCCATTATACTCGGTCTGATCATACTGATAGGACAGACCTGCCACCGCACTTACATTATGATTTTCATTTATCGTGGTCTTGTAACTCAGTAAATTCTCATTCAATACCATCAAGCTGATCCCTGTTTCTCCCACGCTCATCGAACGGTTGGTAGACATCAGGTAAGAGGGAGTAAAACCGTTACGACGATTTAACGAGTAATCGGCAGCCAAGGATGTCGATAATTGTAAACCCTTGATAATCTCATATCCTAATTTAAAATTGGTTCTCAAGCGGATAGAACGGTTTTTCTCTTTTATATTTTTCATCTGGTCGACAATATAATCCCAAACGGCCGAACCTTCTCCTTGATACAAAGAACTGAGGTAATA
>DYVS01000286.1:0-12450 GCA_020743075.1 Butyricimonas virosa | reverse complement strand
TGCTGTTACTAGATGCTGGGAACACATAAATCAAAGAAATCTTCGAAAGATCACAGCTTAAAGAAAATGAACCGAGTTGTATGGTAATGGATTAAAAAGAAGGTGCATCGTGCATTACGACACACCTCCTTATTCATTCATAATATCTGTTTGTCTATCGATAGAGGCTTGGTGGATGGCTTTGAACACGCGCTCCACGAGTTCTTCACTCAAATTATTCTTGCGGGCCTCTTCAAGAACACGGGTTAGAATTTTTTCCCAGCGATCCGGTTGGAGAATGGTAATATTGTTTTGTTTTTTATACGTCCCGATCTCTTCAATAATTTTCATCCGGTTGGTAAGGACTTCCATGATCGTGTTATCCAGTGTATCTATTTTTTCCCGGAGTTCTTCGATGATTAGGGTACTATTTGAGTTGTTAGGATGTTCTTCCCGGATTATCAGATGGGCTAGAATGTGATTTAATTGATCGGGGGTAATTTGTTGAAAAGCATCACTTAATGCGCAATCCGGATTTACGTGAGACTCGATGATTAATCCGTCGAATCCCAGGTCCATCGCTTTTTGGGATATTTCTTGAATATATTCCCTATGGCCGCTGATGTGGCTGGGGTCACAGAAAAGCGGTAGATTTTTGATGCGTCGCTTTAATTCAATCGGTATTTGCCATTGAGGCATATTACGATAGCGAGTACTATTGTAGGATGAAAAACCGCGATGAATAGCGCCTAATTTTGTAATACCGCATAAATAGAGACGTTCAAAAGCACCAATCCATAGTTCTATGTCCGGATTTACCGGATTCTTGACGAGAACCGGAATATCAACTCCTTTTAATGATTCCGCAATTTCCTGAACAGCAAACGGGTTTGCCGTAGAACGGGCACCAATCCACACCATATCCATCCCGTATTTCAGTGCAGCCTCCACGTGATGGGCATTGGCGACTTCCGTGGAAATTTTCATTCCCAATTCCTTTTGGATATTTTGTAACCAAGGCAATCCTTTTACTCCGACTCCTTCAAAACAATTCGGACGGGTCCTAGGTTTCCATATCCCGGCTCGTAAAACTTCTATTCCATTGGTTTTCAATTGAGTTGCCGTGTTAAAAAGTTGCTCTTCACTCTCAGCACTGCAAGGACCTGCGATCATTAACGGACGCTCTTGTCGGGTAAACAGATTCCATTCGGAATAGGATTGTATTTCTAATGGCTTGGTCATTTTAACTACAAAATTAGAATTCAAAGATATTCTTTTTCCGCTTAAAAATGGAGCTATCCCTTTACTTTTTGGATAGCTCTCGGCGGATGATGTATTTCAACAAAATGTTCCGTGTTTGAAATTGAATTTGGATACTTTTTTAGTGAAAGTCTTTTTACGTGCTTGTTTTGAAACTGATACATGACTTTGCGTGTTCTTGTTTCCTTTCTGAAGATTTGATTTCTGTGTTTTCATTATTTTTAGATTTTAAGTAAGACTAAAAAACCCGGCTGGGATTAGCCGGGTTGAATGAATATAATATGTGTTACTTACATTTTTACAGGTAATACAAGGTCATCCCAGCTGTTGTTGAGGTAATAATAATAGTAGTAATAATAACGACCTGTATGTGAAAAAATAGTATGCATGTCTATAGTTTTAAATAAAAAAGGCCCCGAAATTCGGGGCCTGTATATTTTATATGATGACAATATTCCCCCTTTACTTTTCCGGAAAGTAATAATAGAGATAGTAATATGAGGTGTACATTGTGTTCATTTTCTTTTCATTGTTTGGGACAAATATAGGTATTCTGAAATATAAAACAAATAAGTAAGCAGAAAAGTTAGGAGAAAAAGTCTAACTTTGTGTGGATTAATTTGAAAAGGAAAGATGATGACTAACGAGGAGAAAAAATTATACTTGCTGGATGCTTACGCGTTGATTTACCGTTCGTATTACGCGTTTATCAATAATCCCCGGATTACGACGACGGGAATAAATACATCGGCCACTTTCGGTTTTTTTAATTTTTTACTGGAATTGCTTGAATTGGAAAAACCTACTCATCTGGCAGTAGTTTTTGACCCGGAAGGTCCTACTTTCCGTCATGAAATGTACCCGCCCTACAAGGCCCAGCGTCCCCCGATGCCGGAGGACCTGAGAAAGTCGTTGCCTTATATTAAAAGTATTATTGAAGGATTAGGTATTAAATCAATTGTTGTCAGCGGGTTTGAGGCGGACGACGTGATCGGTACGCTGGCCAAACGGGGAGAGAAAGAAGGGTTTCAGGTATATATGATCACGCCGGATAAAGATTACGCCCAGTTGGTTAGCGAACGAGTGTTCATGTATAAACCGGGACGTGCCGGAAATAAGTCTGAAGTGTGGGGTATTCCGGAAGTATTGGATCATTTCGGGATCGAGCGGGTGGAACAGGTAATCGATATTCTTGGTTTGATGGGTGATACGGCGGATAACGTACCGGGATGTGATGGTGTCGGACCGAAAAGTGCTGCCACATTGATTTATAAATATGGAAGTATAGAAGGGGTATATCAACATATAGATGAACTGAAAGGTAAGCAAAAAGAGCGCTTGTTGTGTTGCCAAGATACAGTCTTTTTATCAAAGGAATTGGTGACAATCAACACAGAAGTACCCATGGAAGTAAATGCTGAAGATTTAGCATTGGGCGAGATTCAAGACGATGTGTTAAAGCCGATCTTCAATGAATTGGAGCTTTTCTCTCTGGCAAAGAGAGTGTTCATGATAGAACATGAGGAAAATTTGGTAGAGACCATTCACCCGGAAGAAGTCGATTACCGGGAAATCACTACCGTGGCGGAACGGGATGAATTACTTCAGAAGTTGAGAGAGGCTCCTGAATACGTGCTGAACGTGATCTTTGGAGATGGCACGATTTACAACTCTTATCCGGACTATCTCTGTTTCTCAACAGCCGTTAATACTGCTTGTTACCTGCGATTACCTTCAGCGAAAGATAAGGCCGAGGACGTGATTCGTTTATTTAAACCTATTCTTGAAGATCAGAACAAAGTTTTGATCTCGAATGACGTGAAGGACGATATTATTTGGTTAAGGAGAGCCGGGGTAGAGATTCTAAATAAAATATTTGATGTCAAGATTGCACACTACGTTCTACAACCGGACAGTTCTCACGAACTGGAACGTGTTGCTTTGGAAATGCTGAATTATCGCTTGATAAAAGGAGATAATACCGAGAATCCTCAATTATCCCTATTTCCTGATGAAGGAGCCAAGAAAGACAAGGATTTTGCGGAACGTACGGATATATTATTCCGCTTGAAAGGAAAGTTGGAAGAGGCTTTACAGGAAGTCGGGCTTTATAAGTTGTATGAAGAAATTGAAATGCCCTTGGTATCTGTTTTGGCCGATATGGAGTACGAGGGTGTGTCTATCGATAAGGTGGCATTAGATGAGCTATCCGAGGATTTGAAAATAAGAATCGCTGAGACAGAGAAAATTATATATGAAATGGCCGGTAAAGAATTCAATATTAGTTCTCCCAAGCAGTTGGGCGAGATATTATTCGACCAGATGAATATTGATTCCGGCAACAAGAAAACCAAAACAGGCCAACACAGTACATCCGAACAGGTATTATCAAAATTGGAAGATGCACATCCAATTGTAGGACATATACTTAATTACCGGGGATTAAAGAAATTATTGACCACGTATGCGGAGGCTTTACCCACGTATATTGATCCGGCAACCGGAAAGATTCACACGCATTTTAACCAAGCGGAGGCGGCAACCGGAAGATTGAGTAGCTTGAATCCGAACTTGCAAAATATACCTATCCGGACAGCCGAAGGTCGGAACATTCGGAAAGCTTTTATCACGGGTGATCCGGATTACGAGTTCTTCTCAGCCGACTATTCGCAGGTAGAGTTGAGGTTGATGGCACATTTGAGCGGTACGCCGGAGTTGATCAATGCTTTCCTGAAAGGGGAAGACGTCCATGCAGCAACGGCATCTAAAATTTATCATGTGCCTTTAGAAGAGGTGACCCCGGAGATGAGACGACGGGCGAAAACGGCTAATTTCGGGATTATTTACGGTATTTCGGCTTGGGGATTGGCGGAACGGCTGAAAATTTCCCGGAAAGAGGGTAAGGAACTGATTGAAGGTTATTTTGCCCTTTATCCCGGAGTTAAACGTTACATGGAAGAATCCGTGGAGAAAGCCCGGAAAAAAGGGTACGTGGAGACGATCATGGGCCGCCGTCGTTATTTGAGAGATATAAATTCCCGGAATGCGGTTGTACGGGGTGTTGCCGAGCGAAACGCGGTGAACGCTCCTATCCAAGGATCAGCAGCCGATATTATTAAGAAAGCGATGATATGTATTCATCAGAAATTAAAAGAACGGGGGTTGCGTTCCAAGATGATTTTGCAGGTGCATGACGAGTTGAACTTTAAATGTCATCACGAGGAAATCGAGGAATTGAAGAATCTCGTGGTGGATTGTATGGAGCACGTCGTGAGTCTGGCAGTACCTTTGACTGTGGGCACGGGCTACGGGAAAAGCTGGTACGAGGCACATTAATGTTAGAATATAAAGATGTTGTTGGGAATGTTGGACGAGCAAATAGATTCAGTTATAACGGATAGTATCGTGTCGGAGTCGGATTCTGTAGTGTTTCCGATCTCTTTGTTGAGAGAATCTGTCTCTTGGAAACCTTTCTTACCTTTTGACACGTTGACGAATCAGGTGGAATTGGTGGAAGGAATTCCTTTGAGCGGGGAGAAGATGAATATTGAATTTATTTCCAGTATTCTGATTTATACGGTTGTGTATCTCGTTTTTATCGCTTTGTTGCGCCTGCGAGGAAGAGGTTTCCTCACGACGGTGTACACCTATTTTTTCAACCGGAAAAGAGGGGCCAGCTTACAATCGGAAGGTGGGATTCCGAACTATTTCTTTGTTTTCTTGTCGGTTAGCCTTTCTTTCTCAATCTTGTCCATGTTGATGGCTTTTTTAATCGATTCTCCCTTTGTATTCTTTAATGCCTTAATCTATTTCCTAATCATTTTTGGTTACTACTTTTTAGTCTTGGGACTTGTGCGGCTTTTCGGGTGGGCATTTAATAGAAGGCATTGTGCATCGGAGATCATCTTGAATTTGCGCACAAGTGCGATTGTGTTGGGATTATCCATATCCCCGTTCGTGTTGGCCTTGTTTTACGTGCAAACTTCGGCAATAAATATGTTATTATATGTCATTTTAGGGCTTGGTATCATTATTCTGGTTTTCAGATTTATAAGATTGATTAAAATATTATATGGATATAGAGTTTCAATTTTGTATATGATTTTGTACCTTTGTGGGCTTGAAATATTGCCGATTCTTGTCTTGTACAAGCTATTGGGATAAGTTAGAGAAGTTAGTGTAATTTTAAAACAGAAAAAGTTGAAAATAAAGAAGATACTAGTTTCGCAGCCAAAGCCGACAACCGAGAAATCTCCGTATTTTGATTTGGCAGAAGAATTTGGATTGAAATTAGAATTCAAATCATTTATAAAGGTAGAAGGTGTCACGGCAAAAGAATTTCGTCAGGAAAGGATAAATATTCTTGATTTTACCGGGATCGTTTTTACCAGTCGTACGGCTATTGACCATTTCTTCCGGATCTGTACCGAAATGAGGGTAACCGTTCCCGACACGATGAAGTATTTCTGTATATCAGAGGCTATTGCTTTCTATCTTCAGAAATATATTGTGTACCGTAAGAGAAAGATTTTCTATGGGGACAAGAAAGTCGAGGATATGACGAAAATTCTGTTAAAGCACAAGACCGAAAACTTTTTGGTTCCGGTTTCCGACGTGCATAAAGAAAATATCCCTGCTTTGATGGATGAACTACACTTGAAGTACACGAAATCCGTATTCTATAAAACCGTGTCCAGTGATGTAGCCTCTGAAATTCCGGATTTGAAAGAGTATGATATCTTGGCATTCTACACTCCGGCTGGTATCAAGTCATTGTTCCACAACTACCCGAATTTTGAACAGGGTTCGACAATTATTGCGGCCTTCGGGGAGGCGACAGCCGAGGCGGTAGAGGAGGCTGGGTTGAGGCTTGATATAAAAGCCCCCACGGAAAAAGCCCCTTCGATGACCATGGCATTGGAACAGTTCATTAAGGCTTACAACAAAGAAAATAAATCAAAATAGGAAAATGGACATCAAACGATGTCCATTTTTTGTATGTTTGCACTCGTATATGGATGAAATGATAAAATACACGTTTTGCAAGGAAGAACGGTTATGCCGGAAGGGGGGATTCGAGGAACTTTTATCCTCGGGGTATAGTTTCGTGTCTTATCCGTTACGAGTGGTAATCCGGTTATACCCGAGAGGAGAGAAAGATTTCCCGGCCCGGATAGCAGTGAGTGTTTCTAAGAGGCGTTTCAAGCGAGCCGTGAAACGTAACCGGGTAAAACGTTTGATTCGGGAGACCTATCGTCTGAATAAAAATATATTGTACTCTTATATCCCGGAGGATAAAACGATGGATATATTGTTCATATATTTGCATGACGAAATTTTTGAATATGGTAAAATCGAAAAAGCGATAACCGGTGCTATTAAAAAAATTAGGAGCTATATTGAAAAAGATGGTAGTGGGGATATTGCTGATACCCATTAAATTTTATCAGTTATGTATTTCCCCCTGGACTCCTCCGAGTTGCCGCTATACCCCGACCTGTTCACAATATGCGGTGGAGGCGTTACGGAAACATGGTCCGGTAAAAGGATTATACCTTGCGATAAAACGGATATGTTCCTGTCATCCATGGGGAGGTTCGGGCTACGATCCGGTACCGTGAAATTTGTTATTTTGTTGGATATATACTATTTTCGCTAGATTGTTATTAAAGTAAGATTATGAGAAAAAATACACGTGTAATTATCTTCATTTCGGGAGTCTTGTTACTGGCTTTCGGGATGCTTGGCTTGAAGGAAGACGATAAAAGATTCCAAATTAGTAAGGGATTGGATATTTTTGCCACGCTTTTTCGGGACGTGAATCTTTTTTACGTGGATGATGTGCAACCGGAGAAAATGGTGCAGGACGGGATTGACGCCATGTTGAAGAAACTGGATCCCTACACGGTTTATTACCCGGAAACTAAGTTGGATGAGTTCAAGATGATGACAACGGGAGAATACGCCGGGATCGGTTCCGTGATCGGCATGAAGGATGATTACGTGGTGATTCGCGAACCCTATAAGGGATCTCCTTCTTACAAGGCTGGATTACTTCCGGGTGATTTGATTCTGGCAGTTGACGGGGAAAATATGAAGGGAAAGAATGTCGAGTACGTGAGTTCCCGTCTGAAAGGGCAACCCGGTAAAGAGGTGGTGCTTAAACTGCAACGTGTCGGGGAAGAAAAGCCTTTGGAGAAACGGGTTCTTCGGGAAGTCGTACAGGTCCCCAGTGTACCTTACTATGGAATGTTGAATAACGAGATTGGGTATATCTATTTTACCGGATTCACTGATAAGGCTGCAGATGACGTGAGAAGTGCGATCATGGATTTGAAAAACCGCGGAGCGCAGTCCCTTGTTCTTGATCTTCGCGGTAACGGGGGAGGATTGCTGGATCAGGCAGTGGAGATTGCCAATTTCTTCCTGCCGAAAGGTTCCTTGATTGTAAGCACGAAAGGAAAGATGAAACAATGGGATAAAGAATATCGCACGACGAGAAATCCCTTGTTACCGGATATGAAACTGGCCGTGTTAATCGATCGGGCTTCAGCTTCCGCATCAGAGATCCTTTCCGGTTCTTTACAGGATTACGATCGGGCAGTTGTAATCGGCGAACGTTCATTCGGTAAGGGGTTGGTGCAGACAACCCGTGATCTGGTCTATAACACGAAATTAAAGGTAACCACGGCGAAATATTATATCCCTAGCGGACGCTGTATTCAAGCAGTAGATTATTCTCACCGTAATCCGGATGGTAGCGTGGGTACGATTCCCGATTCTTTAATGAAACCCTTTAAAACGAAAGCCGGGAGAACGGTGTACGACGGCGGTGGTATCACTCCGGATGTGAAGATTGAGCCGGAGAAATATGCTAAAGTAACTCAGGAACTGGTGTTACAGGATATGATTTTTGATTTTGTCAATGAATATGCGGCAACTCATCCCACGATTGCGACTCCTTCTGAATTTGTTTTGTCGGATGAATTGTTCAACGAGTTCAAGGAATACTTGAAAAAGCGTGAATTTGAATACGAGACAGCTTCCCAGCTTGTTTTGGAAAGATTGGTAAAGGCAACTCAAGACGAGAAATACTATGATCAGGTGTCCAGCCAGGTAGAGCAATTGAAGAAGAGTCTCGGACACTCTATTGATCGGGATTTGGATGTTTTCAAGAAAGAAATTTCCGATATATTGTCCGACCAGTTAATGGAACGGTATTACATGCAAGAGGGTGTGATAGAGTATCATATTCGTAATGACAAGGATATAGCCAAGGCGCTGGAGGTTTTATCGAACAACGAAGAGTATCAAAAAATATTGAAGTAGTACGAAAAAATAGATAGTAGTTTTTTGAAATCCCAAAAAACTACTATCTTTGCACCGCAATAAAACAATTGCCCTATTGTGTAATGGTAGCACTACAGATTCTGGTTCTGTCTGTCTGGGTTCGAATCCTAGTGGGGCAACAACATGAAGAAAACCCTTATAGTTGGAAAACTGTGAGGGTTTGTTTTTTTTAATGAAATTTGTTGATTAGCAGTGCTGTTACTCCTCTTTGCTATTTTGTCTGAATAATTTGTGATATTAGGATTAGGGGATAATTTGAGGCATAAGAGGTATCATTTTAGGTATCATTTGTTGTTTTGGACAATAATTTTTAGTATCATATTAATATTCTTATTATCAATAATTTACAAAATATTATTATGATAAAAAGAATAAATATATCATTTTTTAGGTGGAAATCAAGAGGAAATTCTAGAGGTCAAGCACCTATTTATTGCAGGTTAAAATCAGATGTTGTGGTAAAACAATTTACAACAGGTATGAGTATTTTTGAAAAAGATTGGGATAATATAAGGCAAAGAGCCAAGACTAGATATTTTGGAGCAGAGAGAATAAATAATCATTTGAACATGATTGTTAAGAAATTGACTGATATAGAGGATAAATTAATATTAGAAGAAGTTGATGATATTGTTGAGATGGTTTATAATCTTTATACAGGCAAGGACACTTCAACACATTCTTTTATCCAATTATTCCAGAAAAGATATGAGGTTGCATCTAAAATGGAGGGAATAAAATTTGCAAAATATACCCTCTGGAAATTTAAGCATATAATGGAACAAACTCAAGAATATATCAAATGGAGGTATGGTCAAGAAGATATTCCATTGCTTAAAATAGATACTTCTTTTGTTTTAGGATTTGAAGAGTACTTGTTGTTGGAAAAGAAATTAGCTCCTATCACAGTGAACAAGGTTTTGCAGAGGGTAAAGCAAATTATCCAGTATGGAATCAAGTGTAATTACATAAAAGTTGATCCATTTGTTGAATACAAGCCATTAAAGACAGAGAAAGAGCTAGTTTTTTTGACAGAAGAAGAACTTAATATGTTGGAAAATTATCAATTTGCACAAGAAAAATTGGGTAAGGTGAGAGATTTATACTTGTTTAGTGTCTATACTGGTTTGGCTTATCATGAGGCTTTTACACTTCAAAGAAAACATATTATCAAAGGGTTTGACAAGGAACTTTGGATAAACATGAAGAGGGGAAAAACTGGTAAAGCTTTTGAAGTTCCCTTGTTGCCTAAAGCCATAGAGATTATTAAAAAATATGGAGAATTGGGTAATGATGATTCCTATATTTTGCCTAGGATGAGTAACCAAAAAATGAACTCTTATTTGAAAGAAATTGCAGATATAATAGGGATCAAGAAGAGGTTAACTCATCACACAGCTAGAAAAACCTTTGCCACCACAATATTACTTTACAATGATATTCCAATAGAGATTGTAAGTAGTTTGCTTGGTCATTCATCAATAGCCATAACCCAGAAACACTATGCAAAAGTGGTCAATAAAAAAGTTAGTATGTGTATGGAAGAACTTAAGAATAAATTGATGCAGAAGGGTTCTTAGAAAGAATCTTGCTATATTTGTAAGGACTGGCTGTGACTATTATGTTGCAGTTAGTTCTTACTATATTACACAACTAAATGTAACAAACTATGTTGATAGGTGAACCAAGAAAATCAGTAGTAAGAGAGATAAAGAATTTGAAAAAATTGGCTTATTCTGATGAAGATTGTGATGTAGAAAATCTAGAATGGATTAGCAATATAAAGGAATATCCTTATCATGTTATACAGGAGGTTAATCCAGAAAACCCAGAAGAATATAAGGTTTTGAAATTTAATGGAGCTAAAATTAAAAAAGATTTTGAGCTACATACCTATGTGAAGAGGTTAGCAGATGATGAAGGGAAAATTCAAGCTATTGAGTTTAACATGGAAGGGAAAAAATATCTGGGAGAGGTGTTTGATAGTATTCCTTTTGGCATTTTGAACAAGAATAGAACAGGAGTAGGAGCTACAACTTTAGAAATTGAGGCTAAAAGAAATTCCATAATTGTTTTCCCTAATAAATCACTAGCATATTCAAAATCAAAAACAAAAGATTCATTATTATATGTTGGTAGCCCTATTGGAGATAGTACTTCTATCATTTCCCCAAAAGATATTAAGAAATATATTGATGAAATTGATCAGAGAAGATCAGATGGAGAGGAGGTTTACAAGAAATTTCTAGTTGTTGCAGATAGTTTGCCTAAAATATATGAAGTAATTGCAACAAAAAAGGAATCTTTTGATTCTTACTTTCTTTTAGTAGATGAAGTGGATATGATCCAATCTGATGTCACTTACAGGCCAAAATTAGAAGATGTTATTGATTATTATTGTAAATTTCCTCAATCTAACAGGGCTTTAGTTTCTGCAACAATTAGAGATTTCACTCATCATGAGGTGCAGAAAGAACCAATGTTGATTGCCAAGTATGTTAATAAAGAAGAGGGGCAAAGACCTTATCAAATAACTCATACTGATAATCCTAATAAGGCTGTAGCAGAATATATTGAAAGTAGGCATGATAGAAAAGAAAAAATAGTAATTGCTTATAATTCAATAACTGATATTAAGGAGATCATATTTCTATTACCAGAGGATTTAAGAAGCAAATGTGGGGTTTTATGTAGTGAGGAGAGTGAAGATAAGGTGAAAGATTATTATGTGGAACTAGTGGATGGGAAATTAGAGAAAGATATTACTTTCATGACTTGTGTTTACTTTGTTGGAGTTGATATACATGAGAGATACCAACTAGTTTCTGTAATAAATGCCAATGTTCCTTATACTTTATTATCCATTGATAGGCTAACCCAGATAAGAGGTAGATGCAGGCATAAGGAAGGGTTAATATCTGAAACTATTTATTATTCAACTAAAGAGGATAATAAATATAAATTTGGAGATATTTCAAAGGAGGAATACAGGGATAGATTATTAAAGAAAGCAGGTAAGATTATTCAACTTTATGATGCAATAGACAATATTGTTGATGAAGAACAAGATGGGGAAATGAGAGATGAATTTGATAGCTTATTTGATAAGGTTAAACCTGCAATCCAAAGGTATGCAACAGAGAAAGTGGGAAATTTGGAAGTAAGCTTAACTAGAAGAGATATAGATGGAAACTATCAAATATCCTATTTTAATATAGATGCACTAGTAGAAATGTTTGATTTGTTGAATAATTTGTATGATAAAAAGGGAAAGTTAGAGGGAAAGTATGGATTAGAGATTGGTGATACACTACACTTTGAAATTACAAAAGAACAAGAGGAATGCAGGAAAAAAGTGCAGGATAAGAAAAAGATGAGAAAGGATGAATTAATGACTGCTGCTAAAGAAAAAATATTACAACTACATGATAAGGGAAGGTTGACAACAGAAGAGATAGAGAGTTTAAGAAATGAAAAAGGTCAGAGGGATATTGAAAGATATTATAATGGGGTGAGAGATCTTTATGAATATGTGGAGATAAATAAGTTATTATCTTTTCTTGATGAAGATCCAGATCCAAGAGAATATAGAAATTATAAGAATGGAGTTATATTTAAGGCATTAGAAGATACTAATCCTTTTAAAGCAGCATTATTAGCTAAATTTCCTGTATCTGAAACTTATTATTCAATTGATGAGATAAAAGATTTTATGAGCCAGAAAGTTGAAGAATGTTTAAATAGAAAGATAGATTCTTCAAAAAATACATTAATGTATTTGTTTAGATCATTCTTTACAACTAAAAGAAATAGATATGGTAATGGCTATAAAATTGTTTGTATAGGTAATAGAGATTATCC
>DYVS01000285.1:0-4396 GCA_020743075.1 Butyricimonas virosa | reverse complement strand
CTGCAAGAAGGGCATACGGACATATTACGCGAATGCTCCGAAACTTATGGGTACGCTTAAGGTGGCAAAAGTAAAAGGCACACTGGAATCGGAACTCAAGAGAATCGAACGGAGCACGCTGCTCATATTGGATGACCTCTTCCTTGTGAACCTTGATGCCAAGGAACGACCCATCCTGCTCGATATAATAGAGGACCGACATGGGCGCAAGTCCATCATCATCACCTCGCAACTGCCAACGGACAATTGGTATGATGCAATCGGAGACCCTACAGTAGCAGATGCCATTATGGATCGTATTATACATACGGCGCACCGGATTGAGCTGACAGGAGAAAGTGTCCGTAAAATGGCTGCATACAGAGGGAAATAAACTAAAATAATAATAACCCCATCGGTCAAGACTTTTTAAGGGGGCATTGTTGAATGTTTTAAGGGGGCAGAATCGCTTGGTTTTAGGGGGCAGCTTACACTGGATTTTCCAAATAGAGGCTCTTTATTGTTCTGGAATATTTTCTGCATCAATGAATAAATAGAACCGGATACAATCAGATTCATTTTTGATTTCTTTCGATAGGTGTCCCATATATTCTGCATATCGCTATACACCGATTCGTTGATGTTGTAGAACTCCTGAAATTCATCTATAACAAGATTGAACGGTTTCCGCGAAGCCAACTCCATTAGATATTGGAACAAAGACCGAAAGGTGCGTATTTCAGCAGGAATAAAAGTATCAAGCGATTGACTGATAATAGGAATAAATTCGGAGCAAAGCGTTGCTTCGCTTTTACGACCAACAAACAGATAAACAGTCGATAAGCCTTCAACTGACTTCATAATAAGGCTAGTCTTACCAATCCTTCTTCTTCCGGTTACTACTGTCAGACGAGAATAGTCGCTGAACGATAAATTTTGTATTCGTTGCAACTCTGCCAATTCACTTGCTCTATTATAAAACTTCATGTTTTTATCTTTGTTATTTCCGTAACAGTTACGGCGGTTACAAAGATAGAAAAAAGTTTGAATATGCCGTCATCTTTCTCTATTTTAAACCAATAAATACTTTTCTTGAATACTAATCCGTTATTACCGTGCAAGTCAGAGAGCAAGTGACCACACAAGTCTACCCAACAAGTTTAGTCGTAATGAAAAACATATATATAGTATAATTTTGTCTTATCTACATCCTTATATTCAGCAGATTATCTTCAAGCGAAAGATATAAATAATTTGCATTGACGTACAAATCGTGTCCTTTATTGCAAATTATTTATTAGCCTCCAAACAAATGGGAGTAAGTTACCCAGCAAATAATGGTAAAATAAAAAGAACATCTAACCTAGGATTTATACACAAATATATTCCAAATAAAGGACAAATAAGTTCCAAATACTACCCCTTACTCAGAGCTCATTCGAAGCTCAAACGTTGATCATCCATAACGGGATGACTAAGCCACGTGTAAGCTTCGAATGATCTTCGAGAAAAAGGTAGTTTCTCTATTACATTTCCATTCTTTTTCTCCTAGTTCTCACTAGAAACGCAAACTTTACGGATATAAATCACGGGGAATACAAAATTTTCCTGTTTGCGAAAACATATAAAACCAATTCGGAAAACCATCTCACGTAAATATTACAATCCCTTTAATGATTTCAGAATTTTCTCGAACTCCGGATTCGAAGGACGAGGCATATCCAAATGAACCACTTTACCCTCTTTATCCAACAAAATATAACGAGGAATCGTGGTAACCTGATAATAATGTACAAAAGAGAGCCACTTCCGGTCGAACACCAATTGAGTACCCTTTAAAGGATTTTGTTCTAAAAACTGAATCCACTCCTTCTTATTGAGATCTATCGCGATATTAACAAAAAAGATATTCTTCTTTTTAAATTTCTCTTGAATTTTCTCCAGATAAGGAATCTCCTTTTTACAGGGAGCGCAATAAGTCGCCCAAAAATCAATCAAAACGTATTTCCCTCTAAAATCCTTTAAAGAATAGATTTTCCCATCTTTATCTTCATATTCAAAGTCGGGAGACTGATCTCCAACTTTTGCCCCTTCTTCTCCATCAGCAAAAGCGTTGATAGAAAACAACATACACAAGCACCATACAATAATTTTCATAACTGATCATTTTATTATTTGTTCATACTCATTTATTTCAATATCATAAAAACCGGAAGACTTAAAATCCCCCAACAAATATTTCGCAAAATGCGAACGCAACTTATTCTCAAAATACCAGGCAGAAACCCCGTCATACGTGTGCCGCCCGCGTGGCAACAACACGAACTCCACATCTTTACCATGATTAATGAAAGCATCCACCATGCGAATCGTTTGCACCGGATGAACATTCCCATCCATACCGCCGACAATAAGCATTAAATGGCCTTTCAGATTTTTAGCCAGTTCCATATTTGTGGGCAAATTTGCTGAATAAACCGATTTTTCATGAATTATCACGGAATCTCGCCCGTCTTTCGTTTCGAGTTTCTCCTCTATCACCTTCACTTCCTCGTCGATAGCATAATGACTTTCCACATAGAACTGCGAGTAAATATTATTATCATGATTACCCGCCGATGATACACATGCTTTATAAAAATCGGGATAGGTACAAATCGCAGCGGTGGACATCATTCCTCCCCCGGAATGCCCGTATATCCCCACTCGATCACCGTCTATGAAAGAATGACGAGCTATCAACTGCTCCAAGCCACATTTATCATCTGCCAAAGCATGATCACGAATACTATTGTAACCGAAGGAATGATACTCTCGTCCCCGGAGTGGGAGTCCCCCCCGGTGATTGAAAGCAACAACGATAAAGCCAACCTGAGCCAAAGCCTCATTCGTAGATCCCACTTCAAATGTTAATGGGACATTATCCGTCTGCGGCCCGGGGTATACACAAGAAATAATCGGGTATCGTTTCGTGGAATCAAAATCGAAAGGTTTCCACATGACACCATACAAATCTGTTTCTCCATCTGCAGCTTTCACTGAAAAAGTCTCAGGCATCTTCCACCCTTGTTTATACATATCATTCAAGTCCAGTTCACTCAACTTAAAAACCAGATCACCCTGCCGAGTATCCCTCACCGTAAATTGATAGGGAAGATCCGGACGTGAAAAAGCATCTATTATAAACCTTTTACTTGGGCAGAATATGACATTATGCGTTGCTTCTTCAGGAGTGAGAACAACCATTTTTCCCTTCCCGTCAACGTTAGCTTTACAAATCTTCGCGTAACTGGGATTTTCCCCGGGAGTAACGCCATACGCTTGAAAATAAACCGTCCGGTTTTTCTCGTCTATCGAGACGACTTTTCCTGCCGTCCAGTTACCCGAGGTTATAACATTTTTCAAGTTACCTTCCCCGTCGTAATGGTAAAGATGTCCATGCCCCGTACGCTCTGACCACCAGATTATATCCTTATAATCATTTAAGAACGTGATTGAAGCTAATTCTATACCGATATACGGAACCCCTTCTTCATGAATAATGACTTTTACATCTCCGGTCGAAAGATCTACTTCACAAACGTCCAGCATCGTATTTCGCCTATTTCTACGTTCCAGATAGAGTTTATTTGCTTTCGTATCTGAATGAAGTATCCTCATTTGCTGATCCTGCCACTTATCAATTTTCACTTTCTTTTGCGTCTTTGTGCTCACGTCATATAGCGTTATTTCATTGTACAGCACAACAGAATCTCCGACTAAAATTATCGGTGAATTCTGAGCCAACGGCCGTCCCTTCAAACAATTTATATAAGAAATCTCTCCCAGTCCACGTAAATCTTGACGAAACAGACAAAAGTTTTTAGAATCATCAAACCAAAGAGGTGCCAAAGGAACTTCTTTTGTCGTCTTCCTCTCATCCGTGTAACTAAACCCGGGGATTCCATCAAAGGTTAATTGCACCACGGTAGAATCTTGTAAGTCCCGGATATAAGCATTATGCTCTTTACCAAAAACCTGATACCTTCCATCAGGTGAAATGCCGGTATCAAACCTCATCCTCCTAGGTATCATATCGGAAGGGTTAATCTCCTTTTTCGTGTAACTCAATTTTCTAGTCTTCCGGTTATATTCGAATATAACATTTCCGTCCATCCAATTGAGTATTTCCCCTCCCTTGTTGAAATAAATTTTCCAAAAACCAAGTTTCTTCGGATCATATTTCCTTCCCGTGGCTTTTTCCATTTCAGCAGCCAAGTAAACCGGATCCCATAACTTCTCTACCTTTCTCGCCTTTAAATCCACATAATAATATTTTTCTTCTCCCTCTTTCACTTCCCGAAACCAAAAATCATCGCTCCCCTGGGTGAAGAATGGAGTTAATTGATCACTATTCCAAGGGAGCCTATTTGACTTG
>DYVS01000284.1:0-10374 GCA_020743075.1 Butyricimonas virosa | reverse complement strand
TAGTAAAAGCAGAACGGGTGGATGTGGTCGTTAACGGTAAATTGAACGATTTTTTGATGACCCGTACTCCGATCGACGGCCATCCTCGTACAAACGGTCATGCGCGTGCCAGCGATGGGTTTGATCCTGTTTCCCGCCAGTCTAATTTGGTGATCGAGACTTCTAACCCGAAAACTCCCGAAGAATTACGCCAGTTATTGATCGAAGAGGTTAAGAAACAAGGTAAAGAATACGGTTATTTCTTCAAAGAGGTAACGAGTGGATTTACATTCACCGGTAAAGGTGCAACCAATTCGTTCAACGTAACCCCATTGGAAGTATATAAGGTGTTTGCTGACGGTCGTCCGGACCAGTTGGTTCGTGGCGTGGATTTGATCGGAACTCCGCTTTCCATGTTCTCTAATATTATATATGCCGGAAATGATGCCCGCGTATTCACGGGTATGTGTGGTGCTGAATCGGGTTCAATTCCTGTAACGGCTATTTCCCCGACTATCTTGGTGAATAAGGTGGAGACGCAAAGAAAAGCGAAATCTCAAGATATTTTACCGATTTTACCGGCTCCGGGAACGAAATAAAGATGTGGAAATTATAAAATTAGAAAGATGAGATATATATTATCACTATTAATATTTTTCCTGCTGGTAGGGCCAGTGGTGGCACAGAATGAGCAAGATCAAGTGATCTTCAAGGCGATGCAGGATGAATTACAAAGAAATAAAGCAGAATTGGCATTGCCGGGAATGGATAAACCGTTTTATTTGTCTTTTTCTTTAGGTAGGTTCCGCCAGTTTGAAGTTGTCGGGGAGTTGGGAGCGATCACGAATTCACTGGAATTGCCGTGGAGAGGGATAGGCTCGTCTCAGTTGTTGTTGGGTGATTATAATAACACGAATGATACTCGTTTTGTGGGACAATTCATGAAGGTTGGGATGCCGGCCGAGGCAGATTATGACATGATTCGTCGTAATTTTTGGTTGGTATCCGATGCGGCTTACAAGATGGCATTGCGTGAAGCTGCCGCTAAAGAAGCAGCTTTGAAGTCAAACCCGCAAACCCCGGAGGAGGCTCAATTGCCGGACTTGGTGAAGGCTGAACCGATCACGAAGATCGTGGAAAGCAAGGTTCCCTATGAAATTGATATAAAGAAATGGGAAAACACGATTCGTGAACTTTCTGCGATATTCAAGAATTACAAGGAAATTTACAATTCATCCGTGGGTATCAGCGGTTTGGATATGGAAGTTTACAAGCAGACCAGCGAGGATGTAACCATGAAACAACCGGTTACTTACGCGAATCTGTTTGCACAGGGATATGTAACCACGGAAGACGGGGTACGGATCGGGGATGCGCTTTCTATTTTGGTCGCTCGCCCGCAGGATATGCCTTCTTTGGAAGATTTGAAGAAAAAAGTAACTGCTTTTGCTGAAAACCTGATGAAGTTGAGAAATGCCCCGGTAGTTGAAGAATTCTATTCCGGGCCGGTTCTTTTTGAAGACGGGGCGTCTTCCAGTATCTTCGTGAATAACCTGTTGAATCAAGGCGGATTATTTGCTTATCGTAAACCGATCGGACAAGCGGGAGGCAGAACGCTGGAAGGTCGTATCGGAAGAAAGATTATTGACAACCGTTTGACCGTGAAGAACTACACGAGTTTGGATAAATATGACGGAACACCCTTGTTAGGTGCTTACGAGATTGATGCGGAAGGTGTTATTCCGGAAAAGGAAATGACGCTGGTTGACAAGGGAATCTTGCGCCAAATGTTGAATGGTCGGGTACCTTCCTTGAAAACTCAACACTCCACGGGTAGCTCTCGTTTCGTGATGACCGGAAGTGATATTGTTTACACTACGGCTCCGGGAACTATTCATATCCAAGTAGATAAGGGAACTAAACAGGACAAGATGAAAAAAGCATTGATTAAGGCTGCCAAGGATGAAGGGTTGGATTATGCTTACATCGTGCGTAGTATTGCCGGACCGGCATCCCGTATTTACAAGGTTGACGTGAAAGATGGTAGTGAAACACAAGTTCGTTTCGGTGATGTTTCTGCCATTAATTTGGCGAAGATCAAACGGGTACTGGACATTTCAAGTAAAGAGAATGTCTCGAATTATATTCTAAATCGTCAAGTGCTTTCTTCTTTGATTTATCCGGCCTCGGTTTTGATCGAGGACGTGGAAATCAACAAGTCTGAACCGAAGAAAGAGAAAGAACCGGTCTTGAAATTCCCGTTGCAGAGATAATGTAGCCGGGTGATTGACTTTATAAATATTACAAAATAGGGGTATGTCGAGAAAGACATACCCCTTTTTATTGTAATGTTCACTGGGAATGAATACCTTTGTTCAGTAGGTCGGTTGTTACTTTTTAAGATAATAGGTATGACATTTGAAAATATACGTCTGGTGGCCCGTTACGAGCGAAACCTGATCATAAGAAATAAGTTGTTTTGGATATTTGCTTGTTGTGTAGTTGCGGGAATTTCTCTTTCGCACTGGTTATGGCAAAGCGATTCATTAAGTGGGCTCAGGTGGTTAAACAGGGCTTTGCCTTCGTTTATTCCTTTTTGGAATGCTTGGTTTTATAATTTGGTGCAAGGAATTATCGTGATTTTTATCGGTATTGATTTCGTGTGGCGGGATCGGCGTTTAGAGACGAATGCCGTGTTTTCAGCCCGTCCGGTGACTAATTTGGCTTATCAAACGGGAAAGGTGTTGGGGATCGTGGAGGTTTGCTTGGTGCTGAACTTGATAACGATGGGATTAGGGATGATTTTCCACATCTTGTTCGGGGAACCGGGAACTTTCCAGTTGAAGATTTATTTTGTTTACCTGTTCGTGATGACCTTGCCCACGCTGTTTTTCGTGTTGGGAGTCGCTTTAATCGTGGCGAATCGGGTAAAGAATCATGCCTTGGCAGTATTGGTATTGTTGGCTGTATTTGCTGCCTTTTATTTCGGCACCACGGATTTCTCGTGTGGTACTATTGACCCGTGGGGACGTGTATTACCGCTTTTATTCTCGGATGTGACGGGAATGACTCGTCTGGAATGGATTATTTTACAACGGGGAATGTTTGTTTTTCTGGGGTTGGGACTTGTTATACTGGCTATGGGAATGATGCCGCGTTTGTCGGAACGGGCAGGTGTTACGTGGAAAGTGAGGGCCGGGGGATGGACATTCCTGCTGATCGGCATATTGTTTGGAGGGGCTTATTACGGTATATTTCACGAGATAAATAATCGAAGAGACCTGTACCGGGAGGTATTCGAAAAGTATGCGGAAGTGAAAGGGGGACACATTAAAGCACATAATATCTATTTTCGTCAGGAGGGAGATAAAATAATGGGGGTAAGTGATCTGGTAGTGACAAACGTGGGAGTGCAACCCTTGGCTCACCCCGTGCTTTACTTGAACCCGGGATTAGAGGTGACGGCTTTGACAGGGGAGCAAGGGGAGAATCTGTCTTATACCCGGGAATCCCAAGCCATCCTTTTGGAGAAAGCGTTACAGCCCGGTGAAGAAATCCTTTTACATTTGGTTTACGAGGGGAAAATTGATGAGGCAATTTGTTTTCCGGATTTCACAAACGAGGAGTTTCATGATACCCGCTTGATGAGTTTTTTCCAGACGTATCATTCGATGTTCCGTCACGGTAGGTGTTTTGCTCGTGTCGGGGATGACTATACGTTGCTTTTCCCGGAATGTTTGTGGTATCCAGTTGCCGTTTCCCCGGTAAACGTGAGCGCCCCTTTAGCTCGTCAGTATGATTTTACCCGTTACCGGTTGAAAGTCGGGGATATTGGGGAACGAGTGGCTATCTCGCAAGGAGAAATGGAGATGAGTGGGGACACTACGGTCTTTAGAAACCGGGAGCCATTACCTTCTCTGAGTTTGAGCATTGGATCGTACGAGCGAAAGAGTATCGTGTTAGACTCGTTGACGTTCGAGTTGTATCATTTCCCAGGACATGATTTTTTCATGCGGGATTACATGAGTCTGAAGGATTCCGCCGAGTTCCTTCTGGAAGAACCGGTAAGTATGATGCGGGAAATAAAGGGGGGTGATTATCCTTTTCGTAAGTTTACTTTGGTCGAGACTCCGGTGAATTTTGTTCCACGCCAACGGAAAGGGTTTACGGGAAGTCAATTTGTACAGCCGGAGATACTATTTTATCCGGAGAGAATGTACTTGGGTTATTATGCGCACGTGGGCTTTTGGCCGGGAGATGAGGATGAAAGGACTCGTTTCGAGCTGGAGGTGGAGGCGTTTCGTAATTTATTGGTCTTGAATTTACTTGCGGGTGTTTTTGATTGTTCAGTTCTCTTTGGTGATTTCGGGGGAGTTCTACAATCGGATGAATATCCGGGTTTTGGAGGTATCGTGAACGATTTAGCCAAGGTGGACTTTTCTAACGGGCCGATGGTATACGTGGGAGAAGAGATCAGTTATTCTGAGATTGTCACTTATTGGAAGGGAAAATCCATGCGTGAGGCTTTCGTGGATCAAGAGGTGAAAGGGGAGCAATTACAGAAACTATTGAGGAAAAAATATGAGTTGATCCAAAAACATTTGCAGGCACTTGTCGGGGAGCGGGAATTATTCAATTTTATGAAACAATTTAAGCAAAGTCATTTGTTTATGCGACCTGATTTCGAAGAGCTTGAACGGGAGTTTAATACTCGTTTTCATGTGAATCTTCGGGAGATCTTGGATTATTATTACGAGGGGAAGGAGTTACCGGCTCTATTTATTCGGGATTTGAAAGTGGAATTGTATGAAGAGGACGAGGAGACTAAAAATATAGGTAGCTGTAAAATATATAATCCAACTTCGGTTCCGGCAGTCGTGACGTTGAGCGTGGCAACGTATTCCATGGGAGATAACGAGATCGGGTCCGGGCTGCGTAACTATTTGATTCCGGGACATAGTTGTAAAGAGATTCGGGCCGATTTGGGTATGCGTGATGTTTTCGCGTTAGGAATGAATCTCAGTCAGAATCTTCCCGGGGAGAATATCTTGGAATGGACTTCATCAAAAGATTTGTCAAAAACGAAAGATGGGAAAACGGGTATTTGGGATGTGGATAGCGCTATTTTTACCGGGAAATCTCCGGGAATGATCGTGAATGCCGAGGATCCCGGTTTTGTTATTCATGAGAAAAAACGGAAAGGGAAATTGGCCGCTTATTTCTCGAAGGGGAAGAACGAGAAAAAGTATAGTTACGTGTATGACCACGAGCATTGGACTTTGACTACGGATAGCCATTGCTACGGGGATATCGTGAAGAGTGCTTATTATAAAATAGCCGGAACCGGGAAATCTAAGGTGGAATGGAAAGTGAACGTGGAGAATCCCGGAAAATATGAAGTTTTTGTTTATGTTCCGGACGTGGAGGCGACTTCGGCCCGTAAGGTTTTTATCGGGGGTGCGAGACTTTTTTATCAGGTGACATCCGCGGATGACGTCACGGACGTGGAAGTATTGTTGGATAACGAGGAACCGGGATGGATCTCTTTGGGGAAATATTATTTTGATCGTGGTGAATATAGCGTGTTTTTGAGTGACCGGGGTGGTGATTCTTTGACGTGGGAGAATGATGGCACTTATACGTGGGAACGAGATGCCGTGCAGTTGATTTTTGCCAATGCCGTGAAATGGATACCGGTTAATGAATAGAAATGTGGTGTTCTTTAATAGATAGTAAAAGGGAAATAGTACTTGTTAACTTTTTGGCATCCACTGGTTTCATGATATAGGCGTTACACCCGCACGAGTAAGCTGTTTGTTTGTCCTGTTCGTAAGCGTATGCGCTAACGACAATAATCGGAATATCCTGGTCTATTTCCCGAATGGCTTGCATGGCTGTAAGTCCATCCATGTGTGGCATTTTTATATCCATCAATATGGCATCGGGAGGAAAATTCTTGAATAGTTGGATGGCTTCAATTCCATCGTGTGCATGAATGATTTGGTAATCTCGTTTTAATAAAGCGAATAAAAGCAAGTAGTTACTTTCATCATCTTCTGCAATAAGAATTATAGGGCGTTTCTCTGATTCCATAAGGTGTTTAACGCTATTCGTGTTGTAATTTTGTACATTCAATAAATGAACGTTTATTATGTCTCGTTTATTGAGCTACCAATAAAATGCAGATTGTTAATTTTTATCTTGCTTTTCATTTGATCATGAGAAATTTAAAAAACAAGCAACATAGCTAATATGAAGTAAAAAATACTTATATTTGTACATTCAATAAACGTTCGTTTAATGATATGACTTCCATGTCAGAAATTGCATCCATTTTGTTTCAATTCTCCGGTGATTCATTATTTTTGTATGGAAGTAAAATCGTGTAGATATGAAGGCCAAGATAAATAAGACGAATGCTGTTCGTTTACTGGATAAAGCGAAGATTGACTACGAGTTAATTCCTTACGAGGTGGATGAAAATGATCTGGCCGCGGCTCACGTGGCGGCACAGTTGGGGGAGAATATCGAACAGGTGTTCAAAACGTTAGTACTGCATGGGGATCGGGGTGGTTACTTTGTTTGTGTTATTCCGGGTGATCATGAACTGGATTTAAAAGTGGCGGCTAAAGCGTCCGGGAACAAGAAAGCGGATTTGATCCCGATGAAGGAATTGTTGCCCGTTACCGGGTACATTCGGGGAGGTTGCTCGCCTATCGGGATGAAAAAAGAGTTCCCCACGTTTATTCATGAAAGTTGTTTAAAGTTCGAATACATTTATATCAGTGCGGGTGTTCGCGGGTTACAAATACGGCTGAACCCGAAAGATTTAATCACTTATACCCGGGCGACGTTAATAAGTTAAAAGTTAAAAACTAAAAGCTAAAAGTTAAAGGAGAGCCAACTTTTAGCTTTTAGTTTTTAGCTTTTAGTTCTTTTATCGGACTGGAAATGCGATTGTGAATTTACTTCCCTTGCCGATCTCGCTTTCTACCCAGATTTTTCCATCATGAGCTTCCACGAAATCTTTAGAAATGGCTAGCCCTAGCCCGCTACCTTGTACTTTAGTCCCCGGAACCCGGAAATAGCGGTCGAATATACTTTGGTGGTATCTGGGATCAATTCCTTTTCCGAAATCCTGCACGAATATTTGTATGGTCTGGTCCACTTCCTTGGCTCCCACGATGATCCGGGAATTCTCTTTCGAATAATGGATGGCATTGGAGAGGAGATTCGTGATCACCCAGGCTATTTTTTCACTATCTACAAATAGTTTGTGAATCTTTTCGGGATATTCCACTTCAATATTACACCCGAAACGTTCGGCAAGTACCCGGGTGGCTGACACGGCATAATTGATTAATTCGATCGGTTTCGTGATCTTCGGGCTTAAAATCAGCTTTCCGGTTTCCACTTGGGTCAACTTGAGCAGTTCCCCCGTGATGTTCAACAACCGGTCGCTATTTTCTTTTATGCTACTCGCGAGAGATTGTTGCTCGTCGTTCAAGCTGCCGATCCGTTGATCTTCCAGTAATTTCAAGCTCATCATGATGGCTGAAATCGGAGTTTTAAGCTCGTGCGAGATCGTGGAGATAAAAGTCGTTTTGGCCGAATCGAGTTCTTTGAATTCCGTGATATTCTTTAACAAGATCACGTTGCCGACCTGCTTTTCTCCCTCGGTTTCGGTCTCCATCAATTTAATCGGCACGTAGACGGCTTGGAAAAAACTCTCCTTGTCGTCGGCGTATATCTTTAGCGGCTCGTGCTTTTCGTTTGGATGTACCAGTTCGCGAATAAGGCGGCGTAACAAGTCGTTCTTTAACGATAACTCGTCGGCTGATTGGTGTATCATCTGTTCCCGTTTGAGGTTTAACACGGTCAAAGCCTCGTTGTTTACGAAAAGAATTTGCCGGTCATGATCCAGACCGATAATCGGTTCGTGAATACTGTTGACGATAGCCTCCAGGTATTTTTTGCTGGATAACAGAGTGGCCAGTGAACTTTGCTGGTATTCTTCCAGACGTTCGGCCATGTCGTTGAAAGAAGTTGCCACTTCGTTAAATTCCCGTGTAGAGTCAAAGTGCAAGCGTTTACTGTAATTGCGGTGGGCAATTTCCACTATCCCGCGTGTCAACTCGCTGATCGGGCGGGTAATTTGCGAGGGGAACAACAGGAGTAGGGCGAGGGCAATCCCGACGCTACATATCCCGATAATGGAAATCCATAACGTGGCCTGCCGGGCCGTGTCTTCGGCAATCACGCTATTGCGTTGAATCGAGGCCATGTTCAGGCTCATGATCTGGTTCAAATCCAGCCGGAGTTGCCGTATGTTCTGTTCGCTGGGATTCTCGTCTAGCAATTTAAAATGGCGGGCCAAGCGGTCGGTGGCTTCCGACTCGTTGATTTCCGTGATATTCAGTCTCTGTTTTTCGAGGTTCTCCATGAATATATTCAACGCTTCCCGGTCCGTTTCAAGATTATCGAGGGCATAAAGCATACCTTTCGCGTAATCAAGCGAATTGTAGTTATCGGATAGGATATTTTTCGTGTCGTCGGCCAGTTTATCAATGTAACTGATCGCCAGAACTCCGAGTAGCACGATGATCATGAAAAGGAGACCGATTCCCGATGTTAATTTCGTTTTTATTTTCATATCCCTAAACTTAATTCGATTTAATGATATTTTCAAGGATTTTTCCGAGTTTATGAACCGAGGATGATTAAATCTATATTTAATATAGCCAGATTATTCAATAACCTCTTGTATCGAAGGGCAGAACGCACGTACGAGAACAACTGGATGTTGGGTTTTCCCACGCAAACCGTGCTAATCTGCCTTTCCCGGCAAATATTGATGATGGTTCCGATGATGTCGTCCGATTGAATTTGAAGTACCTCTCCGCCCAGTTCTGATGCCAGCTTGAAATGATTGATCAGGTAACGTTGCTTGGCCAGTGGGATGCGGTCAGCGCTTTCGTGGCGGGTTTGCACGTGGAGGACCACGAATTTACTATTGTAATGGGTGGCCAGACGTGCTACTTTCCGGATGAGTTTGCGGGGTGTCTTTTCCTGGCTACTGATACAGGCTAAGAAACGTTCATGGCGCAGGCCGATATTTTCCACTACCTCGTTTTCCACCTTTTTCTCCACCCGTAGGGCGACCTCTTTCAAGGCTAGTTCCCGGAGTTGAAGGATGTTTTCCGCTTTGAAGAAGTTACGCAGGGCCAGTTCAATTTTATCCGGTTTGTAAATCTTTCCGGCTTTTAACCGGGAGATCAATTCTTCAGCGGTTAAGTCGATGTTCACCACCTCGTCGGCCTGTCCTAACACGCTATCGGGGACTCGTTCTTTTACCTCGATCCCGGAAATGTCCTGTACCTCCCCGTTCAGGCTTTCGATGTGCTGGATATTCACGGCCGTGATAACATTAATCCCCGCGTCCAGCAAGTCAAGCACGTCCTGCCAGCGTTTCTCGTTCACGCAACCCTCGATATTCGTGTGGGCCAGTTCATCGACAATCACCACTTCCGGGTGTATTTGTAAAATGGCCTGTAAATCCATCTCTTCGACTTCCTTGCCCTTGTAAAATAGTTTTTTACGGGGAATGACGGGAAGTCCTTCCAGTTTGGCAGCCGTGTCGACACGACCGTGCGTTTCCACGTAACCTACTTGTACGTCAACTCCCGCGGTAAGCAAATCATGTGCTTCCCGTAACATCCGGTAAGTTTTTCCGACCCCGGCAATCATGCCGATATATATCTTTAAATGACCTCTCTTAGCCTTTCTGATAAGACTGAGGAAGTGTTCAACATTCTGTTCCTTGTCCATAACGACCAACAAGATAGCAAAAAATATGCAAGATGAATATTGTTTGATATATTTGTTTGTTAATCTGTGCTTTGTCGTGACTTTTATCGGTTCGGTAAACGATAAAACCTTTTCATTTTGGTAGGGTATTTTTCCAAAATGGTAACCGTGTCGGTTTTATATTAATAATCATTCTAAATAATTTGGTCTGCTTTTTGCATTATCGGGACTATAAACTGGTATTGCAATGAAAAGAGTAATTTTATATGGAATAGTACTGTTTCTATGCGGGTGTGATTTAATAGAGTATCATCCGTACGATGTTCGTTTACATGGAGAGACGGGTGTAAACGCGAAGAATATAGCTCGTATAGAAGAAATCTGTGAGGGGAAAGACACCTTGCGGTTCGTGTTAATGGGTGATAGTCAGCGTTGGTATGATGAAACGGAAGATTTCGTGAATGCCCTCAATAAGCGGGATGACGTGGACTTCGTGATTCATGGCGGGGACATATCCGATTTCGGCTTGACGAAGGAATTCATGTGGGTACGGGATATTATGGGAAAGCTGAAGGTGCCTTACGTGGC
>DYVS01000283.1:0-4045 GCA_020743075.1 Butyricimonas virosa | reverse complement strand
TGATGTCAATTTTGTCAAGGACAGGCAACTTGTGTTGTTTTAAGTTATTTCGAACTCACGTTATTTAGGAATAAATCCTCGTACAAATGAGCCGGATACTATTTTGATCAGTAGTTTTAATTTGGAAGAAGGGGAAGATTTTATTGTTTATCAACCTAAGCAAGAATCCGGGAAGTACGATATAGTCATTCGTGCAGAAGATTTTCGAGGTCACATGGTAAAGGAACGTGTTTGGGAAAATATAGATGCGATTACTACATCCAAATTGGATGCTTCTGAGTTTGAATTTGTTTGTGATAATATTGTAACTAGTGAAAAGGATAAAATTGGTTTACAGTATTTGTTTGATGGAGATACGAAAGGAACAACTTGGTGGGATGAAGAAGAGTATGATCGTTTTCATTTTTATTCATTTTTGGCAGGTCCAAACGCTGCGGGAGAAAATGCTCATCCAATGTATGTTGATATGAAGAAGAACAGGTTGACGGCTCAATTAAGAATATATTGTATGCTTGGGTATATGAGTGGTAAGGGACCGGATTTTTCTGCTCCAGTATATTCAAAAGCGGAAACCGCGGGTATATGGTATGGATATTATGAGAATATGTTGCCTTGTAAAGTGACCGTTTATGGGTGTAGGGATGATGATAATAGTGATTGGGAGAGTAAAGCATGGGAGAAAATAGGCAATTTTGAAGAATCTCCGAAATTAGCACAATCTTTACGTTGGACTCGGAATGCAGCGGGAAGTATGTACAATTATGTTCGTCTCGCTAATAAGGTTGCCATGGAAGAGTGTGATCCGTCTTATTTGGCGATAGATTTTGATGCAGAACAGGGAGAGGGATATCGATATTTGAAAATCGTGATTGATGACGTATTTGATCTGCCATGGAATCCGTCGGACATAAATCAACGGAATGGGTTAGAGTATGTTGCTATGCAAGAATTAGAAATTTATACCGATTAAATTAGAAATTATGAAAAGGAATAAATATACGACGGTGTTGTTGTTTATTTTGATGACTATATTGGGATGTAGCGAAAGCTTGGAAGATACCTATAAAAAGTATGCAGGCGATGGTGAAATTCGCTATCTTGGTCAATGTAGTAATTTATCTGTGAAACCAGGATGGAAGCGTTTGATAGTTAAATGGACAAATAATGTCGATCCAAATGTTGCGTATGTAAAAGTTGTTTGGAGTAAAGATGATCAAACGAATGAATGCGTGCTAGAGAAAGGGGTGGCAGAATATGATATTACCAATTTAGAGGAAGACGGTAATTATGAAATATCCGTTTACGGGATAGATAAAGATGGAAATAAATCGATTGTTAATACGGTTTATGGTCGTCCTTATACCGAGTATCATGAAGAAGTAATGGCTTTTACTCGTCTGATATCAAGACATTTTTTTGTAAAAAATAGAGTGATCTTGACTTTTTCGGGTTGGGATGTGAATCTTAAAAGTGCTGTCTTGAAATATACTAAAATAAACGGGGATGAAGGGAGCGTGGAATTTGGAGATTGGCTTGTTATGAGTGGTTTTACAAGATTTATCGTTCCGGATGATGTCGATACTTCTAAACCTGTGGTATTATATCGAACAGGGTCTCTTCCGGGATGTGATGATATCATTGAATTCGAGCCGTACGTTCTTGAACATAAAATAATGTTCGAGGCTGATATGAAGCAAGAATTAAAGCGTCAATATGGATTTGATGAAAATATCCCGGAAGATTGGGTTAATGAAGTTGAAGAATTGGAATTGGATTGGAATTTCGGGAGCTTGGAAGATCTTTTAAATTTTCCGAATTTAAAGAAATTGGTTTTAGGTAAAAATCGATATTTATTAGATGAGAATGCAGCAAATGATGCTGAACATGGACAAAGTAAGCTTTATGATGAAATAGCCTCGTATGATAATATGAATTGGACAGCATTGACTTTCTCTCAATTTGTATTGCAAACATTGAATGAACTTAATGGATTAGTTGTTGAACGTTACAATAAACATTATCAGACTTTAAAGAAGGCCTCTTACATCATAGAGAAAGGAGAAACCGTAGAACCGGATCTTCCATATATAGACTTAAAAAATTACGTGTTTTCCGTGTATCCTGAAGACAAGGATGGTTATAATTCGAACGTGAATTATTTGACAGATGGTGATGTCAATACGTTTTGGCAACCGTTACAGCTAAATTCGTATACGACCTATGAAATGATTTTGGATGTTGCTGAAGTTCGTCATTTGACTGGTTTGAAATTTGTACAAAGGGCTTATCCTAGTGGTGATAATCAAATTATGATTGCACCTTCTGCGATTGTGATTAATATATCTAAAGATCAGATAAATTGGGAGAATGCGACGTATATTGAAGAAAATAATGTAGGTAATAGTAGTGGTGAAATTACTTTAATTCCATTTATATCGGGAGGAAAAGATGCACGTTATGTGAGATTACGAGTAAATACAGCTACTTATTATGGTTTTTATAATACAAGTTTTGCTGAAATAGGACTTTATTAATTTAATATAAGTTCGATATACCTTAAAATGGAGTAAGTTGCCTGTCATTGATAAAATTCATATCGATGACAGGCTTCTTTTCAAAGAAATAGTAAACTGCAATAACATTTACTTTTGATTGCATGTAAATTCGTCTTAGAGTAAATAAGAAAAAAACGATATATACCCGATGAATATCCTATGACTACCCGATGCATACAGGAATCAAAGACGTATCATTTTCGAATCAAAGACGTATCAAAGACGTTCATGAGTGTCTTTGATGTCTCTTTGAGGGGTGAGTGTTGTGCGAGAAAAATAAGTACGCCATGAAATTTCATCGGCTTATTGTCGGCTAACCTTCTCACAGTCTTATGCTTTTTTCGAAAAAAAAGATAGAAATGTTTGGTGGTGATGTATAAAGTTGCTACCTTTGCGAGCCAAATTGAATAAAAGTAACTAATTTAAAAGTACTTGTATGCCAACTATTCAACAGTTAGTAAGAAAAGGAAGAACAAAAATCCAGGACAAGAGCAAGGCTCCGGCTTTGGATGCTTGCCCGCAAAGACGCGGGGTTTGTGTTCGTGTGTACACGACAACCCCGAAGAAACCGAACTCAGCGATGAGAAAGGTTGCCAGAGTTAGATTAACCAACGGGAAAGAGGTGAATGCCTACATTCCGGGAGAAGGACACAATTTACAAGAGCACTCTATCGTGTTGATCAGAGGTGGTCGTGTGAAAGACCTTCCGGGAGTTCGTTATCACTTGGTTCGCGGTACATTGGATGCTGCTGGTGTAAACGGTCGTTTACAAAGTCGTTCCAAGTATGGTGCTAAGAGACCGAAAAAAGGTGCTGCTGCAGCTCCGGCAAAAGGTAAGAAGTAAAAAAATTAATTGACAGGAGTTGTTTATGGGTTGTTCCCGAAAAGTTGAGTAAATGGTCGTGAGACCGTTGAAGACCGGTAAGGGCAGCGAACGAACAAATTCGTAAACTAGAAGAGATGAGAAAGAGTAAACCAAAAAAAAGAATCCTGTTACCGGACCCGAAGTTCAACGACGTGTTGGTTACCCGGTTCGTTAATGATTTAATGGTAGACGGAAAGAAGTCTATCGCGTTTAGAATTTTCTATGATGCAATTGACATCGTAGACGAGAAAATGGCCAAGAAGGAAGAGAAACCCGCATTGGACATCTGGAAGCAAGCTTTGGAGAATATTACTCCGCAAGTAGAGGTAAAGAGTCGTCGTGTAGGTGGTGCAACATTCCAAGTACCGACGGAAATCAACCCGATGAGAAAAAGAGCTATCTCCGTGAAAAATATGATATTATTCTCTCGCAAAAGAAGCGGAAGAAATATGGCAGAAAAACTAGCTGCTGAAATCATGGCTGCATACAAGGAAGAAGGAGCGGCTTTCAAGAAGAAAGAGGATATTCATCGTATGGCTGAAGCCAACAGAGCTTTTGCACATTTCAGATTTTAATTGAAGGGATAAGATAAATGGCAAAGAGAGATTTACATTTTACAAGAAAC
>DYVS01000282.1:0-35027 GCA_020743075.1 Butyricimonas virosa | reverse complement strand
TTGAACATTCCATCAATGAGGTTGATGGCTTCCTCCTTCTTCTTATCTACGATTTTCGCATAGATTTCAGTGGTCTGAATGTTGGTGTGACCCATCAACTTGCTTGTGGTGAACAGGTCTGCGCCAAGTGTCAGCATCATTGTGCCGAAGGTGTGACGTGAACAGTGGAAACTGATGTGCTTCTCTACACCTGCTGCCTCTGCCCATTTGCGAAGGGCTCTGCCTATGACGGTCTGAGTAGTTGGTATATCAAAGAAGGGAGTTGTTATTCCCTTTGGTTTTGGTAACCAACGCTTTGCCTCTTCAGAGAGTGGGATGATGACAGGCTTCTCCGTCTTCTGCATTTCCATGTCAATATACTCGCCCTTGCCGTCAGGAGTCTTGAAAATGTGAATCGGTGCAAGTTTGTACATATCACTGAGTCGCAATCCAGTGAAACAAGCAAAGATGAAGGCTTGCTTGACCTCTGGGCGGTAACTGTCGGTTGCCATGAGGGCTTTAAGTTCCTCAATGGTAAGGTATTCCTTCTTGCCATCCTTTGGCTGAATGCGCTCCTTGGCATCCAGTTCCTTCATTGGATTGTTTCGGATAATACCTTGACGGACAGCATTGTTGAGAGTAGTCGAGAACATGCCGAGGTAACGGCTTGCCGTGTTCTGGCTGATAGGTCTTGGCTCAATGTACTTGCAGTGTGAGTTTGGGAAGGTGCGAAGGAACTTCACATACCCACGGCAGAAATCAGCATTGACCTCTTCAAGGGTGATGAAGGTCTGATTGGACTCTTCAAGATATTTCTCCACGGTGTGAAGCATTTCAACACGACAATGGAGGGTTGACTTCTTGGTGCTGACTCCACCTTCACAATACTTCTTGATCCATCCTGTCAAGAGTTGTGAACCCTGCTTGACGGTTTCCCAGTCTTGCACTCCGTGACCATGGAGAGCCTTGATGCGCTCTGCCTTGATACGTTCTGCGAGTGCCATCGTTTCCTTGTTCTGCTCCTTGCAGAGTGGATTGACCTCAGGAATGATATAGAGTTTCAGATACTCATACTTTCTGACTCCCTTCCAGTAGATGTCAAGATAGATACTCTTGTTGCCATCTGCGAGAGGTTTGAGACGAATCTTAATCGGCTCCTTCAGTTTGACTTGTTTCTTTGGTCTTGCCATGCTTGTTTATATTTTATTTTGGTAATTTACTCCCGAAAGAAGGGAAAATGAATTTTGCAGAGGGTCTGCGAGGGTTGGGCTTTTCGGATGCTGATATATCGTTTCTGCATCGTGATTATGCCTTTGAAAGCATGTGCAAAGATATGAAAATCAAGCCATATATGAGAAACAAATCAGAAACAAAAATCATTTTATTATATCTTTTTAAGAGTCGGTTGAGCAAGAATCGGAAAAATCAAAAAATCGCTTATTCGCTTGATACTAAGCACTTTATTTGTCACTTCCTTTCTTATCCTTTCCAACCAATTTTGGAGGACTAAGATATTCTTGACATCCTGCTCCTCGTTGTTCATCGCGATATATACCGAGATCGCACCCACTACGGCTACCACTCCGGCAATGGCGTAACAGAGTTTCACCACGATAGGAACATACTTGGCGATTTCCTCGCTCACTTGGGTCAGTGCCGCTGTTCCGGCCGAGTAGTCTCCTGCGGTAGTCTGTGCCATCAAAGCGGTCACACCGCACATTACCATCAGGCAGGTCATCTGCGTTTTCTTTGAAGTTGCGATTTTCTTTGCGAATCGTTTTACTTTTTCAAACATACTTGTCTTGTTTTAATTGAACTTTATTGATTGTTTTACACTCGTGATTTTCTAAATTCGATAACCGAAAAATGCCGGAAAGACTATTGTCGCACCGATGATGAAAAGGCAGGCTCCGACCAGCGTGAGTATATGCTTGGTGATTCCGTCCTCGCCCGTGTTCATCTTGATATATATCTGGAATGCGGCTATGACCGCAAAACCTCCTGCAACCGCGTAAATGATGTACTGGACATAGAGCATCATCGTCACCACATAGTCGTGCATGGAAGCCAGCGCGTCCGCTCCCCACGAGTAGTTCACGCCGCCGCTTTTAGCGAAGACGGAACAAGGGAGCAGCGCACACAGTGCGCTTAGTATTCTTTTGCCATTGTGTAGGGTCATAGTTCATCAATTACGTTCTTGGTGGTTACACCTCCGTCCGGATGCAATTCTCCAATGCCGTTTTGAATCATCAGCTTGTACAGCTCCGCAGAGTTATAAGGATTGGAGAAGGTGACCTGTGTCTCTTCCATGTTAGCCTTGACCTTGTTGTTCAGAGCCTCGATGACATCCTGTTTCGGCTTTTCGTCTGTGGGATTTGTTTCCTCCGACACATTCTGTGTCTTGTCGATGTAGTGTGTCTCATACTCGTTATCTCCGATATTGAATCCCTTGTCGTTCTCCACCACGCTGACGCTTTCTTCCTCGTCAAAATCGCTCACGTCAAATTCTTCTTCTCCGGATTTTATCTTTTCCCCGTTTTTACCATAAAGGTCTCTTGCTATCATCACAGCGTAGTAGATGATGTATGCCACGGTCAGCGCAATGGCGAAGATGAAATATGCTTTCATATCTTATAGTCTGATTTTAGAATATGATTAAAATATGAACGCAAAGGAAGTACAATAATTTCATACTACGAAATATCCTCGTGAAAAGCGGCTGAATATTAAACATTATTCCGAGAAAATCTAAAATCATACTCAATTATCATACTTTAAGCGTAATTTTGAACCGAAATACGAACCGGATTGAGACGAGGATGAAAGATGAACAGGTTGTCCGGTTTGCCCGGCTTAATGTCTTTACTTATATTTTCCAAAGAAGATCAGATGAAAGTCTCTTATTCATCAATGACTATTAAACCAATCACCCGTTTCTTTGCTCAACTCGTGCAAAATCATTAACTTTGCAACAGATTTTCAAGGTGTTTGTGGTAATAAAAGACGAAAACGCAAAACTGCCATATATATTTTGAAAGACGAACAGAGGACAATTACCATTAAGCTGATAAATAATTATGGCACTTGCTATCAACATAGACGACCTGCTGAACAAACAGAGGATAGAATCCAATCGGATTGAATTTAAGAAAGGTTGGAATCCGGTGAGTATATACCACAGCGTATGCGCTTTCGCAAATGATTTTGACGACCTTGGTGGCGGTTATATCGTGGTAGGCGTTGACACTGACGACAAGACCGGAGTTGCCATTCGGCCTGTTGAAGGAATACCCATTGAAGAGATTGATGACATCCTTCAGGATATGGTCGGCTATAATAACAAGATAGCCCCGTACTATATGCCTCGGACAAGCACGGAGGAAGTGGACGGCAAGACTGTACTCGTAATATGGTGCCCTGCCGGGATTAACCGTCCGTATTCTGTTCCGGAGAATGTAACGGCAAAGAACGGTTCCAAGGAATACTTCTATATCCGCAGTGGAACAAGCAGCATTATCGCCAAAGGTGAGGTGCTGGATGAACTTCGCGAACTTGCCAGTCGTGTGCCATTTGATGAAAGGGGCAACCCTGACATTCGTTTGGAAGACATATCCACTTTGCTTTTGCGTGAATATCTGGTGAAAGTCGGAAGCAAACTGGCAAGCGAGATTAACATTAGACCACTGCAAGAGATTCTGGAGCAGATGGACTTGTTTGTCGGCCCGAAGGAAAACCGTATGCTGAGAAATGTGGCGGCCATGATGTTCTGTGAGAATCCAAGCAAATTTTTCAAGCGGACACAGGTGGAGATTGTCTATTTCCCTGAAGGAAGGCTGAATAATCCGAGTAACCTTTACGAAGGAGCAGTCATCACAGGTTCTGTTCCGCAGATTATAGACCGCACCTTGGAATACTTGAAGCGTATGCTCGTGATGCAGAGTATCATCAAACCGGAGAATGACTATCGCAGCAGGAAATTCTATACTTATCCTTATCAGGCATTGGAAGAAAGTGTCACGAACTCGCTTTATCATCGTGACTATCGGGAATGGGAACCTGTCGTAATAACAGTAGAGCCGGATAGTATTACCATTCAAAATGTGGGTGGTCCGGATCGAAGTATATCTGCCGCTGACATTTCCCGTTGTGAGATTCTTGTCTCAAAACGTTACCGCAACCGTCGCTTGGGAGAATATCTTAAAGAACTGGATATGACCGAAGGGCGTTCTACGGGTATTCCGACCATACAAAATGTATTGGAGAATAACGGATCTCCTCGTGCAACCGTTGTCACGGATGAAGACCGTACATTCTTCCGCATCACGATTCCTTGCCATGAAGCAGCCGGCAATATAATAGCCGACATAGCCAACAAAGATGCTTCCGTGAAGGCATCAAGGCGAGGTGCACGCAAGAGTGGACTACAAAGTACACCAGAAAGTACACTACAAAGTACACCAGAAAGTACACTAAAAATTATAGAACAGATACAAAACAATCCCCAAATCACAATGACGGAGATTGCCAATGTTACGGGTTATTCCCGAAGTTGGGTAGCGAAAACTATAAAGAGACTTCAAGAACAGAACATTATTAAGCATGTTGGTTCTAACAAGAACGGCTATTGGGAAATCATAACCAGGTAGATAACAGGAAAAACATAATCACACTCATATCCACGAAAGGCTCTCCGCATATGAGAGCCTTTCGTGGATAATATAATTCTATCAGAGGGAAGACAAAGACTAACGCCTTTTACCTCTCAGATAGTCATTCAAATCTTTGTAGTTGTAATAACTTTCGGAGTGGTCGATTACCTTTTCCCCGTAAAGTCCGGCAATAGTTTCGACGGTCTTTTGCCCGGCAAGGTCGTTATCCAGATAACAATGGATGGCGGCGTACCGTTCCAGTTCCACAAGACACTTTTTCAGATTACTGACTGAGTTCATCACAAGAAAATCGGTAGGACTGTCGATGCAGACATGATAGTCTCCTTTTCTATGAAGTTCTTGGTAAGACAAGAAGTCCATAAAGCCCTCGAACACGCAGACATGGTTTTGGATTATATCCTTGTTATACTTGATGACGGATATGTCTTTCCCCTTTATACATCCTTTATAATAAGGATTGCGCACCTCGTAACCGCCGGTCTTGTTTTCAAAGGCTATGGCGAAATAGTGTCTTTTGCGTAGCTCATAATGAATTTCCTTGCAATACAGCCTGCCGATATTCTCGCTGATATACCTGGAACGGAGGTAAGACAACAGGGCATGGTGGCTCAGTTCTCTTACTTCCACGTTTTCCATTTCTTCCTCGATAGGACAGGGACGGACACTCCGGCTTTGTAACTGTTGAAAGGGTACACCAATGGCATTCTCGCTGATGCGGAGCAATACCATACTTACATTGCCAGTACGATAAAGGTGTTTTCCCAGTTCTATGATGTCACCTCCGGCAGAAATCCCAAAGTCGTACCATTCGTTCAAATTATCGTTGACCTTGAACGAGGGGGTACGTTCCTCTCGCAATGGGGAGAGGTACCAATACTGGCAGCCACGCGCATTGACCGGAGAATGTCCTATTATCCGCAGATATTCCACGAGCCGTATCTGTTTTGCTTCGTTGATATTCATTTTAGTATGGTTTACTTATATATACCCACAAACTAAACCATACCGGTTAGAGGTGGAATGAAGGGTTATAGGAGTAGGTACGACAGTTTTTTGTAATGGCATGGCTTTCCAACAGGAACTTACACAAGTTTACCAATGTGTTTCTTCCTCTTGAATACCCAATGCTCTCATATCCCTTTTTAAGAGCTTCAAGCAAAGATTGGTAGCCATATTCTGCGCATTCTTCAAAGGCTACTTCCAAGGCGGTTCGGTGTTGCTGCTCGGTCATATCTATATAAGAAGCCAGTCTGTCCATTTTGTTCTTTTTGAATTGATGTTCTTTTACCAGGTGCGGGAGAGAGTCTTCTCCGATTTCAAATGCGAAAGGCGTAAATTCCCTGTCCCTTATGTGCATGGCTCTTACTTCGCTGATTTTTCCATTTTCATTGTTTTTTGATATTTGCAGGATAGTCTCGGCCTTATTGTTCAGTTCTGTTCCGATATGCCCTCTGGTATTGTCATCCCCTTTGTTTAGATGTAAGACGGTGTGGATATGCAGTTCGTAATAGCTTGACCATCTCATCAATTCATTGATTATGTCAAGAGATTCACTGGGACTGTTTATGTCATGGATTAAATCACGGATGCCGTCAATGATTACGAGCCCGATGTTTTGCTCTTCGTGGAGTGCCCATCGTATAATATCTCTCCTTTGGTCGGGAGTATATTCTCGCAGAACTAAGAATTGGATGTTGTCATTTTCCTGGTCAGTAGGCAATCCTGCCAGTTTGAGGATTCGATGAAGTACTTTGTGGCAATGGCACTTGCTTTGTTCTGTGTCGATGTATAGGATTCGATTCTTGCAAGATGGCAGTTCTGCTTTGTACTTTAGAATCTCCTTTCCGGAAAGAGCCGATGCGACAATAGCACTGACATTGAATGTCTTTTTGCTTTTGGGTTTGCCGGTGGAAGCACTGAAATTTCCGATTGTGGCAATGGTAACACCGTCTATTTGTACGATTTCCTGTGGAAACTCATATTTTTCGGTAACACTCAGCCGTATATATTTCAATAAAGACTTATATTTGGCTTCGTCTATCCGATAATTGTTGGGTTGTATCATATCAGGTTGCATTATTTTTTCCCTCCTTTTGTTGGTTTGTTCTTACTTTTTTGTCCCAATGTGTAAGCGATGATATTGGCTTGCCTTTCTATTTCTGTATTGGAGAAACAGGGGTTGCGCTTTATCCATCGGTTCAGGTCATCCCTGAGAATGAATATGTTTTTTCCATTCGGCTTATACACGGTAAGTTCTTTCTGCATGGTTAACTTATAGACATAGCCTTTGGACACTTGTAGATAGGCGGCTACCTCGTCTATATTGAGAAACTCTTTTGCGGCATAAGCTATCTTTTCCACATTTTCAAGATGGGATAGCAGTTCGGCCAAAGAACCGAATCGTTTCAGGTAATTTTCAACATTCAGGATTTCCTGCTGAAAATTTTCCAAGGAGTTGTTTTCGAGGAATGATTTCAATCCTTCGATACGGGAGAGTAGTAAGTCTATTTCTTTTCTATTCATAATTCTTCTCTTGTTATAGCAGCAGGTTGCCCTATTGTTTGTACTTGATTTCTCATTGCCCATTCGCAAAGTTCCTTTCTGTTGAAATACACCAATTTGCCGTTTGGCTTGTAGTGTGGTATTTGCTTGAGAGAAGTGAGTTTGTAGATATAACTCTCGGACAAACCGAGATAAGCAGAAGCTTCAGCGGTAGTCAGCACTTCCTTGACTGCCCAAATACGCTCTTTCAACTGTGCAATGTAATTCTCGATGGTCTGGATTTTATCCACTTCGTTGATCTTTTGTTCTAACGATTGGAGCCGTTCAAAAGGTTTCTCCGTTGCCATCATCGAAATCATGTTCTCCATTTTGGAGAGCATCTTATTTTCATTTGTCGTTCTTCGATGTCTCATTGATTGATGCTGTTAAATTTGACAATGGGAGGTATGCCCTCCGTGAGTAATCGATTACGGAGGGCAAAGGTAGATGAGTATATTCGCTTGATTATGTTGAGATTGTTGAGTATCAACACAATTCTCAATACAACTCTCAACAATTTGTTATTCCTTTGTTATACTTCTCTGTTTTTGATTAGAGTGATATACTTGTCTATGATTGCCAAAAACTGCTTATCTATGGCGTTGGGAGTGGTGTCTTTTATCCGATTGAGGGTTGATGACATATCGTGTTGGGTCAGTAATTTCTTCCTTGAAGAACTGATGACAAGATGTTTTTGGGCAATTACCGATTGCCAGTTATAGGTTATCACATCGTGTGAAGCCAGTTTGTCCAACAATAAAACCAATTTGCTGTTGTTTCTTGAAGTCACAGTCTGCAATGTGTCTGCCGCATAACAAATGGCAACATTGTCTGCATCCAAAACTTCCTTAAACAAACAGACCTCATTGGCAAGCTGCACAATGAGGTCCAGAGTATGTCTGTCAAGTAAAGGTTTGATGTTGGTATTCTGATTGGTCTGAATAGGATTCCCCGGACTGCTGTTGTCGGACTCGGTAGTGGATTCCGACAGATCAATGGCGTAAAATTCGTTCAGAAGTTTTATGATCCCATTTTCGTCCAATAGGTCATGGTCGAAATGTTTGCGAATCAAAATTTCATGCTTCCCCAGAAGCTCTATTACCGTGTGGTAATTCTTTAGATGTTCATTCTTGCTCCAGGCATCATTCGCATCGTGAAACCGATGTGAATGGGTAAAGTCAAGCACGTATCGCCTGTAACTTTTTTGCTGTGTGGTGACTTCGTCTTTGTAAGACTTATGGGCTTGCTCAACCAACCGGAATAGCCCTTCTTTACCGGTCTGCGCAGGAGTCCATTGGAAACCTCGCATCGCTCTTTTCAAAAAGAGAGAGGTGCAAAGATAATTTCTTTGACATAAAACATTATTTTAAGTATTGTTGTTTGCCACCTTTGCGTTGATGGCGTTTTTGTTTTGAGTGCTAAGATAGTTATCTGCAATGGTTTTTAGTTGAATATCGTATGTGTCAATCAATCCTTTTTTGACTATAAAACGAAAATTACTATCCATACTTTCTCTGTTAGGTACTTTATCACGTTGCAAGCGGAAACAGTTTACGCACTTTACCCATACATCATAGGGATTGTGTTGCTTAAAGGCCAAATGTACAAAGTACATAAGTGAAGTCTGTGTTTTCATCCATACTATAGGATGTTCAAATACCGTTTCATCGAAAATACCTTTGAATGCGGCAAATGTGGTGTCGGAGGAGATATATCCACCGTCAAGTAGGGCAGAGAACATGGAATGTATCTCATCTTCGCTATTCGGACTGTAAAATACAACTTTGCTCGTATGAATAAGCCGTTCATCAGAAGTTTCTTCATTGAACGTATTTTCAATGTGTTTGAACTTATCACAGATAGCCTTTAATCTAACATCATACCTATCCAACCATCCGGCTCGCTTAATCCAACTGTAACCTGATACAAAACAAGCTTTGTGCGGAGTGTGTCCGTTTATGCTGAAACAACATTCTCCTTTTACCCACAAATCCTTCTTGTTGAATTTGTAAAATGCCTGATATACGAAAAAGGACAACTGCCGTTGCGTTTTAATCCATTCTACCGGCTTGCTGAATGTCTTTTTATTGAAAATGCCGACAAATGTTTTCAAGCCAGTGTCAGGTGCGATGTATCCGTATTTCACTAAATCTCGATACAGCACTGCTATATCTTTTTCACTCTGTGGTGTGTAGAATGTCTCTGTCTGATGCGTTGGCTCAAATTCAGTAAAGTCAACTTCCGGGTAGAGGGCTTTGGTCGTTTCGTAAAGTCCCGTATTGTATCTCGGAACACGCCAAGTGCTGAATCGCTTTCCATTTTCCCTTTTCCATTGCTTTTCAAAAAGGATGTAGGTGCTGGGAAGTTTGCAGATGGTAGATACAGCATAGGCTATCACTTTCAGTTGCAGCGGCTTCGTTTGCGGCATCGGCTGATAGTGTTCATCCAAAAGACCTGCGCGTATGGCTCTTTGTAATAATGTAGTCACCTGTTCATTGGCTAAAGGCTCAATCAAATCTTTATATTCGCCTTTCACCTCTTCTTCTTGCCTTTCGCAAAGTGACAGCAACGCTTGCATATTGTTCGCATAACAGTCAATTATCTTGACGTATGCAGAATCAATTTCCTGTCTGTGACTTTGTACATAGTTTACGACCGGGACGGTAAATTCGTTATTTGTTATAAGGTTTGCCAAAAGAGGAGAGGGATCTTGTTCCATATATAGACAAATCTCTTTCGCCCATTTTCCGATATTCATCCACGAAGAGTCAAGTGCTTCAAATTCGATTTCATCATCCAAATCCAATTGACTTTTCATTTCACCGACAATTCGGGTAATCTTCGTTATCTTTATAACGGTTTCTTGCCTTGTCATAAACACGGGATTTAATCAATATCTGGAATCAATGATACGGCATTCTGCTTGTTTTTGTCAAGCACCTTTGCATAAATTTGTGTGGTCGCCAGTTCTTTATGCCCTAATAGTTTTGATACTGTGTAGATGTCTGCGCCCAAGTCAAGCATAAGCACAGCGAAGGTATGTCTCCCGCAGTGGAAGGTCAGATTCTTATTGATATTGGCAGCCATGCTCCAACGCTGTAATTCCAATGAAGTCCAAGCTCCGTATGTAAATCCTGTAAAGACGGGATCTTCCGGGTTGCCTCTTTCACCGAGGTATTTTTCTGCCTGTGAGGAAATGTCAAGATACTCTTGTCCGCCAGTCTTCTTTTGTTTGAAGACGATTCTCGTGTAATCTCCAAATTTTTGAACTTCGCTCCATGTGAGTTTCTGAATATCGCTTTTACGAAGTCCGGTCAGGCATGAAAAGAGGAAAGCTCTTTTTAGAATAGGATAGCGGCAAGGAGTAGCAGCCAACTGTTTTACCTCTTCCAAGGTCAGATAGTCACGCTTTACTTCTGCGGCTTTGAATCCCTCGATTCCACGCAAAGGATTTACAGGTATGATTCTTTCATCGTAAGCCTGGTTGATACAGGCGCGGAGCTTGTTGAAATAAGAGACTTTTGAGTTTTGGGACAAGCCTTGAAACACATCCCTTTCCCTACGTGGACCGGTACGCTTGTGAGTATCTTTTTCCACATTGTTCAAAAAATCCTTGAAGCCGTTTATAAACTCCGGAGTAATATCTTTGAATGTGGTTTTCTCATCACAATAGATTTCGAGATAACGCAAGCAGCTTCTCCAGTTACCCCAGTTTCCCTCAGATTCAGGATTCTTGTGTCTTTCTTCAACCATCTTCCGATAGTATTCCAAAAAAGGTGTATCTTCTTTGAATTGGCGAGTGAAAGAATACTCTCCGTTCTGCATTTCAATGAGGCGTTTGGATTTTATAGCCTGAGCGGTTGCCAATGTCTGTCTGTTCTGCTCACGCTCCAGTGGAGTAGTGGCATCGATCAGATAAAGTTTCAAATACTCTTTCTGACGTTTACCATTTCTGTAGATGTCGAGATACAAGCTCACGTTACCGTTTGCCAACTTCTTTTCCCGTAATTTTACAGGTTCTTTCTGGATTGTTGTTTTCTTAGTCATAGCCTGTTCCTATTTTAATGAGAGATGTGATTCATTGTCTTCGGGGGGACAGATTTTTGTCCCTCGCATCCCTTTCGGGGGACAATCTGGGGACAAAATTACGAAAAAAATATGAAAACAGGCAGAAAGTATGGAGAAAAAGAGAAAATGCAAATTCTCATAAAATCATTGATTTTTCGCACTTTACGGATTTATATTCTCTCTTTTTATGCTTTTCTTTTCTTTATATCACTTGCCGATGCAAAAATTCTTAAATATATTTCTCAATACCTCATCCGTCGTGATTTGTCCCGTAATTTCCCCAAGATAATGCAGGCATTCCCGAATGTCTTGTGATACAAACTCACCACTAAGATGGGAGTCCAGTCCTGTGATTACTCGCTCGATGGCTAGGCGGGCATGGGAGAGGGCTTCGTAATGGCGGGCATTGCTGACGATAACATCTCCTGAATGAAGAGCGTTTAGGTTGATCGTGGAAACTAGCTCGTCCACCAAGTGATGGATGTTATATCCAGTCTTTGCAGCAATCGGGAGAATCTTTTCCCCGGAAGATAGAGACGTGATTTGTGACAAGATCATGTCGGCAGAATCTGTTTGGTCTGTCTTGTTGAGTAGAATGACTAAGCGGGCATCCGGTCCGAGATGTTCTTTCACTTGGGTATAATAGGGAAGGAATTGTTCCGTGTTTTTGGTGGCATCTATTAAAAACAATACGATACGTGCTTGTTCAATTTTGGTAAAAGTACGTTCGATACCCATGTTTTCTACTCGGTCATCAGTGTGGCGGATGCCTGCCGTATCGATAAAACGGAAGGTGATTCCCTGGAGGTTGATGGTATCCTCTATCACGTCGCGAGTGGTGCCCTCGATGTCGGATACGATGGCACGATCTTCTTTTAGCAAAGCGTTGAGTAGGGTACTTTTCCCCACGTTAGTATTACCGACAATGGCTACCGGGATGCCGTTTTTGATCACGTTACCAAGGGAGAAGGAGGCACATAAGCGAGAAATTAACGTGTCAATACCGATGGCAATACTCCGAAGTTCCGATCGGTCGGCGAACTCCACGTCTTCCTCCGAGAAATCCAGTTCCAGTTCTAGTAGGGAGGTGATGTGCAGCAGTTCCATTCGCAGTTTCATCAGTTCGTCCGAGAATCCTCCTCGCATTTGGCTTAATGCCATTTTGTGGGCGGCTGCCGAGGACGAGGCGATTAGATCTGCAACGGCTTCTGCTTGTGAAAGGTCCATTTTACCATTTAAGAAAGCCCGTTGAGTAAATTCTCCAGGGGCGGCAAGCCGTGCTCCGGAGGAGATTAATAGTTGTAATATGCGTTGCTGAATGTATACTGAACCATGGCAAGAAATTTCGATGGAGTCTTCTCCGGTGAAGGAGTGGGGGGCGTGGAACACGGAGATTAGTACTTCATCAATCAGTTCCTCCTTGTTGACGATCTTTCCGAAATGAATTGTATTCGGAAGAACATCCACCAGTTTTTTATGGGAAGGTGAAACAAATATCCGGTCACAAATTTCAATACATCCTTTCCCTGATAGGCGAATCACGGCGATAGCACCCATTCCGGGGGCCGTGGCAATGGCACATATTACAGTCTGGTCATTCATGGTAATTTCTTTCGTGCAAAGGTATATCTTTTTTATCGCGTATAAACTAAAAAATGAATCCAAATGAGTGTTCATTGGGATTCATTTTTTTGATTCTGTATTTGCTTATAAAAATTGCAAGAGTACTGCCCCGCAAGAGTACCCACCCCCGAACACGGAGAGTGCCACGAGGTCACCATGGTCGACTCGGTCAAGGTTTTGCGATAAGGCGATAGCACAACTAGGGCATCCCGTGTTACCAACTTCCTCGATGTTCGATAACATGTGATCTTCGGGGAAATCGATCTGACGTGCAACGGTAGCCATGATTCGCTTGTTGGCTTGGTGAGAGGCGATGAATTTCAAGTCTGTCAGTTTTATACCTTGACTATTGGTTACAGCATTTAATCCCTCGATCATGTAATGGCAGGCATTGATAAATACGTCACGCCCTTCCGGCATACCGATACCCCCGTGATGTGGGCGTAGGTAAACGGCGGTGTCTGCTTTGCCGATGTGCCCGAGTCCGCGGGTGAATATATTAAGTATACGGGCTGCTTTTTCTCCTTCCGGTATGGTGGAAATGGCGATTGCCACAGATCCGTCACCCCATAGATGACCGCTTTGCGGGCAAGTCTCGTTACTGTATTCCGTGTTATGCTCAGAGGCCACGACGATGGCTTTTGTTGCCTTGTTCATGGCGAAATATCCTTCTACAATTTCCATGGCGTTGATAAACGAGGAACAGGCTGCCGAAACAGTGAGACAGCGTGCGGCTCGTGCCTTAAAATGGCGTTGTATCATGTGCGCTGCTGTTGCTACCGTATCGTGGGGGGAGTAAGTAGCAGCCACGATCAAGTCGACTTCCTCTATGGGGAAGGGTAGTTTTTCGTGCAAGCGCTTAACGGCTTCCAAGGCCATGGTATTCGTGTTCTCGTTCTTGCCAGCCTTACTCCGGGTGCTTATTCCAGTACGAGTGCGAATCCACTCGTCATCCAGACCATTCACATCTTTGAAGTAAGAGTTAGGTACTCGGTTGTCCGGGAGATAATGGGCAAAGGCGTTGATATATAATTCCATATCGTAGTGCGTGTTAGTTTATTTCTTAATTATACCGTGAAATAATATGTTAATATACTCGTTAATCACTTGTGGTCGTGGTTGATGTTCGTACTGGCGTATGAAACCGAATTCCAGGCTTTTGAAGACGGATTGCAGGGAATTAGCCAAACGCCGGGGTTGCTTGATCGAGAAGATTCCCGCATCGGCCCCGTCCCGAAGGATTGAATAGAGAAGTTCGAGCTCTTGTCTGTCAATATTCTCCCGTAGTATTTCAATCTTGCTGTTATTGTGTAAAAAAGTTTCTTTGATAGGTTGGCTACCGCCCATGAGTTCCGCTATTAAATTGAATCGTTCCTTGATGTATAACTTCAACCGTTTGTCGGCTGGCAAGGCCGTTCTGACTGCCTGTTCAAGTTTTTGTTCGATTAATTCTATTTTTTGATCCACGATGTGGTTAAAAATGTCTTCCTTACTGTTAAAATGAGTGTATAGCGTGCGCCGACTGATTTTAGCGGCACGGGCAATATCCTTCATCGTTGTTCGATAAAAACTTGTTTCTATGAACAATTTTTGTGCCACGCTGATAATTTTTTCTTTCGTAATCAGTAAGGTTGTTCTCATTTTAATTTCACAAATTGGAAAAAGTGTGCAATTATAATTAATATTCTCGTACGAGCAAAATCAATGCCACGGGTAATACAGAAGTGTTAAAAAACAGATTAAGATATTTTCCCTCGGAAAGATGACTTTTGTCATATTTCGTGAGGTAGGGGAGGTGTATATTTGCGGCCGAATTTAAATTAGATGAAATGGTGAATATACTTTTAAAAGAGAAACCGTTTACCCGTGAGTGGTTCCGGACATATGCCTTACTCATCGGGGGTGCTTTTGTGCTAGCACTGGGGTATAGTTGTTTTATGGCACCTTATAAAATTGTCCCGGGGGGAATCTATGGTATCACGATCGTCCTTCAACACAAGTGGGGGTTCCCGATCGGTATAGCCGCCTTGTGTTTCAACCTGCCGTTGAGTTTGTTGGGCCTGCGGGTTTTGGGATCAGGTTTCGGGGTGAAAACGTTTATTTGTTTCATCCTTGTCGCTATTTTCTCTGATAGTTTGCCTACGCTCTTGTTAACATTGATGGGAGAGCCGATACCCACGGATCCGATGGTGGCACTCGATCCTTTCAAATTAGGTGATGAGGTGTTGTTAGCGTGTATTTTTGGTGGTGTCGTCATGGGTGTTGGCGTGGGGATGATCATGAAAACACGTGCGTCAAGCGGGGGAACCGATGTGTTATCGAACATACTTTACAAGTGGACTCATCGTCCGCTGGGACAGTTGCAGATAATGATTGATTCGTGTATCGTGGTTTTCGGTTTTCTTATGTTCCAAGACTGGAAGGTGCCGATGTATTCGTGGCTTTCGATTTTCCTCATGGGTAAAACGATTGATATAATCCTTCAAGGGTTCAATGCAGAGAAAAGTTTCTTTATTATCTCCGACAAAGCAGAGGAAATTCGGGAGTATGTATTGAATGACTTGCACCGCGGTGGCTCCATTGTGCCGATACAAGGTATGTACAACCGTGCGGAAAAGGAGATGATCATGACGATGGTTAATCGTCGGCAGATGGTAACTTTACAACAGGCCATATACAAGATTGACCCGAATGCTTTTGTGACGATATTCGACGCTAAACAAATTCTCGGGAAAGGTTTCAAGCGATTGGATGCAGAATGAGTCAAGAATATCATTTCGTAATAAATTTATTGGAAATCCGGTTTGACATGGAGAAATCTCTTTTGTTGAGCCGGATTTTAGTTTAAATTGTTTTCTATTCTTAATTAGTTTTGTAACTTTTCGCCTAGTTCATTCGTCCCATCAATAAACAAAAGTAGTGGTATGTTAAAAACATGGATAATTGGATGCTTAATTTGTTGCTTTTGTGCTACTAACGGGTTGGCACAGGGGAGTCGGGCAATACGGATTTACGGGGAAGTGACTACCGTGATGAATCGTAAAATATGCGGGTACATCACGTGGGGAAAGAATCTTTACTGGACGGACATTTTTTCTGCGGGAAAAATCGGAAACCCGTATATGCGGTATCGGGATATTATGGGAGAGAACGTGCGTTTTAGTGATGGTCGGAGGGATACTCCACCGGAGCATGAGTTTTCTTGCCGTTTCGGGAATATTCGGTCGATTAGAGTGATCGGTGATAAGCGGATCGAGTTGGGCGTGAAAGGGGGAAATGTCATCGAGCTTGAACGAGGACGGTCGCTTGCTATCGGTAATTGGATCGCCGTGGAACCTCGGAATGGGAAGATTGAAAACGTGGTCTGGGAGCATATTAGCGAGATCGTTTTTTCTGCCGCTCCTGACTCGATTAATGAGCCGAAAGACCATCCAATCGCGGGTATCGTGGAAACGCCTTACGGGATGTACAAGGGGCTTATTCAATGGGATTTGGACGAGAATTCACAGGAATCGTTACTTGACGGACGGGCAGAATCTAGCTGGGTTTCCGTGGCATTTAAGAATATAGGGAGCATCAAGTCATTGGGGAATTCTTCCTTGGTAACCCTTCATAGTGGCAGGGAACTTTGTATGTGGGGGGAGAACGACGTGAATGCCACGAATCGGGGGATAGCTATCAATATGCCGTCGATTGGGCAGGTGATCGTGGGGTGGCATGATTTTAAATTGTTTCGTGCGATTCCTCTCGATCAGTTGAATCTTCCCGTTTACGATGATTTTAGGGCTCCGGAGCGTTTGTTCGGGAGAGTTGAGACACGGGATGGACGTTCGTTGGAGGGAGTACTGGTGTATGATCTCGACGAGGCCATGGATTTTGAATTACTGGACGGACAGAACGGGAATATATCTTACCGAATACCTTTCAAGTATGTGCGGGAAATAGAACCTAAAAACTATAAATACACGTGGGTCAAGTTGTCGGGAGGAACCGAACTGGTGTTGGGGGGAATGTATGACGTGATGGCAACAAATGATGGGATACTGATCTTCCGGACCGGGGGAGAAGTTGTTTACGTGCGTTGGCGGGATGTGAAACGAATTGAGCTATGGACCAAGGGGAAACAGAATGACTAGAACCGAGTATAACCGGACCGTGGACCATTTCTCTGATGGTGTGTATCGTTTTATCCTTAAAATGTGCAAGTCGAAAGAGATGGCGGAGGATGTCGTGCAGGATAGTTTCATGAAACTCTGGGAGGAAGTGGAACATATTGCCTACGACAAGGCGAAGTCTTTTCTTTTTAGCACGGCATATCACAGGATGATTGATGTATTGCGGCGGGAAACGAAGTTCGGGGACATCGAGAATGTGGCTGACCGGGCGGGAGATGTGCAGGAGGGATACACGGGATTACAGGAAATATTGGATATGGCCTTGGAAAAATTGCCCCCGGTGCAGAAAACGGTGATTCTTCTGCGAGACTACGAGGCGTATTCCTACGAGGAAATTGCCGGGATCACGGGGTTGAACGAATCGCAGGTGAAAGTGTACATCTTTCGAGCAAGAGCATTTATGAAAGCATACATCCGCAGGCCGGATGTGGTTGTTTAAGCGGGAGGAGATATGATAACGAGAGAGAATTACGAGATTTATTTTATTGATTACATGGATGGGAATTTGTCGGAGAGGGAACGGGCAGAGGTGGAGGCGTTTTTGCTAGTTCACCCCGATTTGCAAGAACAACTTGACGGGATGGGAGAGGTGAGGTTGGAAGTTCCCTCAGAAGTTTTCGGTAAAAAAGAGAAGATAAAACAAGCGGTGAGAGAAAGGGAAATGGAGTATTATGCCATCGCTGTCACCGAAGGGGTTATCACGGATGAAGAACGGGCGTGGGTGGACGAGAATACTGATAAAAAAGTGTTTGAACGGGAAGTTGATGTGTATGCTAAGATCAAAGTGAAACCTGATCCAGCATGTCGGTTCGAAGGAAAAGTCGGGTTATATCGTAAGTCCGGAGTGATACTTCTTGTTAAACGTTATGCGGCCATTGCCGCGGTTGTGGCTTTGGGTATTGTGGTTGCTATTTATACCACGAGGAAAGAAGAATTCTCTATGGAAGATATACCTATGACGGTGGTGAAGACAGAAACTCTCCCGTTGCCGCAGGTATTAGAACCGGAGAAAGCCGGAGAAGTGGGAATAATTGAGGAACCGGAAAGGATGATGATACAGCCGACGGAACAGAGGGAAGCACCGGTTGAGGTTGTGGAACGAGTGATTCCTCCGGATGTCATTGAGTTGAAAAAACAACTGAAAATTCCCGTGGAGATTATGGCTCCACAGCCAAGTGAGATACTGACCTCCCCGTATGAGGGGCTTCAATTTCAGGTGCAGATGAAAGAGCAACGGGAACCCGTGTTTCAATTGATTGACCGATCAGGTAAGTCGGATAATATCGTGAATAACTTGATTGATGCGGGAAGGAATGTGTTGGAACGTCTTCGGAGTAAAGAGAGAAAAGACATGGGAAACCTGTAACTAATCAAGGGGGTTAAACGTCATGTAAGAAAGAAATTAATTAAAGATAAGATCATGAGAATAATAGCAGCTTTTATCATGTTCATGGTGTGTGGACTATCGGCTTCGGCGCAACGAGACAGCGTGATTGTCAATGACGGCTGGCGGAAAGATACGATTCGTGCAAAAGGACAGGTCTCCGACACCATTAGTAAGGAAACGGAAATGATAATTTGGGATAATACGGTGCGAGAAAGCAGCGAGAAAAGGATTAATGATCCGGTCAAGCTTCCTTGGGATGTCAGGGTATTATCCAAGAAGCCTTTTCGTCCGAATAAATTTCGAGGACACTGGAACGGGTTCTATTTCGGGTTTGTGAACTTTGGGAAAACAAACTATTCCAAATATGGTGGTGATGACTTTATGGAATTAGATTGGGCAAGTTCGTTTACGATGCATTTTAACTTTGCCAAATTTAGCTTTGGGTTGAGTCCCCGGCAACGTTTCGGTATATTCACGGGATTTGGCCTGGACTACTCCCGTATGTGTCTGGATGGAGATATTACTATTCGTCGGGAGAAAGGTGAGATGCTACATGCCGTGCCGTTGTCCGAGTGGGACATTACGGATGTGAAACGAAGTACATTCAAGACGCTCTATTTAACGATACCCCTGATGCTGGAAAAGCAATTCCCGGCTCCTGGTTGGAAAAGGTTTTATGTCTCCACTGGGTTTATCGGGGGAATCCGCTTGCACTCGAAAACAAAGGTCGTTTACACGAGTGAGAAGGGAAATAAACGGAAATTGAAGGAAAACGGAAGTTACGGGATGGTACCTTTTAAGGTAGATTACACGTTACGCATTGGTTACCGAGGAGTATGTATTTGGGGAAATTATTCATTGACAAATATGTTTAACAAGAATCGGGCTCCGGAGTTGAGACCTTTTGCCGTAGGGTTTGGAATAACTGTTTAGAAATATTGGATATGGAAATCTTGGATTGAACTCCTTTTCTCCTTCAGGAGTTCAATCTAAAATCATCAATCTTGAAATACTTTCATTGCCCTTCCGAATATTCCATGTAGGTAAGCAATCGTCATTCCATAGTTACTGACAGGTATCCCTGCATCAATGGCAGGTTGGAGTCTGTTTTTTAATTGCTTTCCGGTAATCATGCAGCCTCCGCATTGAATGACCATAGCATAGTCGGTGATGGGGCGAGTGATGGCATCCAAGCCAACGATAAAGTCAAACTGGAAGTTCTTCCCGGTATATTCTTGTAACCAACGGGGAATCTTGTGGCGTCCTATGTCCTCACAGGAAACATGATGGGAGCAGGATTCTAGCATAAGGATACGATCACCTTCTTTTAGTTCCTCTATCCGGGGAGTCCCGGCGAGATAAGCCTTAAAGTTTCCCTTGTGGCGAGCAAGAATGATGCTAAAACTCGTGAGAGGGATCTCTGGGGGGATGATGGCAGCCACTTTCTTGAAGACTTGGCTATCGGCTATTGCCAGACGAGGGCGAATACCCGTTTTTTCTAGAAAAGGGATAATCTCTTCCGGTTGCAACACGATAGAGGTGCAATGGTTGTCGAGTATATCCCGAATCATTTGTACTTGCGGCAGAATCAATCGTCCGGCGGGGGCTTCGGTATCGATCGGGGTGATCAGTAACACGATGTCCCCGGGAGAAAGCAAATCACCGATTAAAGATTTCGGGGTATTGTCCTTTTTCCATACACTTTTTAAGGTATTCAGAATTAAATCCGTGTTGTCTTCTCGGGTGGAATAGTCGATTACCGGACAGTTGTAGGTCGTCGTCAGTTTCTCCTTTAAAGCGGGAGTCAAGGCGGATTCGTCCCGTTTGTTATGGATCACCAGAAATGGGATTTCCAATTTTTTTAATTGTTCGGCAAGTTGCTGCTCGTGTTCCCCGAAATGGTTATTCGTGACCACAAGTAGAGCCATATCCGCTTGTGATATGGCATTTCTGGTTTTTTCCACCCGCATTTCACCCAAAGCTCCCGTGTCATCGATACCTGCCGTGTCGATAAAAATAACGGAAGCAAAGTCCGGGATTTCATAACTTTTTTTTACTAGATCGGTAGTCGTTCCGGCCACATCCGAAACGATAGCAATATTTTGACCTGTTAAGGCGTTGATTAACGAGCTTTTCCCGCTGTTTCTCCGCCCCAATAATATAATATGTAATTTATTGTCTTTTCCCATAAAGCGAGCTAATTTTAAATTTTAGATTTTAGATTCCAGCCGCACAAGCTGACGCTTTTGGATTTTCAACTTTTAGTTTTTATCTTTTAATTTTTAACTTTCCTATTATCGATACATTTTCACGTCTTCCTGGGTGATGGTGTTACCACAAAGAATGACTAATCGTTCCACGACGTTGCGTAGTTCGCGGATATTACCTGTCCATTCGCATTCCTTCAATGCGGCAATAGCATCGGGAGACAGCGTTTTAGGGGCAATGCCCATTTCCGTGCATACTTCCGTCAAGAAGTGATTGGCCAGATCATCAATATCTTCCAAACGTTGGCACAAAGGGGGTACATCAATAATAATCACGCTTAACCGGTGATAGAGGTCTTCTCGGAAATTCCCCTTCTTGATCTCTTCTTTTAAGTTCTTGTTCGTGGCGGCAATGACCCGCACGTCTACATTTATATCGGCATCCCCTCCGACACGGGTTATCTTTTGTTCCTGTAAAGCTCTTAGTACTTTTGCTTGGGCATTGAGACTCATATCACCGATCTCGTCTAGGAAGAGTGTTCCCCCGTTGGCGAGTTCGAATTTCCCTTTCTTTTGTTTGATGGCCGAGGTGAAAGATCCTTTCTCGTGTCCGAATAACTCGCTCTCTATCAGTTCCGAGGGAATGGCAGCACAATTTACCTCGACGAAGGCATTGTCTTTCCGGTGACTTAATTCGTGCAACTGGTGGGCGACAAGTTCTTTTCCGGAACCGTTAGGTCCGGTGATGAGGATTCGGGCATCGGAGACTGCTACCTTGTCGATCATGGCTCGTATATGGTTTAAGGCCTCGGAATTCCCGATCATATCGTATTTCTTGCTGACCTTGTTTTTTAGGGTCTTTGTCTCGTGAATTAATAAATGCTTATCTGTTGCGTTCTTTATCGTGATTAGTATACGATTCAGATCCAATGGTTTTTCGATAAAATCATATGCTCCTTTCCGGATGGCCTCGATGGCCGTGTCGATTGTTCCGTGACCGGAAATCATGATTACCGGGGTATCTGCAGAGAATTCTTTGATACGTTCCAGAACTTCGATACCTTCCATTTTGGGCATTTTTATATCACAGAAAACAATGTCGGGTTTTTCAGATTTCACGGAAACGAGCCCTTCCATTCCGTTTTCAGCCAGCACGACTTCGTGTCCCTCGTATTGTAGAATATCCTTCATCGAATTGCGGATACTTCTCTCATCATCAATCACTAATATTTTCGTCATACTACATTCTTTTTGTCTCACCGCAAATTTAGCTAAATAATTTGGAAAAAGAAATGTCAAATGTTGTACGAACTAGGGGAGGCAAGTTGCTAATGTTCCGATAAATTTGTATTTTTGGGGAGTTTAGAGCGAGAAGAATGGTATCTTTTTTGATTCTAACCTCTTAAATTTAAATTCTGAAATGTATGAAACGAATTTTGGTGTTTCTTCTTGTTTTATTTGTCATGTTAGATGTTCAAGGACAACGAAAAAAGGTCGGGTTGGTGCTGAGTGGTGGAGGTGCAAAAGGTGTGGCGCATATCGGTGTGTTGAAGGTATTGGAGGAAGCCGGGATTCCGATAGATTATATTGCAGGGACAAGTATGGGGTCTCTCGTAGGGGCATTGTACGCGATCGGGTACGATGCGCATACGATGGATAGTTTGGTGAGAAGACAGAACTGGACGTTTCTGTTGAGTGATAAAGTGTATCGTTATAATCTCCCTTTTTCGGAGAAGGAGGAAACGGAAAAGTATTTGGTTTCCGTACCGATAAAGAATAATCGGGAAATCAAGATTCCATCGGGATTTATCAGTGGGCAGAATATTTACAATCTGTTTTCGGACCTAACGATCGGTTACCATGATTCGTTGGATTTTAAGAAATTGCCAATCCCTTTCGCCTGCGTGGCGAGTAATTTGGTGGATGGTCAGGAGGTGATACAGGACTGCGGCGTGTTGCCTTTGGCCATGCGTGCGAGTATGGCGATTCCGGGGGCTTTTGCTCCCGTGCGGAAAGATGGTATGGTATTGGTGGACGGGGGAATCTCGAATAATTTCCCGGTGGATATAGCTAAAGCGATGGGAGCCGATATAATTATCGGGGTGGACGTGCAGGCGGAACTGAAAGATGCCTCCGGGCTGGAATCCGTGATGGGAATTCTTGACCAGATGACCTCTTTTCTTGGAATTCAGAAGTACGAGGAAAATAAAAAGATGGTAAACATCTATATTAAGCCGGATGTTACTCCTTATTCGGCAGCCAGTTTCTCGGCAAGTGCTATCGACACGCTGATCATGCGGGGAGAGGACGTGGCCCGGAGTCAATGGGATGAATTAATGCAGTTGAAGAAGGAACTGGGACTTACAGAAAGTTACCAACCGAAAAAAGTATCTGAAGATATAATTATCGAGAATGACACAATTATGGTAGAACACGTCCATTTGTCGGGAATTGATGAACGGGATGAAAAATGGTTACGGAAAAAGATACGGATAAAAGATTATAGCCGGATTACGTTGAGCGATCTGCACGAGGCGATTGCCGAATTGTACGGGATCGGGGCGTTTTCGAGTGTGAGTTATAAACTTAGTGGTGGTCCGGTGTATGATTTGGAATTGATATTGAAACAAAAATCGATGAGTTCTTTGAACTTGGGATTCCGGTTTGACTCGGAGGAAATGGCAGCTATTTTATTGAACACGACACTTACGCACAAAGAGTTGAGAGGTTCACGGCTTTCTCTGACCGGACGTTTGAGTATGAATCCTTACGTGAAATTGAACTATTCACTGGGAAATACTTTCCTGCGGCGTTTTGAATTGGAGTATATGTTTAAATATAATAACCTAGATATTTATACCAAGGGAAAGAAAACGGATAACGTGGATTACGGGGTTCATCGGGTAACCTTGGGAGGTTCTGATATTTATTTCCGTAACTTCAAATTGCAGTTGGGCGTGCGTTACGAGTATTACAATTACGAGTCGTTCCTTTTCTCTGACAAAGATCACAATATTTCGGTAAAACCGGAAGGATTCTTTAGTTATTACGGACTGGCTCACTTGGAAACTTTTGATAAACGTTATTACCCGACACGGGGAATGTCATTGAAAGTGGATTACTCTTTGTACACGGATAACCTCATTACCTATAACGACGGGGCTCCGTTCTCGGCCATCGGGTTAGATTTCGAGTCCGTGTTGTCTATCACTCGACGGGTGAAATTTATTCCGTCTATCTACGGGCGAGTGTTGGTGGGACATAACATTCCCTATCCTTATTTGAATTGTATGGGAGGAGATGTAGCCGGGAGATATGTCGATCAACAGTTGCCTTTCTTGGGCATTCAGCATTTGGAGATATTTGACAATTCGGTGGTGGTGGCAAAAGTTAAGGTGAGATACAATATCGGTCGTAATCATTATATTTCTCTAGCTGGGAATTATGCAAAACAGGAATCTAACTTCTTTGATGTATTCGGAGGCGATGATATTTTTGGGGGAGGAGTAGGATATTCTTATGATAGTATTGTGGGGCCGATTGATTTCATGTTTAGTCTTTCGGATTGGTCAAAGAAGCTAGGCTTTTATTTTAACTTGGGATATTATTTTTAGAAAAGTGTATGAAAAAGTTGGGGATTATTATTTGCGGGTTGGTGTTGATGATGGGATGTGAGCGTAATGCATACCGTTTCACGGAAGGTAGTGTGTATGGTACTGTTTACCATGTGTCATACCAGAGTGAAGTGGATTATGCAGTGGAGATCCGTCAAGAGATGGAACGGGTGAATCAGTCCTTGTCGATGTTCAACAAAGAGTCGGTAATTGCCCGATGGAACCGGGGTGAGAGTGAGCAGGTAGATTCACTTTTTGTAACCATGTACGAGAAAGCAAGAGAGGTGAATGAGGCAACGGGTGGAGCCTTTGATGTGACCGTGGCTCCACTGGTGAACGCTTGGGGATTCGGTTTTAAAAACGAGAAATTGCCTTCGGACGAGAAGATCGATTCTCTGTTGCAATACGTCGGAATGGATAAGGTGCAATTAGAAGGAGTGCGGTTAGTGAAACTGGTTGACGGGGTACAGGTGGATGCTAGTTCCATTGCCAAAGGGTTGGGGGTGGATCTCGTGGCCGAGTTTTTTGATCGGAAAGGAGTACAAAATTACATGATTGAGATTGGTGGTGAAATTCGGGTGAAGGGGGAGAGTAATAAACAGCGTCCGTGGCATATTGGTATCGACAAGCCAATTGACGATGCGGCGGCGGCAAACCGGGAGTTGCAGCTTGTACTGGCATTACGGGAAGGAGCGTTGGCTACATCCGGGAATTATCGCCGTTTTTATGTGGTGGATGGAAAAAAATATTCTCATACAATAAACCCTAGGACCGGTTATCCTGTCCAACAGGATATACTAGGCGCTTCCGTGTATGCTCCGACTTGTATGGAGGCAGATGCTTATGCGACGGCATTTATGGTTTTGGGAACGGAAGAAGCCAAAAGAATCGTGAAGGATAATCCTCACCTTGAGGCTTGTTTTATTTATCAAAATGAACAGGGAGAACGTGAGGTTTGGATGTCTGATAAATTGAAAACATTAGTGTTAGAGGAGTAATTTTATTGGAAAAGAAGCGTGTGATTATTCGTTGTATGATATGGATGCTGGCATGGGTGTTACTCGTGGAAAGTCAAGCAAATGCAAGGCCTTTATCATTCGACGTGCGTGAGAATAACGGGTACGAATTTATAAAGCTTCCTGATACACTGAAACAAAATAACGTGGTCTTCTTGCCGGATAGTTTAATCCGGGATACTCTCCAGTACGAGTTTTCCAAGATTAAGGAGGTCGCTTATCGTCGGAAGTGGACGAAAGAGCTGTACAAGATGATCTTCGTGAATCCTCGGAAGATTAATATTGATATTGTCCAAACGGAGAATAGCGAGGATCGTTACAAACCTTACCGGGGAAAGACTATCCGTGATATTTACGTGAAAGTTTTACCTCCTTTTGGAATGAGCGTTAACGACACGACTCCTTTGCAGGACAGTTTGCAATGGCTTTTAAGCGTGGCAAACTCTGTTCATCAGAAATCGGCTGAACGGGTGATAAAGAAACAGTTGACCGTGAGACCGGGGATGATCGTGGACCCTTTCGAGTTGGTACAGAATGAGCAGTTGCTGAAGTCGATGTCGAACGTGGATGATGCGTTGATCGGAATTCAGGAAGTGCAGAGCGATACGAATCAAGTTGATCTGATGGTTATTTGCAAGGATGAATTTTCATGGACGGGGGAGGTGTGGAGTAACTTCTTGAATGCGGTCGACTTAGGACTGGAAACAAAAAACTTGTTTAAATTGGGGCATAGTTTGCATTACGAAGCCAGCTTTCGAGGAAGTAAAGATAAAAAATGGGGAAACTTAATCGAGTATAAGGCTAGTAACCTTCTTGGGTCTCACATGGACTTCTATGGGATGTACGAGAATTCCTATAATCAGGATATTTTACGGGTGGAACTAGATAAAGAGTTCTTGACGTACAAGACGAAATGGGCATGAGGAGCCGCATATAGTCGGGTATATTCATCGAAAACATTAGTTGATCGGGATATAAATAAGCCCGTGGAGTTATTTAATTACCGGTTGTGGGACTTCTGGGGAGGAACTTCTTTTTATTTGCCGGAAAAGTATAGTTATAACCGGATGTTTTATCTAACGGGGCGTTACACGGGTACTAGTTTTGTCGATCGTCCGGAAGTGTCAAGTGATTCCAATCATTTCTATTATGACCGAGATCGGATCATGGGAGCCTTGACGTTTACCAAGATCAAGTATTTCAAGGCGAACTTAATCTACGATTTTGGACGAACGGAGGATATACCATCCGGATTGTCGGGAGCGTTACTTTTCGGGTACGAGAAGAGCGACTTCACGGAGTACGGGTACCTGGGAACGGAATGGCATTATTCCTGGTTCAACAAGTACACGGAGAGATATTATTCTTGGTATGCGGCTTTAGGTACTTTTTTGAATGGTTACACGGCAGAGAGTGGCGTGTTTAAGGTCGGAAGCCAGTATATCAGTCGTTTGTACGACCTGTCCCGACATCGGTTACGTTTTTATAGTAACGTGGATTACGTGTTGGGAATCAAGAGGAATCCGGATGATTATATTTATTTCGAGGATGCTAACATTCGGGGATTTGATTCCGATACCACTCGTGGGACACAACGACTTTCCGCTTCAATGTCCGCAACGTTGTTCCTGCCTTACATTAAAAGAGGATTTCGGGCATCGGTTACCGGGTTCGTAGATTGGGGAGTGTTGGCTCGGGATGAGAAGAATTTGTTAAATAGTCAATCATACTGGGGGATTGGTTTTAGTCTGAATTTGCGAAATGATAACCTGATTCTCAAGAATGTAAGTATACGTTTTGCTTTTTACCCCAAAGGACCACCTGATATTCATAGTATAGAGGTGAACGTGTCCAGTCGTCGGAAAAGTGGATTTTATGATTACCGTGTTTATAAACCTGATGCGATTAAATACGAGTAGATCAAAGCTTTTGATATACATTTTTTAACTAGATTCATTTTAAATAGCGATAATAAATTACCTGAAAATCCCTATCTTTGTGGCAAATTAATTTCAATGGGGATGAAGAAAGTTTTTTTATTTTCTATTTTCTTACTTTGCGGCTTGTTTTTTTCTCAAATACTTCCCTCGGCGTTAGGGAGCGCATATGGAACTCTGGCATCGATAAGTAAATGGTTGATGTTTATTTGTCTTGCTTTTATCATGATTAACGTGGGGGGGGAATTCGAGTTGGATAAGGCAAAATGGCGTTCGTACACGACAGATTATTTTATTGCAATGGCGACAGCTGCAGTACCTTGGCTTCTGATAGCTGGTTATTATATCTTTTTCTTGGATACGGGATTATCGTGGGAGAATAATTTGCTGATCAGTCGGTTTGCCGCTCCTACATCCGCAGGTATTCTTTTCACGATGCTTGCTGCTGCCGGGCTGAAAAAGGAGTGGATCTACAAGAAAACGCAAGTACTGGCTATATTTGATGACTTGGATACAATTTTATTGATGATTCCGTTACAAATATTGATGATCGGTTTCAAATGGCAACTGTTTGTTATTATTGGGGTGGTTTGTATTCTTCTGATTTTTGGGTGGAAACGGTTGAGTTCGCTGAACTTGCCACAATCTTGGAAGTCTATTCTGCTCTATTCCGTGTGTATCGTGGCAGCATTCGAGAGTGTGTATCTGATTTCGAAAGCTTTGATGGGACAGGATGGGGCAATTCATATCGAGGTGCTGTTACCGGCATTCGTGCTGGGAATGGTGATGAAAACCGTGCATAATCACTCGCAGGAGGAAGAAAGAGCTTCTAGTTTTATCTCGTACCTGTTTATGTTTTTAGTCGGGTTGAGTACGCCTATTTTTATCGGTTTGGAGACCGGGGGAGACGGGATGCCCGGATGGGGGATGCTGATCTTCCATGTAATTGTGGTAACGATTCTTTCTAACCTTGGGAAGATGTTCCCGTTATTTTTCTACCGTGACCGAAAGATTCAGGAGCGTCTGGCACTTTCTATCGGTATGTTCACGAGGGGAGAGGTCGGTGCCGGAATTATCGTGATTGCTATCGGGTATCAGTTAGGAGGTCCCGCATTGATTATCTCCATTTTAAGTTTGGTCCTTAATCTTGTTTTAACGGGATTTTTCGTGGTAGCTGTGAAACGTATATCCCAGAGTGTGTACGGGGTGAAAGAGTAGAAATACTAGTTGAAGAAAGGATGAATGCTTAAGGTAAACACTAGATAATTTTGGAACAAAAACCTATTAAGTTCGGTGCAAACACGTTCGTGAACGTCTTTGTACCGAAGTTGATTCGAAGTTGATACGTCTTTAATCCCTTATTACTCCCTGTTGTCAACGGGTAAACACTGTGTATTACCCTGTATTATCTAGAAACAAAGTTTACAGTAAACATATGTCAGAATTGATGTATTTCTATATAAGGACAGACCTTAGACTTTATGGACCTTATAAACTTTACGACCTAAACTTATTCACTAGTGCATAAATTCTCCACCAAAGATAAATGATAATTAACACGGATAGGGAATAGATAATCCAATCGTCCATTTTAAGGAATCGTTTGAACATGAGTGGTACGGCCTGAAGGGTATTCCACGGATTTAGGCCGTGCCAAGAGTAACGAATTTCAGCCGGGGCAGCAATCATAGATATGATACTGAAAGCAATGGCCAATATAATAAAAGCGAGGAGCAAAGATGTCTTGTTTATTGTTTTCATGGTGAATTATTTTTTATCTTTCTTCTTGAACAGATCCCCGATTTTCCGGAAGAAACCTTTTTTCTTGGGAGAATCGGTATCTTTTTCTGTATCTTGTTTCTTTACTTTTTCCAGTTTCTGGTTAGTCAATCTTTCCAACAGATTTATGTTTTCCTTGAATGTAGGTACTTCCAGATCCTTTTGTACATCCACGGGTGGAACCGGGAAGGACAGACCGGACCAATAGGCGTAAGTGTTACTTTGCAGGCATTCCTGCATGAACAAGCCGAAAATGGGAAGAGCCATATTGGCTCCTTGGCCTAGTGCGGTAGAGTTGAAATGTACACGGGAATTGTTGGCTCCGACTCTTACACCCACGACTATACGAGGGTTGTAGCCGATAAACCAGCCATCGGCTTGATTCTGGGTAGTCCCGGTTTTCCCGGCTAGGGGTATGTTCAGCCCGTAGTTGTTGATTAGTCTTTTTCCTGTTCCTTCTTGAATAACGGCGGAAAGCATGGAGGACATAATATGAGCTTGCTCTGCCGGGATCACCCGTTCTCTGCGTGGAGGTTCGGCCTCGTAAAGGATACGTCCGTCCCGGTCTTTTATGGAAAGCAGGTAATAGGGCGTTGTCGACACTCCATTGTTTGCATAGCACAAGTAGGGGAGAATCATTTCCCGGAGAGGAATGTTGGCAGCTCCCAGTGCGATGGAGGGAACCGCGGGTAGTTCACTTTGTATTCCCAAGTGGCGGGCATGTTCTATCGTGGCGTCAATTCCTGTTTGTAGGAGAACTTGGACGGCGATCGTGTTGACGGATTGACTTAGAGCTCCTTTCAGCGTGTAGTAACCACCGTACTGGTTGTTTGAATTTCGGGGTGTCCAGTTGTCGTATTCCGGGTAACTTTTTTGTTCATTATTGTAATAGGCATCGACACGGGCTCCATGTTCAATGGCTGCGCTGTAAACGACCGGTTTAAACACGGAACCGACTTGGCGGGGTGCCAGCACTTGGTCATATTGGAAATACTTGAAATCAAGTCCCCCGATCCATACTTTTATTTTTCCGGATTGGGGCTCCACGGCTATCATGCCAGGTTGAAGTATCTTTAGGTAATGTTTGAGTGAGTCAATGGAGGACATTTGCATTTCGGCTTCTCCCTGGTATGCACTGTAAATCGTCATGGGCTTTTTTTCGTTCATGGCGGCGAGGATGGCTTTCTCGCTAAGTCCTTGGCGTTTCAAATTTTTATATGTCTCGCTTTCCCGGATGGCATTATCAAGGAGATTTTTCTCTTTGTCCCACGGTTCTTGTTTTCCTAGATGTGTGTAGAAAGCGTGTTGCAACGACTTCATGTGCTGTCGCATGGCTTTTTCCGCGTAACGTTGCATCTCCGCATCGATCGTGGTGACGAGTTTTAGTCCGTCTTTGTATAAATCGTAATTGGTACTGTTTGCCTCGTTGAATTCGGCAATGAGCTTGACTGCATCTTGGCGGATTTGTTCACGTAAGTAGGGGGCTAAGCCGGAATAATGATTTAATGGTTTGAAGCGGAGCTGCAGTTTTTCTTGTTTCAATGTTTCCCCTTCTTCTTCGGTCAGATAATCGTACTTAACCATTTGGGTGATCACCGTGTTACGTCGCAATAACGTGCGATCTGGATGTACCCGGGGATTATAGTAAGAAGGTCCCTTCAAAAGGCCGATCAGGGTGGCTGCTTCCGGAACGGAGAGGCGTGTTGCCGTCGTGGAAAAATACTTTTGGGCGGCACTTTCAATACCGAACGTGCCTTCACCAAAAGATACAGTGTTTAAATATAGGGTGAGAATTTCGTCTTTCGTGTATAATTTTTCAAGACGATGTGCTGTGATGATCTCTTTGATCTTGATTACCGGAATCATGAAACGGCTGCTATACTGGCGAGGATAGAGATTTTTGGCCAATTGCTGGCTGATCGTACTTCCCCCGCCCGAACTTTTATCGCCCAGTAGCAATGTCTTGAACAATACCCTCAGCATACTGACTTTATCGAACCCGTGATGCTCGTAAAAGCGCACGTCTTCTGTGGCAATCAAGGCGTTTATGGCGTTGCGGGATATACTGCCGAACATGACGTTTGTACGGTTTTCCACGTAATATTTTCCGAGTAACTCCCCGTCTTCACTATACAGAGAAGATGCTTCGTTGTTACGAATTTCCCTCAAGTCCCGGTAATCCGGAATTTTCCCCCACATCCCGTAGTACACGCAACACACGAAGAGCCCAACGAGAATGGCGCCCAGTAAGGCACTCAATAGTATTGTCTTGAAAACACGGGCAAAGATACTTTGTTTTTTCTTCGTGGCTTTTTTTCGTGTTGTGGTCTTTTTCTTGTTCATATTATTGATTCCGGAAATGCTTGCGAATGTACGAAATTGCAATGTAATTTTCAAGAATAGAGATAAGGTCTTATAATTACTTTTGTTTGTTTATATCCAATATTGTCGAATTTAGAACGAATTGAATGGTATATGTAATTTATTTTATATATTTGTAACTGCAAGGTGATAATTACATTCATAATGTAAAAAGAGTAAGTAAATTATTTCGATAAATGAATAGAACCATGACGAAAGAAGAGTATGTAGCTTCTATAAAAGAGCTGGAAGAAATTATAGCCAAATATCGAGAGCAGGAAAAGCAACTGAAAAATCAGTATATTGATGAGAACAAGCAGTTTGAGGTGAACGAGAAGGTGAAAATTACAACTCCCACTTTCCGGCGGGCTATCCCGGACGAGAATGGTCGAAGATACATGGACGAGGAGTGTAAATACGGATTTGTAGAAGATTATGAGGTTGATAACCAGGGAAATATTAAGTATGTTTTGGCCAAAATGAACGTAACGGGTAAAAAATCACAACATCGTACTTATTACACGGATCTGGACGTGCTTGAAAAGGTGAAAGAGTAATTATGGGGGATGCAAATTAACATGAATAACTTTAGCATGAAGTTTTTAAATTACTGGAATTCACAATAATGCAAAAATAAGATTATTCCGAACATAAAATTAGAAAATATTCTGACTTTTCTATTTTAAAGTTTGGATTAAAGTATACCTTTGTGGCTGAGTTCATAAAAATGAAACAATTAATACATCAAAAGGAATAAAATAAAGTTATTGTCATGCTGAATATTGCATTGTTTGGCCCTCCAGGAGCCGGAAAAGGTACTCAGGCGAAAAAGATCGTTGAAAAATACAATCTAGCGCATCTGTCAACAGGCGAGATGATTCGTAAAGAGATTGCCGAAGGTTCGGATTTTGGTAAAATGGCTGCCGGGATTATTAATAAAGGCGAGTTATTATCTGACGAGTTTGTGGTTGCGTTAATCGAAAACAGCATCGAACACCACAAGAACGTGAATGGTTTCCTGTTTGACGGTTTTCCCAGAACGGTGAGACAAGCCGAGATTCTTGATGAAATGCTGGCTAAGACGGGCCACCCGTTGAGTGCATTGGTGAGTATCGACGTACCTCACGACGAGTTAATGCGTCGGATGCTAGAACGTGCTAAAATCGAGGGACGTGCCGATGATAACGAGGAGGTGATTGAAAATCGTTTCCGCGAGTATAAGGCAAAGACATTGCCCGTGGCCGATCATTACAAGGTTCAGAAGAAACATTTTTCAGTGAATGGTCATGGTACCGTGGAAGATGTATTTCAGGCTATAACCAAAATACTCGAAGGGATACGGTAAGTTTATATCGGAAAATAAAATGAAGAGAGGTTATCGATGAGACGAACCTCTCTTTTGTTTTTTGGTGATATGTTTTTTCATAACTTTGCAGTATGATAGAAGTCAGTCATTTAGATGAATACCTCTCAACCTTGAAAGAAGTTGGCGGTTTATCAATCCCGTCCAAGACCATATTGTTGAAAGAAGGTAATGTTGCAGATAAATTGTATCTGATTCGCAAAGGTTGTATGCGTTTGTTTTTCTATCATGAAGGTAAAGATATAACTTTTCAATTCTTTTTTGAAGGGGATTTTGTAGCGTCATTCGATAGTTTATATAAACGGCAACCGAGCCTTTTCTTTTTGGAAAGTATTGAACCTACAGAAGTATTTATAATAAAGAGAGATGATTTTTACGCTCTTATCGAAACAATTCCCTCGTTGAGGGAATATTATGAGGAAAAACTTATAGAACGTTTTCATGTTTATCAACAACTATTTCTTTCTCGCATAAAAAACACGCCACGACAGAGGTATGAAGAATTACTGAGAGAATACCCCAACATCATATAGCGAGTTCCGCAGCACTACATTGCCTCTTATCTGGGTGTTACTCCCGTTTCTTTATCCCGAATCAGAAATAGACGTTAAACCCCATTTCTTTACAATTGTTATCGTTTGTCTCTCTTGAAATGATGACCTTTATCCCGTTATTATCAAGATGAATTATTGATGAAAAAGATTTTTGTAATAGATTGGATTTTAATACCCGTTTTTATTTTATCTGCGTATACGGGGATAGAATTGCATGTTGCCGGACATGGAAATGATCATGATACTTGGCATAATTGGGCTGTATCTCATGTTATAATGAGTATGTTATTTTTTAGTTGTTGTTGTTACCATGTAAAAACACATTGGAAATGGTACGAAAGTTTGGTGGTAAACGGGTTAGGGAAGAAAAGCCGTGTCACGCTAGCCGTGTCGACCCTATTTATCATCCTTTCATTTTCAGGCTTAACTTTGGTGATAACAGAAGGGGCTAACTCCACGCTTGGATTGTGGCACTACAAAATGGGACTTTTGGCAACGATCTTGTTTACTGTACATGTAATAAAGCGAATACCAATATTGTATAAGACTATAAAATGGTTTAAATCAATATAATAAGAGGTGTTATTTTATAGAGAAGTTTCTCTCGGTTTGTAGCGATATTGCAGGATCAAGAATAGTAATCCGGGTACAAAAATGATAGCGGCTGTGGCTTGCAGGGCGATAGAAAGAGAATACAAGTCGTGTAACCAACCGACAAGCGGGGCCATGGCTGCGAACATAAGCCGAATAATGAAGTTGCGGATGGAAAGTACGGTTGCTCGCATTTCGGAGAAGGTGATTTGGTTAATGTATCCTTTTAATATCGGTGTGGCGAATCCTCTCACGATGTAAAAGAAGAACAGACATACCAAGCCAATATAAGAAATATTGAAGGCCACTGCAATATATCCCCCCACGATGAAGAACAGGATTAACGTGTACATCCGCAGACTTCCCAGACATTGATCCAGTTTGTCGGAGTATAAGGCCGAGATCCCCACGGTGAGATTTAGAATTGTCCAGATAATTCCGAACCATGAGGTTGGGGTATCCAGTTCAATCAACAGGGGTTGAACAAACCAAGCCATGGTGAGCGTGGCAGCCCCGATCACGCCGGAGAACATGATGTTGTAGCACAGTTCCTTGTTCGTGAAAAGTGAGTATTGAATGATTTGCACGATATTGGCAAACGAGTTTTTAATTCTTGTCTTGGCGGCATGTTCGGTCAGGGCTACGGCTGCCGGGATGCCGATGAAAGCGATCCCGCTTTGCACGTAAAACGGGAGCCGGAGGGAGTAAACTGCCAACAACCCGCTGAATATTCCGGCAAAAGCTTCCGAAAAATTCCCGACCATGGTAACTCTTCCCTCGTATTTCAAGTACTCATCCTCTTTTTTATAGTGTAGCATGGTATCGTAGAGTAGGGCGGAATCGGCCCCGGACACCAGACTTTGGCCGAACCCGAGCAATATTTCCGAGAGGAAAAATGCCGTGAACGTGTCGGAGATCGAATAGTTGGTGAATCCCAGGAAGCAAAATATGCATCCTGCGATCAAGCAATTCCTGCGTCCCCACACGTCGGCCAGGTAGCCCGTCGGTATTTCCAGCGACACCATGGCGATGGAATAGACGCTCTTCAAGATGAATATATCAGCCAAATCCAACCCGCATTCCTTGTAAAATAGCACGATAATCGGCATCACCAGGGTAAACCATTTGGATACCTTGATCAAGTAGAGTGCTATGATATTCT